>JALVSR010000155.1 GCA_027024225.1 Hyphomicrobiales bacterium | reverse complement strand
AAACCATGCTGCAAGTGACGAAACTGCCCGTCGCGTGTGTGCAGTTGCGTTCCGGCACCGACATTCCGGCCAACCTGCGCCAGGCCACCGAGTTCATCCGCGAGGCGCGGGCCGATGGGGCGCGCTATGTGCTGACGCCTGAAAACACCGCCATCATGGAAGAGGACAAGGAGCGCCTGCGCAATGTGGTGCGCACCATGAAGGAAGACCAGGCGGTGCGGCATTTCTCGGAGGTGGCGAAAAAATACGAGCTGTTCCTGCACATTGGCTCGCTGGCGCTGCGCTCGGAGATTCCGGGCGAGAAGCGGCTGGTGAACCGCTCCATCCTGTTCGACCCGGCGGGCAAGGCCATCGCCTGGTATGACAAGATCCACCTGTTCGACGTTGATCTTGGCGAGGCGGAGCATTACCGCGAATCGGATTACATCCGGCCCGGCGAGCAGGCGGTGGTGTCGAACGTGGCCGGGCTGCGGCTGGGCTTTTCCATCTGTTACGACGTGCGCTTTCCGGCGCTGTATCGCGCGCTGGCGCACGCGGGCGCGCAGATGTTTTCCATTCCGGCGGCCTTCACCGTGCCCACGGGCCGCGCGCACTGGCACGTGCTCACCCGTGCGCGGGCCATAGAGAACGGCGCCTACGTGCTGGCCGCGGCGCAGGGCGGGCTGCACGAGAGCGGGCGCATGACTTATGGCCACAGCCTCATCATCTCGCCATGGGGCGAGGTGCTGGCGGAGGCGGGCGAGGAGCCGGCCGTGATTCACGCCGTGCTGGACGCCGAACGGGTGGCCACGGCGCGCAGGCAAATCCCCGTGCTGAAGCACGAGCGGCCATTCCGCAAGCCCCAGGCCTTGCAAGTGGTGCGTGGTGTGTGACCTCGCCGCGATATCGTGGCTCTGGAGGATGATCGCGTCAGGGGGTGGCGCGGGCTGTTTTTGTGTTCGCCGCCTCTCGACAGGGGAGGTGTTTTCTGGTAATTCCCTCACAGGCCTTGCGGGGAGGCTTTCCCCGAACGTTTTTTTTCGTGCCCGCTCCGGCGGGCATGCCATGTGAAACAAGAACCCATCCAGTCATTGAAAGGACGGTGAAGAGAAGTGGTTCAGGTCGTCGTTCGTGAAAACAACATCGATCAGGCTCTCAAGGCGCTGAAAAAAAAGATGCAGCGCGAAGGCATCTTCCGCGAGATGAAGCTGCGCGCCTTTTACGAGAAGCCTTCCGAACGCCGCAAGCGCGAAAAGGCGGAAGCCATGCGTCGCGCGCGCAAGCTGCTGCGCAAGAAGCTGCAGCGCGAAGGCCTGCTGCCCAAGGGCGGCAAGTGACAACGGGCCCTTGCGGTCCGGGGAGCCACGTTGCACGCGCGCCTTTCCGCCGGTGACGGGAAGGCGCGCGGTGTGTTTTCCGGGTGGAACTCGATCCGGCAACCTCCGGCGCCCGGTGTGCGAACCGAAACATCCACGGCAATTTCGAGGGCAAGATGAAAATCCAGGGCAACGAAATCCGTCCCGGCATGGTGCTGCAGCACAAGGGGGACCTGTGGGTGGTGACCAAGACCGAACATGTGAAGCCCGGCAAGGGCGGAGCTTTCGCGCAGGTGGAAATGAAGTCGGTCACCAGCGGCACCAAGCTGAACGAGCGCTTCCGCGCCACGGAGAGCGTGGAGCGCGTGCGGCTGGAGGAGCGCGACCACCAGTTTCTCTACGCGCAGGACGATATGCTGGTGTTCATGGACATGGAGACTTACGAGCAGATCGAGCTGCCGAAGGATTTCCTGGGCGATCGTGCGGCCTTTTTGCAGGATGGCATGACCGTGACGTTGGAAATGCACGAGGGCAAGCCACTGGGCGTGAAGCTGCCCCTGCACGTGACATTGGAAGTGGTGGAGGCCGAGCCGGTGGTGAAGGGCCAGACGGCGGCCAGCTCGTATAAACCGGCGGTGCTGGAAAACGGCCTGCGCGTCATGGTGCCCCCGTTCATTTCGGCGGGCGAAAAGATCGTGGTGAACACCGAAGACCTCACGTACGTGAAGCGCGCCGAGGGTTAAGGATTGCCAAGAGAAGCGCCAATGGCGGTTTTTCGCCATTGGCGCTTCATTGCCATTCTTTCAGCCCGTTCCCGCTGTCAAGGGCGCGGAGCGCCGCCTTTGGCGGGCAAGGCCCCTTGACAGCGGGAACGGGCTGAAACACGTAAACGCAGCGCAATACCGAGCAACGATGGGAAGACCAGGCAAATGGTGCATTCGCCGACATTGAACGTGATGGTGAAAGCCGCGCGCAAGGCCGCGCGCCCGCTGTGCCGCGACTTCGCGGAGGTGGAGCAGCTGCAGGTGTCGGTGAAGGGGCCGGCCGATTTCGTTACCCGGGCCGACAGGCGCACCGAGGAAATCCTGTTCGAGGAACTGCGCCGCGCCCGGCCAAATTATGGGTTCATCCTGGAGGAAGGGGAGGATGTCGCCGGGGATGGGGAGCATTTCTGGATCATCGACCCCATCGACGGCACCACCAATTTCATCCATGGCATTCCGCATTTCGCCATGTCCATCGCCCTGAAACGGGGGGACGAAATCATCGCCGCGCTCATTTACAACCCCGTCGCGGACGAGATGTTCCTGGCCGAGAAGGGCCGTGGCGCGATGCTCAACAACCGGCGCATCCGCTGCTCGGCCCGAACGCGGCTTTCCGAGGCCGTTATCGTCAACGGCTGTCCGCACCGCGGCCGGGCGGATCTGGCGCGCTTTCGGCGCGAGCTGGCGGTGGTGCAGGAGCAGGTGGCGGGGCTGCGTCGCTATGGCGCGGCGTCGCTGGACTTTTGCTGGGTGGCGGCCGGACGCTTCGATGGCTACTGGGAGCGCGGGCTGAAGGCATGGGATATCGCCGCGGGCATCCTGATGGTGCGCGAGGCCGGCGGCGTCGTCGAGGAGCTCGATGGTAAGGGCGATATGCTGGAAACCGGCGACATCATCTGCGCCGCGCCGGGCATGTTCAAGCCGCTGGCCACCATCCTGCGCGCAGTGAAGTAAATTCGGCGCGTTTTTCATCCTGAAGAAGGCATTGGTCCGCCCGCGCGCCATTCTTGGCGCGGCATGTTTCCGTTTTCGCGTGGATGCGAGGTGGGCGGAAGTCTGGGTGGCAGGAAATGTGGCGGACCATCCTGGCCGTGCGGCGTGGTTGATCCCTGGGTTCCCGCACGAGCAGGTGGGCGCCGTGTGCGCAAGACCACGGTCAAGCGCAGGGACAGCTCCCTGGGATCGAGGTAAGGGCCCCGGGATAACTGCCGTCACGCACCGGACAGTGCCGCCACATGCGCCATATAGGAGGTTGTCCGCCCGATGTGAAGCATGTTCGATGCTCACCGTCGGCGGCGCCTTCCGGAATCATTCCTCTTTTCATCTTTCCGCGGTTGCCGCAGCCGGGCTCTGGGCGCGCTCAAGCCAGCATGCGGCAGGCACCGTCCACCGCCCCGCCCGGGTTCCCACAACATGAACGGGCTGGTCCGGATGGCCGGCTTATGAGGTTGTCATGGGGCCATGGGGAAGCTTGCAGTGGTGAGCCTTTACGCACGCCGACGTCAGATGTGGCGCAGGAAAACCTCTTCCACCCGGTGGTGCGCACCTTTTCGCAATATCAGGTCGGCGCGGGGGCGGGTGGGGCGGATGTTCTCGCGCAGGTTGACGAGGTTGATGGTTTCCCAGATCTGCGTGGCCACGGCCTCGGCCTGCACGTCGTCCAGCGCGGCGTAGCGGTGAAAGTAGGAGCGCGGGTCGGCAAAGGCCGTCTTGCGCAGCATGAAGAAGCGCCGCACGTACCATTCCCGCAGCAAGGCCTCCGGCGCATCGAGGTAAAGCGAGAAGTCGAAGAAGTCCGAGACGAAGGGAATGGCCTTGCCGTCCCTTGGCAGGCGGCCGGTTTGCAGCACGTTCAGCCCCTCGATGATGAGAATGTCCGGCTGGTCGATCTCGATGTATTCATCCGGCACCACGTCGTAGGTCAGGTGATCGTAAACCGGTGCGCGCACCTTGCGCTTGCCGGCGCGCACGTCGGTGAGAAAGCGCAGCAGCTTGGGCAGGTCGTAGGATTCGGGAAAGCCCTTGCGCCCCATCAGGCCGCGCCTTTGCAGCTCCTTGTTGGGCAGCAGGAAGCCGTCCGTTGGCACCAGGTCAACGCGGGGGTGGTCGTCCCAGCGGGAGAGCAGCTCGCGCAGCAGGCGCGCGGTGGTGGACTTGCCCACCGCCACCGAGCCCGCCAAGCCGATGATGAACGGCACCTTGTGCCCGTTGCCGCCCAGGAACTGCTGGCGCGCCTCGAACAGGCGTTGCACAGCGGCCACGTGCAGGTTCAGCAGGCGCGAGAGCGGAAGATAGACCTCTTCCACTTCTTCAAGGTCGATCTCCACCGCCAGGCCGCGCACCTTCTCAAGATCCGCCTCGGTCAGCGTCAGGGGCGTGTCGGCGCGCAGGCGCGCCCATTCTTCTCGCGTGAAGTGGCGAAAGGGCGAAAGGGCTTCCAGGTCCAGCTCGTCTTGTGCGGGCATGGCGATATCTCCGGCCGGGCGCGAACGCCCGCGTGCATCCCGTATTGCCGATGGCCTGCCTTCTGGCCCATAATCGCCGCGCAAGGCAACTCTTTTCGTGCATTCCGGACAGCAGGGGAAGGGCATGGGGCAGATCGGTATCATCGGTGCCGGGGCGTGGGGCACGGCGCTGGCGCTCAGTGTCGTGCGCGCGGGGCACGAAGTGGTGTTGTGGGTGCGCGAGCCGGAGCTGGCGGAGGATATACGCCAGCGGCGCGAGAACGTGCGCTACCTGCCGGGCATTCCCCTGCCGGAAGCCATCACGCCCACCAATGATCTGCGCGAGGCGGCCAAGCCGGATGTCGTGCTGCTGGTAACGCCAGCGCAGGCCACGCGGGAGATGCTGCGAAACCTGAAGGCGGCGGGCGCGGTCTCCGAGAAACCGCTCATCCTGTGTGCGAAGGGCATCGAGCAGAACACGGGGAAGTTCCTGAGCGATGTGGTGCACGAAGAGACGCGGGAATATGTGCCGTTCGCCCTGTCGGGGCCCAGTTTTGCCATCGAGGTGGCGAAAAACCTGCCGGCGGCGGTAACATTGGCCGGAGAGGATATCGAACAGGCGCGGGAACTGGCGCGCATGCTGGCGCACCCGCGGTTTCGCATCTATTCGTCCAATGATCTCATTGGCGTGCAGCTTGGCGGCGCGCTGAAGAACGTGCTGGCCATCGCGTGTGGCATCGTGGCGGGCATGGGGCTGGGCGATTCCGCCCGCGCGGCCCTGCTCACCCGCGCATTTGCCGAAATGCGCCGGCTGGGGCGGGCGCTGGGAGCGCGGGAAGAGACGCTCACCGGCCTTTCCGGCCTCGGCGACCTCATGCTCACGGCCACGTCCACCAAGTCGCGCAACTACACGCTTGGCCAGGAGCTGGGCCGCGGGCGCTCGCTGGAAGAAATCATGGGCGAGCGCATCACCGTGGCCGAAGGCGTGTTCACGGCGCGGATCGTCACTCGCATGGCGGCCGATCACGGGGTGGACATGCCGGTATCGGAGGCCGTGTGCCGGGTGGTGACGGGGCAGACGGCCCCGGACACGGAGGTGGAGCGCCTGCTCTCCCGCCCCTTGCGCGACGAAAGCGAATAAGGGGAAAAAAGGATTTGGAGCTGCCCCAGATAACGAATTTGCCGTTTCACAACTCATTGAATGTCAAGCACGGGCCTGCGGGCCGCCGCGAAGCGGTTTCATGCTTGACATTCAATGAGTTGTGAAAAGAATGGCAAGGAAGCGCCAATGGCGAAAAATCGCCATTGGCGCTTCTCTTGTCCCTCAAGAGTCAGATTCTGAGGCATTTTCAATAATATGAATTGATGTTGCGTGATTTATCCAGGGCAGCCCCAAGGATTTTTCATCAGCGCCGGGAAAGGCGGCGGGTGATGGCCTGTTCCATGCGTTCCAGCGCCTTGCCGCGCACGTGGCTGGCCATGTAGTGGTAATAATTCACCTTGCAGGCGATCGGTTCGTGCAGGCTGGAGCGGCTTTTCAGGGCGGCGAAGTCCACCCACGCCAGCACCGGCACGTCATGGCGGTTGCCGTCCACCACCGCCCAGGCCGCGTCTTCCAGCACCAGCCGCATTTCCTTCAGGCCCGGCAGGGACAACTCCACGTGCGGGCCTTCGCGCAGGCGCAGCCGCCGCCAGAGGTTATAGACGTTGGCGTCGATGGCATCCTCGCGCTGGGCCAGGATGGGCAGGCCCTCGATGCGGGCCAGGAGAGGTTGTCGAACAAACTGTCGCATCAGGCACGATTATGCCAGAGCCGTGTTCTCCTGTCAGCCGTGCGTGCATGACATTCATGCGTTTTGCGCAATGTGGCAGCGGGGCTTTTGGCGTTGACTTGCCAGAGGGTTCGGGGTTATAGCCTGCCACAGCCAAGTTTTTGTTAGCAGACATGCGCAAGGCAGCGACGCGCTTTCCACCCAGAGGGAGGGCGGCGACGCTGGTTTTTTGACGTGTTTTCAGGCGGAATGCTCCGCCAGCGAAATATCAGGGAATGCCCGCCATGAACATCATCGAGCAGCTGGAAAAGGAACAGGCGGAAAAGATCGCCGCCAAGCGCCCCATTCCGGATTTTCGTCCTGGCGATACCGTCGTGGTGGCGGTGCGCGTGACCGAAGGTGAGCGCTCGCGCATTCAGAACTTCGAGGGCGTGGTGATCGCGCGCAAGGGCTCTGGCCTGAACGAGAGTTTCACCGTGCGCAAGATTTCCTATGGCGAGGGCGTGGAGCGCGTATTCCCGCTGTATTCGCCCAATATCGAGGAAATCAGGGTGGTGCGCTATGGCCGCGTGCGCCGGGCGAAGCTGTATTATCTGCGCGGCCGCACGGGCAAGGCGGCGCGCATTCCGGAGTTGCTGCCGCACCAGGTGGCCAAGCGCAAGGCCGCCGCGAAGGCCGCCGAAGAGGCCAAGGCCGCGAAAGCCGCCGAGCAGCAGGCGCAGGCCGAAGCCGCCCAGGCCAGCGAGCAGGCCGAGGCCGGCGGCGAGGAATAATTCCGCGCCCGCGAGCAATGATTTTCCCAACATGGCAAGGCCGGGCGCATGTCCGGCCTTTGCCACATCCGGCGTTGGTGATACATCTCTGCCGACGCTTTCGCCGAAACATCCAACATCGGGCTTGAGCAACCATGGCCGGCAAGACGCTCTACGACAAGATCTGGGATGCCCACGTCATCGAAACCAACGAGGACGACTCCTCGCTCATTTTCATCGACCGGCACCTGATTCACGAGGTCACCAGTCCGCAGGCGTTTGAGGGCTTGCGCGCGGCCGGGCGCAAGGTGCGCCACCCGGAAAAGACTCTTGCGGTGGTGGATCACAACGTGCCCACCACCGACCGCAGCAAGGGCATCGACGACCCGGAATCGAAACTGCAGATCGAGACGCTGGCGAAGAACTGCGCGGAGTTCGGCATCACCTATTTCGATGAGCACGATGCGCGCCAGGGCATCGTGCACGTGGTGGGACCGGAACAAGGCTTCACGCTGCCCGGCACCACCATCGTGTGCGGGGACTCGCACACCTCCACGCACGGCGCCTTCGGCGCGCTGGCCCATGGCATCGGCACCTCGGAAGTGGAACATGTGCTGGCCACCCAGACGCTGATCCAGAAAAAGGCGAAGAACATGCGCGTGTGGGTGCGCGGCCGGCTGCCCGATGGTGTTACGCCCAAGGACGTGATCCTCGCCATCATCGGCGAGATCGGCACCGCGGGCGGCACGGGTTACGTCATCGAATACGCCGGCAACGTCTTCGAGGAGATGTCCATCGAGGGCCGCATGACGGTGTGCAACATGTCCATCGAGGCCGGGGCGCGCGCGGGGCTGATTGCGCCCGATGAGAAGACCATCGAATATTTCCGCGGCCGGCCCATGGCGCCGAAAGGCGAGCTGTGGGACAAGGCGGTGGCATACTGGCGCACGCTGAAGAGCGACGAGGACGCGGTGTTCGACAAGGAAGTGGAGCTGGACGCCGCCAACCTGCCCCCATTGGTGAC
>JALVSR010000154.1 GCA_027024225.1 Hyphomicrobiales bacterium | reverse complement strand
GGTCCAGCCCATCGGGAATGCGCAGATTTTCCTCGCGACGAATGAGTGCCGCATCGCGTTCCTGCCGCTCCAGGTAGCCGGCATAGACCGCGGCCACCTCCAGCCGTTGCAGGGATTCACGTGAAAATGCCGCCAGCCGCGGCCAGATGCGCATCAGATCATCCAGCGATACCCCAGGCAACGCCAACAGATCGATGACATTGCGCCGCCGACCGTCCAGGTTCACGTTCAGCCCATGTCGGCGGGCTTCCTGTGGTGTCAGCGCCTGGCTGCGGGCAAGGTCCATGAGGGTATCGATTTCCCGCTTCTTGCGCCGCCATGCCTCGGCCCGCTCCGGCCCCACGACGCCCAGCGCAATTCCCATGTCGGTCAATCGTTCATCCGCATTGTCCGCCCGCAGCAGCAGGCGATATTCGGCCCGGGATGTGAACATCCGGTATGGCTCGCTCACGCCGCGCGAGACGAGGTCATCCACAAGCACGCCCATGTACGCCTGCGTGCGGGATATGATCACGGGCTCGCGCCCGGCCGCGAACAGCGCGCTGTTGATACCCGCCAGAATGCCTTGCGCCGCCGCTTCCTCGTAGCCGGTGGTGCCATTGATCTGTCCCGCCAGAAACATGCCTTCGCACTGGCGCAGCATCAGGCTGTGCAGTAATTCGCGCGGATCCACATAATCATATTCGATGGCATATCCGGGCTGGGTGATGCGCGCCCGTTCAAGCCCCGGAATGGAATGCACCATTCGCTCTTGCACATCGGCCGGCAGCGAGGTGGAAATGCCATTGGGATAGACGATGTCACAATTCAGGCCCTCCGGTTCCAGAAAAATCTGGTGCGAAGGTTTCTCTGCGAATCGCACGATCTTGTCCTCGATGGAGGGGCAATAGCGCGGCCCCGTGCTGGAGATGCGGCCCGAATACATGGCCGAGCGCTCAAGGTTCGCGCGGATGATCTCGTGCGTTTCACCCGTGGTGTGCGTGATGTGACATAGCACCTGCGGGTTCTTCACCTTCTCGGTAAGGAAGGAAAGAAACACCGGCTCCTTATCCCCCGGCTGGGGCTCCAGGCGATCGAAATCGATGGTTTTGCGGTCCAGCCTCGGCGGTGTGCCGGTTTTCAGTCGCCCCAGACGCAGTTTCATCTCCCGCAGCCGTTCGGCCAGCGTTCTTGCCGGCGCGTCACCCATCCGACCCGCCGGCCAGCTTTTCTCTCCCAGATGAATGAGACCATTGAGAAAGGTGCCAGTGGTCAGCACCACCGCCTTGCAGGCCAGGACGGCGCCATCGGCCAGCGCCACGGCCCGCACGCGCCCGTGTTTCACCCGAATGTCCGCCACCTCGCCGGCGATGATATCGAGGTTTGCCTGCCGTTTCAGGGCATCCTGCATGTGGCCCCGATAAAGCAACCGGTCCATTTGCGCCCGCGGGCCATGCACGGCCGGCCCGCGTGAGCGATTGAGCAGCCGGTAATGTATGGCGGCGGCATCCGCCACCCGCGCCATCAGCCCGTCCAGCGCATCAACCTCGCGCACCAGGTGTCCCTTGCCGACGCCGCCAATGGCCGGATTGCACGACATTTCTCCAATACGTTCCGGCCTTTGCGTCACCAATCCTACGCACGCGCCCATGCGCGCGGCGGCCGCGGCCGCCTCGCAGCCGGCATGACCGCCGCCCACCACCACCACGTCATATGTTTTCACGCTCTCTGTCATGACCTTGGGGTCATGCCCAATCCACCAATTTTCCACAAGCGACTTTTTTCTGTGCAAAACGCGATATACGATATTGACTCTTGCGTTTCACGTGAAACAGCAATGCGGCGCCTTCCGTCATCGGCTATTTGCCAATGCAGAATTCCGCGAAAATGTGATCCAGCAATTCTTCCACGTCCACCCGGCCCATAAGCTCGTCCAGATGCCGCAGGGCCGAGCGCGCCAGCTCCGCCTGGATTTCCACTGGCAGAACCTGCCCCGACACAAACTGCTGCAGATCCTCCAGGGCCGCGGCAATCTTCTGCCGCTGACGCACTCGTGAAAACAACGCCGACTCGGCCTGCCCGAAACGTTCTCGCACAAACGCGCGCAACCGTTCCAGAAGTTCCGCAAGGCCGGTTTCTTGCTTCACGGACATGACAATATCATACCGGCGTAATTTCTCATTTCGTTGCGGAATCGAATCGAGCAGATCCGCCTTGTTGAGAACATGCAGCACCGCAACATCGTCGGGCAACGCAACGCTCTGTTCAGGGGCCTCGTTCACGTCCGGCGCGTGCAGCCACAGCACCATGTCGGCCTGCGCCAGCACGTCCCGCGCCCGGTCCATGCCAATGCGCTCGATCCCGTCTTGCGTCCGTCTCCGCAGGCCCGCCGTGTCGAACACCGTCACCGGCACCCCGTCAAGATCAAGTCGCACCTCCAGCACATCCCTCGTGGTGCCGGGCATGTCACTGACGATGGCCACCTCGCGTCCCGCCAACCAGTTGAGCAGGGACGATTTGCCCACGTTAGGCGCTCCGGCTATCACCACCCGCACCCCTTCGCGTATCCGCTCGGCCGGCATGGCATCCCGCAATACGTGCCGCATTTGCTCCACAAGTGCCGAAGCCCGCCGCGGAACGCTTTCCAGTGCCCGGCCGGCCACATCTTCTTCGTCAACGAAATCTATGGCCGCCTCCAGAAGGGCCAGCAGCTCCGTCAGCTCGCGCCGCCAGCCTTGAACCGTCCCGGAACTTTCACCGGAAAGCCCCCGCAACGCGATTTGATGCTGGGCGCGGGTCTCCGCCCGCAACAAATCGGCCAGGCCCTCCACCTGCACCAGATCCAGCTTGCCATGCCACATGGCGCGGCGGGTAAACTCGCCCGGTTCCGCCGCCCGCGCCCCTTCCCGGCCCGCCAGCACATCCAGCAGAAAATCCACCACCGCCCGGCTGCCATGCACCTGCAGCTCCGCCATGTCCTCACCCGTGAAGCTCCGCGGGCCGGGCA
Organism: Hyphomicrobiales bacterium; assembly: GCA_027024225.1. GTDB lineage: Bacteria > Pseudomonadota > Alphaproteobacteria > Rhizobiales > Aestuariivirgaceae > Thermopetrobacter. The sequence goes on along the minus strand of JALVSR010000154.1, from coordinate 5,117 downwards.
GCCACGCCACCATGGCCTGATCGATAATCCTCCGCGACGCCGGATCGCGCAGGGTGCGCACCACAAGCCGCCGCGGCGGGGGCAGATCGCGCCCCGTCAGGTCGCGCAGGATGGCGGCCGTGGCCGGGCCGCTGATCCGCACAACGGCCACCGCCGCCACTCCCGCGCCAGAGGAGAGGGCAAAGATGGTATCCTGCGTTTCCCACATGGTTCCTGCTGATACTCCCGGATGCATTCAGGCACAAGCGGCCCCTTTTCAGCCCACCTTTCATCCAACAGGCAAAATGGCCGTCAAAACATCTTGCGGACCAATGTGATTCGGCCATGTTTGTCTTCGGCTTTCGTGAAACACGAGCAAACAGGGCAAAATTGCATGCAGGACATCGGCAATCGTCTGGCCAAAGAAACCAGCCCCTATTTATTGCAGCACAAGGACAATCCCGTGCATTGGCTTCCGTGGGGAGAGGAGGCTTTCGCTCTGGCACGCAAGCTCGACCGTCCCATCCTGCTGTCATCCGGCTACGCGGCATGTCACTGGTGCCATGTCATGGCCCATGAATCCTTCGAGGATCCGGACATCGCACGCCTCATGAACGAGAATTTCATCTGCGTGAAACTCGACCGCGAAGAACGACCGGATATTGACAAACTGTACATGAGCGCCTTGCAGGCCATGGGCGAACAGGGAGGCTGGCCGCTGACCATGTTTCTCACCCCCGATGGAGCGCCTTTCTGGGGCGGCACCTATTTTCCTCCCGAACCTCGCTATGGCCGTCCCGGCTTCAAGCAGATCCTGAAAGAGATCTCCCGCATCTGGCGCAAAGAGCGCGAGCGCGTGCTGCGCAGCGCCAGAGCGCTGAACGATGCCTTGCAACAAGCCCTGGCCAGGAAATCCACGGATGGCCCGCAGGAAGCCATATCGCTCAGCCTGCCGCGGCGCGTGGCCGATGCGCTCATTGACATGTTCGACCCGGAAAGGGGTGGCATCGGCGGCGCGCCGAAGTTTCCGCAAGTGCCCATCCTCAACATGATCCTGCACGCCGGCGGGCAGACGGCCCGCCACCACGTGTTCAACACGCTTGTGCACATCGCCCAGGGTGGCATCTACGACCACGTGGGGGGTGGCTTCGCCCGCTACAGCACCGATGAACTGTGGCTGGTGCCACACTTCGAGAAGATGCTCTACGACAACGCCCAGCTCATCGACATCATGGCCCTTGCATGGCTGCACACGCGAAACGAACTGTTCCGCAGGCGAATCGAAGAAACCATCGCCTTCATGGAGCGCGAACTGCACATCCCCGGCGCCGGTTATGCCGCCAGCCTGGATGCCGACAGCGAGGGCGAGGAAGGCAGGTTCTATGTCTGGTCATATGAAGAAATCCGCGACATCGTGGAGCCAGACATGTTCGACCTCTTCGCCCGCGTTTACGACGTGAGCCCACGCGGCAACTGGGAAGGCAAGATCATCCTGAACCGGCGCAATGCCATCGAGCTGATGGACGAGCATTCGGAAAAACGCCTGCGCGAACAGCTGCGGCGGTTGTTCGAGGCCCGGCAGCGGCGTGTGCGGCCAACGCGTGATGACAAGGTACTGGCCTCCTGGAACGGCCTTGCCATTTCCGCGCTCGCCAACGCGGGCCTGGCGTTCCAGCGCGAAGACTGGATCGGTCTTGCGCGTGAGAGGTTCGATGAAGTCATCAATACGTTGTGGCATGAGGGCGAGCTGCGCCAGAGCTGGAACCGACACCTTTCACTCACACCCGCCACCGCCGATGGCGTCGCCAACATGACAAAAGCCGCCCTTGATCTCTACCGCGCGACGGCGCAAGCCGACTACCTGAACTGGGCTCGCCGCCTGATGCAGCTGATGATGGATCATTACACGAGCGAATCTGGCGATGCCTATTGTTTCACTCACGAATCAGTAACGGATATTCCCTTGCGGCAGGTATTCGCCGAAGACGAGGCCACGCCTTCATGGCAGGGGATGGCGCTCATCAACCTTATCGTCCTGGAGCACCTGACAGGCGAGCCGCGATATGCCGAATTTGCGCAAAAGATACTCGCGCGGTTCAAACGGGATATCGAGCAGCAGCCCGTGGGCCACGCCACCATGCTGCATGCGGCATGGTTGAAACATCACGCGCCAAAGGTGATATTGGTCCATGGCGACGATTCACGTGAAACATTCAAGCTGCTGCACGGACTGACAAAGCAGCTGAAGTTCCTCCCTCCGGTGGCGCATCTAACGCTGGACATGAAAACGAATGATCTGCCCGAACATCTTTCCCATGCCGCAAACATCCAGCAACGCCCCGCGCTGCTTGCCTGCAAGGGCCAGCAATGCACCCTACCTGTTCACAAGCCCGAAGACCTGCCTAGGGTCGTGGACATGCTGAAGATGATTTAGGCCGGACGGCAAGCGGCACGTGCCTTTCCGCTCCCTGAATGTCAAGGATGAAACCTCTCCACGGCGGCCCGTAGGGCCGTCCTTGAGATTTGGGGAGCGGAAAGAAAATGGCAATGAAGCGCCAATGGCGAAATTTCGCCATTGGCGCTTCTCTCAACCGAAAACAATTCAGTGGGAACGCCGATCACGCGTTCATGGAATCGAAGAACTCCGCGTTGTTCTTCGTCGCGCGCAGCTTGTCCAGAAGGAATTCGATGGCGCCCACCGCCCCCATGGGCTGCAGGATACGGCGCAGGACATAGGTCTTCTTCAGAATATCCGGCTCCACAAGCAGCTCTTCCTTGCGCGTGCCGGAGCGCAGAATGTCAATGGCCGGGAAGATGCGCTTGTCCGCAATCTTGCGGTCCAGCACGATCTCGGCATTACCTGTGCCCTTGAACTCCTCGAAGATCACCTCGTCCATGCGCGAACCGGTATCGATGAGCGCGGTGGCGATGATGGTGAGCGAACCACCCTCCTCGATGTTGCGCGCCGCACCGAAGAAGCGCTTGGGGCGCTGCAAGGCGTTGGCGTCCACGCCACCGGTGAGCACCTTGCCGGATGAGGGCACCACCGTGTTGTAGGCCCGCCCCAAGCGCGTGATGGAGTCGAGCAGGATGACCACGTCGCGCTTGTGCTCCACCAGGCGCTTGGCCTTTTCGATGACCATTTCCGCCACCTGCACGTGCCGCGCCGCCGGCTCGTCGAAGGTGGAGGACACCACCTCGCCTTGCACCGAACGCTGCATGTCGGTCACTTCTTCCGGGCGCTCGTCGATGAGCAGCACGATGAGATAGACCTCCGGGTGATTGGCGGTGATGGAATGGGCGATGTTCTGCAACAATACCGTCTTGCCCGTGCGCGGCGGCGCCACGATGAGCGCGCGCTGGCCCTTGCCCAGCGGTGTTACGATATCGATGACCCGATGCGAGAGATCCTTGATGGTCGGATCCTCGATTTCCATGCGCAACCGCTCGTTCGGGTACAGCGGCGTGAGATTGTCGAAATTGACCTTGAACCTGGCCTTTTCCGGCTCCTCGAAATTGATCCTGTTGACCTTGATAAGGGCGAAATAGCGTTCACCTTCCTTTGGGGAGCGAATCTCGCCCTCCACCGTGTCACCGGTACGCAGATTGAACTTCCGGATCTGGCTGGGACTGACATAGATGTCATCGGGGCCCGGCAGGTAGTTGGAATCGGGAGAGCGCAGAAAGCCGAACCCATCCTGCAGCACCTCCACGACGCCTTCGCCGATGATGGTTACATCCTGTTCCGCCAGTTTTTTCAGGATGGCGAACATGAGCTCCTGCTTGCGCATGCCGGCGGCGTTTTCCACTTCCAGCTCTTCCGCCAGCCGCAGCAGCTCGGTCACGGACTGCTTCTTCAGGTCGTGCAACCGGATCTCTTTCATCCGGGAAATTTCGGCAACATCGATCATGACATTCATTACTGATAGCTTCGACAAAGCCCTCTGGAAATGGCTTGATTGACCACCGCCCGACGATGGATTCGGAAAGACCGAAGCCGGACCCCAAACCATGCCGACCTTCACTGGGCCGGATGGAGCGGACACTGGGTTTTATGTGGATTGGGCGGCAAATGGACACTACAGGCAGGGCCTGCACATACCGGAATCACCTCCGGCCCCGCAAACTCGGCCATTGATATACGACAAATCGCATCCCGTTTCAATCGCCGCGTAATGGTTGCGTCAATATGACCATTTTGTAATGAAAATGGCGGCTGCAAAAACCCGCCTCAGAACGGCTTCACCACCGCCATTACCACGATCACGACCATCAGAATCGTCGGTATCTCATTGATCATGCGAAAATATTTCGATGATTTGTCTTCCTCGCCTCTGGCGAAGCGAGACAAGTGCCATCCCAGCAGAAAATGAAAGGCTGTCATCAGCACAACCATCAGAAGCTTCACATGCAGCCATCCGTGCATCAGCCCGATGATGTAAACAAGCGCAAGGCCGGCGGCCCAGGCAGCGATCATGGCCGGCCACATGATCGCCCGGTACAGACGTCGCTCCATGATGCGAAAGGTACCCGCCAGCTCTTCGCTGCCGGCGTCTGCATGATAGACGAACAGGCGCGGCAAATAGAACAACCCGGCCATCCAGGCGATCACGGCCATGATGTGAAAGGCCTTGATGGCGAGATACCAGTCTTCAAGCATGGCCATCTCCCTCGCGGATGAGCGCCATCATGCGTTCCACGTGGCCCACAGGCGTTTCCGGCCGAAAACCGTGCCCGAGGTTGAAGATGTGGCGCTCCGGTGGCAGCTGCAGCAGGCGCTTCACCCCTTCTTCCAGCACCGCGCCACCGGCGATGACCGCCAGTGGATCGAGATTGCCCTGCACCACCACCTCCGGCGCCAGCACGTTGCGCATGTAGTCCACCGGCATGTTGGATTCGCAACCCACCGCCGCCACCTTTGTCTCGCGCGCAAACTGCGGCTGCGCCGCGCCGATGCCGCGAGCAAACCCGATGACCGGCACCTCCGCGCCCAGCTCGCGCATCCTCGCCACGATGCGCGCAATGGGACGAATGACATATTTCTCGCGCAGGCCATCGCCCAGGTCACCCGCCCAGGTATCAAAAATCTGCACCACCTGCGCGCCCGCTTCCACCTGCTTCGCCAGGTAGGCGGCGGA
>JALVSR010000153.1 GCA_027024225.1 Hyphomicrobiales bacterium | reverse complement strand
CTGGCGCAAGGCCCGCTTCGGCGGCCGGCTGGAAGACTGGCGTGAGGTGTGCGAAGCGGCCCTGAAACTGCCCGAAAACATCTCCAGCAAGGTCGCGCGCGCCTTTTTCGAGAAACACTTCCTGCCCGTCACCCCCATTTCCGGGCGCAAGCCCACGGGACTGTTCACCGGCTACTACGAGCCGGAAGTGCAAGGAAGCCTGAAGCGCCATGGCCCATATCAGGTGCCCCTGCACGGCAGGCCGAAAGATCTCGTGCGGCTGAAACCAAGGGAGGCAAAGCGCGTGGGGCTTTCCTTCGGCCGCTACGTGAATGGCAGGGCCCTGCCCTATTTCACCCGCGAGCAGATCGAGCGCGGCGCACTGGATGGCCAGGGCCTGGAGATCGTCTGGCTGAAAAGCCCGGTGGATCGCTTCTTCATGCAGGTGCAAGGGTCGGGCCGTGTGCGGCTGGACGATGGTCGCGTGCTGCGCCTGGCCTTCGCCGGCAAGACGGGCCATCCCTTCACCCCCATCGGCCGGTTGCTGATCGAGCGCGGCGAAATCCCGCGCGAGGAAATCTCCATGCAGAGCATCCGCGCGTGGCTGGAGAAACACCCCAAGCAGGCCCGCGCGCTGATGTGGAAGAACAAGTCCTACGTCTTCTTCCGCACGGTCAACCTGCCCGACCCGAAGCTGGGGGCCTACGGCGCGCAGGGGGTGCAGCTCGCGCCCATGACCTCGCTGGCGGTGGACTATCGCTTCTGGCCCTACGGCGCGCCGGTGTGGCTGCAAACGCGCATTCCGAAAAGGGGTGGCGGCGATGAACCGATGCGCCGGCTCATGGTGGCGCAAGACACGGGCACGGCCATTCGCGGCGTGGTGCGTGGCGACATCTTCTTCGGCTTCGGGGATGCCGCCGGCGAGCTGGCCGGCCGCATGAAGGCGCCGGGCTTCATGGCCGTGCTGTTGCCAAAGCCCCTCGCCCGCCGCATGGTTGGCAACAGGCCACGCAAAAGCCAGAAGAAACATCATCGCACCGACTGATGCAAACAATGCCCACGAAAGGATACACGACATGAAGCCGCGCTCCGTCGGTCGCTTTTCCTCGCTGCGACGGCAGGACCTGCTCTACCTGCTGCTTTCCGTGGTGCTGGTGGTGGCGGGTTACCTGTGGCTGCGCGCGGCCTACCGCGTGGCCGAACAGTGGCCCTTCACGCAGGAAGTGCTGCTGGTCATCCTCGGCATCGTGGCCACCGTGCTCATCACCGCCCTGCTGCTGAACAAGCAGACGGAGGTGGAGCTGGAAAAGGAATGGTCGCTGAAGTTCACCGACCTGAAGATGAACATCTACGGCGCGCTTCTGGATCTCATCGAACAGGTGCTGGCGGCCCGACGCATCACGGACAAGGAGCGCCTGCGCCTGCAATTCATCACCCACAAGCTGGCGCTGGTGGCCGCGCCTTACGTGCTGGAGGAATACCAGCGCTTCCTGGACGTGTTCGAGCGCGCCTCGGCCGATTCCACCTATTCCCCGGCGGAGGTGCGCGCCGTGCACGAGGCGCTGGCGCGGCTGACGGCGGAAATCCGCAAGGACCTGGTGGGCGAAAGCGACCTTCAGACGGGTTACGAGGAAGAGGAAGTGGAGGCCCAGATCATGGCCAACATGCGCCGCCAGATACGGCCCACCACGACGAACGATGGCCAGGACTGAACCATGCTGGAAGTGCGCGACCTTGCCCGCCCCCCCATGCTTAAGCCCGCGAGCCTGACACTGCCGCGAGGCGAATGCGGCGTCATCATGGGCGCGTCCGGCTCCGGCAAGAGCCTGCTGGCCCGTGCCATCGTCGATCTCGACCCCAACGAAGGCACGGTGCGCTGGGGCGAGTACGTGCGCGAGGCCACGCCCGCTCCACTCTGGCGCCGGCTCATCGCCTACGTGCCGGCGGAAACCGGCTGGTGGGCGGCGGATGTGGCGGCGCATTTTCCCGCCGACGCACCGGACAGGGCGCGGCTGAAAGACTGGATAACGGCGGTGGGCCTGAAGCCGGACATCCTCGCGCGGCAGGTTTCGCACCTTTCCACCGGCGAGCGCCAGCGGCTGGCCCTCGTGCGTGCGCTCATCATGGCGCCGGAACTGCTCATCCTCGACGAACCCACCGGCGCGCTGGACGCGCAAAGCCGCAAGAAGGTGGAAACCCTCATGCGGGAACTGCTGGCGGAGGGCCGCACCCTGTTGCTCATCACCCACGACCCCGCACAGGCACGCCGCCTGGGGCAACATTTCTGGCGCATGGAGGCCGGGCGCCTTACCCCCGCCCCGCCACCCGAACCGGAGTCCCAAGAGCACATGGAGGCCCCGGCATGAGCATATCCGGACACGACGCCTCTCGTCATGCCGGCGAAAGCCGGCATCTCATGCGGCCAATTCATGAACATGCCGCGCGTGCTCCCGGCTTGCGCCCAGTAGTGTCCAAGGAAAGTTATGCTGAAATGAGAAAAAACTGATATGAAAGTGTTTGCTATCAATGACGGAGAAAGAAGCTTGTGCAAGCGGTTTCTCTTTTCGTCATCCCCGCGAAAGCGCAGTAGTGTCCAAGAAAAATCTACCTTGGCTCAAAAAAGCTCGGGATTGTTCCGCACTTACGGTAAAATCAGGTTTGTGAAGCTTGATTTGCCGCAAGCGCAGG
>JALVSR010000152.1 GCA_027024225.1 Hyphomicrobiales bacterium | reverse complement strand
TGCACGCGCGCGGCTATTGGCGCACCGATGCGCAAGTGCGGCGCAACGTGCCGCTGATGATGCTGAGCGCTTTCGTGATGGGCATCGCATTGCTGGCCGCCATGCACGCGCTGGCGAACTGGTTCACGCCGGAAACATCGTTTCTGGCACGACTGTTCTGGCTGTTGGTGCTCATCACCGGTGGCGCGGCGCTCTATCTCGGGCTGAGCTGGAAGCTGCGCGTGCTGACGAAGGAGATGCTGCGGCAGGCCCTGAAACGCACGCCGAAAGAACCGGCGAATACGCCAGTAAAATAAAAGAGGAGGAGGCCGGGTCATGAGCGCCTATCCCGCCCCGCCCTACGAGCTGCATATCCTGCCGGTAACGGGCTTCGCGCAGAATTGCTCCCTGCTCGTCGATATCGACACCCGCGTGGCGGCCGTCGTCGACCCCGGTGGAGACGTGCCCGCCATCCTGCGCCTGATTGCCGAGAAACGCGCGGAGGTGCGGGCCATCTGGCTGACGCACGGGCATTTCGACCACGTGGGAGGCGCGGCGGAGCTGAAGGAGCAACTGGGCGGGAACGTGCCCGTGCTGGGCCCGCACCGGGGCGATGCGTGGCTGGTGGAAAACGTGGAAGAGCAGGCCGCCTTCTTCGGCCTCGCGGATGCCGGACGCAGCATAACACCGGATGAGTGGCTCGATGAGGGCGACGAGTTGACCCTCGGCGCGGCTGCCTTCACCGTGCGGCATTGCCCCGGACACACGCCGGGGCACGTGCTGTTCCTGGACATGGGACACGGGCTGGGCTTTGTCGGTGATGTGCTGTTCGCCGGCGGCATCGGCCGCACGGACTTTCCCGGCGGTGATCACGCCATGCTGCTCAGGTGCATCCGCGAGAAGCTGCTGAGCCTGTCGGATGACTTCCGCTTCGTGCCCGGGCATGGGCCGATGTCCACCATCGGGAATGAGCGGCGCAGCAACCCTTTCCTTGCGAATATCGCTTGAGCCTGCAAACTTGACGAAAAGGGCGTGAGGGGGAACAGGAGCCAAAGACCATGGCAAAGAAGCCGCGCACGGGATTGTCGCCGGAAGACGCCGAGCTGTGGGCGCGCATCGCCCGCACGGTGCAGCCCCTGCCCGGTCGCGAGCGCCCCGCCAGTCCGCCGCGCGGCAAGCCTGCCTTGCAGGCGCCCGCCGGGAAACCCGCGCCGCAAAAGAAGCATGCCGCCCCTGCCAGCGCCGCCGGCGGGCGAAAAGCCGCGGTATCGCCTCCCTCCACCACCGCTTCGCCAGCCGCCAGGGTAACGCAGCCGAAAGCGCACCGCTGCCCGCCCGGCGGCACGCTGGACCGCCGCACGCGCCAGCGCATGGCTCGTGGCATGGTGGACATAGAGGCGCGGCTGGACTTGCACGGCTTCGGCGTGGAAGAGGCGCATATGCGGCTGCGCGCCTTCATCATCGGCGCCCGCGCGCAGGGCCTGCGCACCGTGCTGGTGATTACCGGCAAGGGCGCATCACCCTTCTCGCGCCACACCCTGCACGGCTATGACCACTGGCACGCGCCGGAACGCGCCGGACGCCTGCGCAAATTATTGCCGCAGTGGCTCATGGAAGCGGGCATCGCCGAGCACGTGGCCGGATACCAGCCCGCGCACCCGAAGCACGGCGGCGGCGGCGCCTTTTACGTGCGCCTGCGCCGGCCGGGCAGGTAATCTCGGCCCTCGGCATGGCGGGGGCTTCAACTTGTCTCGCGGCGGCGCTTGGCCAGCGCCCTGAGGCGCAGGGCGTTGAGCTTGATGAAGCCCTCCGCGTCCTTCTGGTCGTAGGCGCCCTCGTCGTCCTCGAAGGTCACCAGCGATTCGTCGTAGAGCGACTTGGGCGACTTGCGCCCGGTGACGATGACATTGCCCTTGTAGAGCTTCAGCCGCACGGTGCCCTCGACGTCTTCCTGGCTCTTGTCGATGAGCGCCTGGAGCATCTCGCGCTCCGGCGCGAACCAGAAGCCGTTGTAGATGAGCGTGGCGTAGCGCGGCATCAGCTCGTCCTTCAGGTGCATGGCCTCGCGATCCAGCGTGATGGATTCGATGGCCCTATGCGCCGGCAGCAAGATGGTGCCGCCCGGCGTTTCGTAGATGCCACGGCTCTTCATGCCGACGAAGCGGTTTTCCACCATGTCCACCCGGCCGATGCCATGCTTCTTCGCAAGGTCGTTGAGCGTGGCCAGCAATGTCGCCGGGCTCATGCGCTCGCCGTTGACGGCCACCGGGTCGCCCTTTTCGAAGTCGATGGTGATTTCCTCCGGCTCATCGGGCGCTTCCCACGGCGCCACGGTGCGCTGGAACACGTATGGCGCGGGCTCCTGCCACGGGTCTTCAAGAATCTTGCCCTCGGAGGAGGAGTGCAACAGGTTGGCATCCACCGAGAACGGCGCCTCGCCGCGCTTGTCCTTCGGCACCGGGATCTGGTGCTTCTCGGCGAAGGCGATGAGGTCGGAGCGGCTCTTGAAGTCCCACTCCCGCCACGGCGCGATGACCTTGATGTCGGGGTTGAGCGCATAGGCCGAAAGCTCGAAGCGCACCTGGTCGTTGCCCTTGCCGGTGGCGCCGTGCGCGATGGCGTCTGCGCCGGTTTCCTCGGCGATTTCCACCAGCCGCTTGGCGATGAGCGGGCGGGCGATGGAGGTGCCAAGCAGATAGACGCCCTCGTAGACGGCATTGGCGCGGAACATGGGGAACACGTAGTCGCGCACGAATTCCTCGCGCAGGTCCTCGATGTAGATCTCCTTGATGCCCAGCATTTCGGCCTTTTTGCGGGCCTCTTCCAGCTCCTCGCCCTGGCCCAGGTCGGCGGTGAAGGTCACCACCTCCGCGCCATAATGCTCTTGCAGCCACTTGAGGATGATGGAGGTGTCCAGGCCGCCGGAATAGGCCAGCACCACCTTTTTCACTTGCTTGTTGCCGCTCATGCGCCGCTCCACTGAGTTGATGGAAATCCATTGATGTCCGTCGATGACAGCACTATTGGAACAAGCCGCAATTCATCGCAAGAGGAAACGGGCGGCGCAAATGCCGGACAACCCACCAAACGCGTTCAAGCGAGATGACCACAAATGGCCATTTCCGGCCGTTACTTGCCATTCATGCCCGTTATCGGGCATATTCCGGCCAATAGAGACCATCAAGAGACGAAGAACCAACCAACACGGGGGTAACCTGCATCATGACCATGTTTTTCCGTAAACTCGTCGCCACGCTGGCGCTGGTGCTGGCCTTTGGCCTGGTGGGCCAGGTGGCGGAAGCGCGCACGGCGTGCAAGGAACTGACCAGCAAATCCGCCTGCGAGGCGCGCGAGGACTGCGTTTATGTGGGCTCCTACACCCGCAAGGACGGGGTGAAGGTGGACGCCTACTGCCGCTCGAAGGGCAAGGCTGGCTCCGGCACCAAGAGCAAGTCCAAGAAGGACAGCAAGAAGAAGGACAGCAAGCCCAAGAAAGCCAAGAAGACAAAGAACGAGAAGGCCAAGAAAGACAAGTCCGGCAAGGACGCCGAGGACAAGGCCAAGCCCAAGAAGGAAAAGACCAGGAAGGACGGCAAGAGCAAGAAGTCCAAGGCCAAGGAAGGCGCCAAGAAGGAAGCAAAAAGCAAAAAGTCCAAGGGCGAAAAGTCCGAGAGCAAGAAGGGCAAGAAGAGCAAGGCCAAGAAGGCAAAAGACAAGAAAAGCAAGGATAAGAACAGCAAGAAGGGCAAGGCCAAAAAGGACAAGAAAAGCAAAAAGTAGGGCCTTGGACATAAGGCTCAAGCCCGGAATAAAAGTGATCCCGGCCTGCGGCATCGTGATTTTCTTCGTTCATGTTTGCGGAGAAAATCGCCGCAGGCCGATTTTTTCATGAGAAAACGGCTGATGGCATGCTGGCGATTACAAGGGCTGGAAGCCTCCCTTGAAGGGGCGCCCATTCTCGAAGAGATTGGGAGGGATAGGCGTGGGATTCGCAATGTTGTCCTGTAATGGCATGAAATTTCGCCTGGGTGGCGCAAGCCTTGTCTTGTGAATGCTCGGAATGCGGACGAAATCCCGCAAAAACCTGTCCGGCAAAATTGGCAAAATAACAGGCCTGGAGCCCCGCGGGGCCCGGGTTGTCTTTGGCGTGATTGTCGAATCATGACTCCGGAAGGGCTTGTCTTTTGCCTTGCAGGCAATGCTTTCTTAAAATTTTTCCTGTAACTTGCCGCCATCAAAAATCGTGCGGGGGCTGGGCCAATGCGGCTGGATCCGAAAAGGTTTTACAAGTTTTACAAGGATGAAGCTGCTTTGACGGCTGTGGAATATGCTTTTTTTCTGCTTTTCATCACGTTGGTGATAATCGCGTTTTTTCCACTTATCCGCAATAGCTTTTCTGCCGGCTTTTCGCCTTTCACTTCTTCGTTTTGACGGTTTGCCGGCCCGCATTCACGGATTCGGGAAAACGCGCAATCCACGATGCGGTGTGACAGGCCTCTTGCCATGCGTTCATGAATCGGCAGTATTATCGGGAAGCCCTACTTCCGCAATCCTGTTGCCAGACAAGGAGCGCCCATGCTTCCCGTCGCCACCACCGTGGCCATGCGTCATCCGCCCTTCGTCACGTGGGCCATCATCGGGCTCAACGTGTTCGTCTTCTTCTTTATCCAGGTTCCCATCGCCCAGGCGGGCGGTGAGGAGGCGCTGAGGGCCTTCCTGATGGAATGGGGGCTGGTGCCGGCGCGCTTTTTCGTGCCCGGCTGGGCGGAGCAGCACGGGCTTGATGCGAACTGGCTGGTCTTCCTCACCAACACCTTCCTGCACGGCGGCTTCGCGCACCTGCTGTTCAACATGTGGACGCTGTATATCTTCGGCCCGGCGGTGGAAGACCGCATGGGACCGCTGAACTACGCCCTGTTCTACCTGCTGTGCGGCATTGGCGCTTCCTTCGGTCACGCCATCATGAATCCCACCTCGGTGCTGCCCGCCATTGGCGCCTCGGGCGCCATCGCCGGCGTTTCGGGCGCCTACATCCGGCTGTTCCCGCATTCGCGCATCGTGTTGATGATACCGGTGTTCTTCTTCCCCTTCTTCTTCGAAATGCCGGCCGTTTCCTTCGCCGCCATCTGGCTGGCCACGCAGGTCATGTCCGGCATCACGGCCCTGTTCATGCCGCCGAACGTGGGTGGCGTTGCCTGGTGGGCGCACATCGGCGGCTTCATGGTGGGCTGGCTGATCGCCACCCATTGGCTGAAAAAGCCGCGCCATCGGGCGCTGCAGCCGGACGAGGGCAAATTTGGCTGCTGTCCCGATGGCAGCCGCAGGAAGCATCATTTCGGTTGACGCGGAACGCACGCACCTACAGGATGAGATGACCCGCATGAGAAGTCGTTCAGGAGGATGCAGGCCATGACGCCCATGGACATTTTCTGGCTGTTCTTCATCTTGTCCATGTTGCAACCCGTCTTGCAGCGCAAGATGATGGACGCCATGCGCCAGCGCAAGATTGCCGAGATCGAGAAGAAGCGCGGCTCGCGCGTCATTCTGCTGGTGCACCGGCAGGAAACCATGAGCCTGCTGGGCTTCCCGCTCATGCGGTTCATCAATATCGAGGATTCCGAAGAGGTCATCCGCGCCATCCAGATGACCGATGATAATGTGCCCCTGGACCTGATCCTGCACACGCCCGGCGGGCTGGTGCTGGCGGCGACGCAAATTGCCCGTGCGCTCAAAAAACATCCGGCCAAGACCACCGTGTTCGTTCCGCATTATGCCATGAGCGGCGGCACGCTCATCGCCATGGCGGCGGACGAGATCTGCATGTCCGAGCATGCCGTGCTGGGGCCCATCGACCCGCAGCTGGGCAACAAGCCGGCGGCTTCCGTGCTGAAGGTGCTGGAGCAGAAGCAGCCCAAGGACGTGGAGGACGAAACCCTAATCCTGGCCGATGTCTCGAAGAAGGCCATCGCCCAGGTCAAGCGCACGGCTGAATACCTGCTTTCCGGCCACATGGACGAGAAGAAGGCGAAGGAGCTGGCCCGCACCATGTCGGAAGGGCGCTGGACGCACGATTATCCCATCCTGCCCGACGAGGCGAAGGAGCTGGGCTTGCCGGTGAACACCGACATGCCGCAGGAGGTGCTGGAGCTCATGACGCTCTATCCACAGCCCACGCGCATGACGCCTTCCGTTGAATACGTGCCGGAAAAGCGCACCGGTGGCGCACCCTCCTGGCGTGGCGATCAGCCCTGAGCCCGCTTGCGCCGGGTGAGGGCGTGTCCTTCCTGCCTTGTCTTCGTGCCGGCTTCGACGGCGCCATTTGTGCCGCGCCTTCCTTGCGCCTATATTCCGGCCATGATGTGGCTGGCCACCTACCGGGCTGCAACCGATGGACAAGAGCATGGACGTTTCTCGCGAGGTGCCCTTCCGCAAGATGAACGGGCTGGGCAACGATTTCGTCATCATCGACGCGCGCGGCATGGAATTGCCCATGACCGCCGAGATCGCGCGGCGCATCGGCGACCGTGAAAACGGCGTGGGCTGCGACCAGGTCATCGTGTTGCGTTCCGACGACACCGACGGTGTGGACGCCTTCATGGAGATCTGGAACCGTGATGGTTCGGAGGTGTCCGCCTGCGGCAACGCCACGCGCTGCGTGGGCGATATCCTGATGAAGGAGAAGGGCGCGGACAGCGCCGTCATCCGCACCCGCGCGGGCATTCTCACCGCGCGGCGCGTGCGGCCCGACATGCTCGCAGGCATTGCACCTTCGGAGGCCCGCTCCCCCTCCCGTGCCCCCGTGGGCACGGATAATCTGGGGGGACGGGAGGGGGAGCGGGCCGGTGCCGCTTCCCTGGTGGAAGTGAACATGGGCAAGCCCCGTTTTGGATGGGAAGATATTCCGCTGGCGGAGGAGTTTCATGACACCACCGGCATCGAACTGCAGATCGGCCCCATCGACAACCCCGTGCTGCATACGCCCTGCGTGGTGAACGTGGGCAACCCGCACGCCATCTTTTGGGTGGATGACTTCGACGTGGTCAATCTGGCCTCGGCCGGGCCGCTGCTGGAAAACCACCCCATCTTCCCGGAGGGAGCCAACATCTCGCTGGTGAAGGTGCACGGGCCCGATCACATGGAGCTGAAGGTGTGGGAGCGCGGCGCGGGGCTGACGAAGGCCTGCGGCACGGCGGCCTGCGCTGCGGCCGTGTGCGGCGCGCGCAAGGGGCTCACGAACCGGCGCGTGCGCGTGACCCTGCCGGGCGGTGACCTGTTTATCCATTGGCGCGAAGATGACGACAGGATCATGATGATCGGGCCGGTGGAATACGAGTTCGAGGGCGCCCTGCCGGCGGACATCTTCGCCATCCGAATGGCATGAGAGGATGGTGAAATGCGTCCCGCTTTCGTCATCCCCGCGAAAGCGGGGATCCATTTTTCGGATTGTGCTGAATGGATTCCCGCTTGCGCGGGAATGACGATGATGGGAAGGCTTTGACATGGTTTTTCGTGCGGTAAAACTGAAAGGCACAAGATCTGAACTGACATGAACGCGAACGCGAAACATCCGCGGCTCATCACCTTCGGCTGCCGCCTGAACACATTCGAGTCCGAGGCCATGCGCAAGCTGGCCGAAGAGGCGGGGCTCAAAGACGTGGTCATCGTGAACACCTGCGCGGTAACCACGGAAGCGCAGCGCCAGGCGCGGCAGGCCATCCGCAAGGCCCGCCGCGAGCACCCTTTCGCGCGCCTCATCGTGACGGGCTGCGCGGCGCAGACGGAAGCGCAGGCCTTCGCGGACATGTCGGAAACGGACGCCGTGCTGGGCAACGCCGAGAAGCTGGATGCCGCACAATGGCGCAAGGTGGCGCAAGCGCTTTTCGCCGAGGGCACGGAAGAAAAGCCGGTGCTGGTTTCCGACATCATGAAGGAAAGGAAGGCCCGCGCCATTCCCTTCTCCGGCTTCGCCGAGCGCACGCGCGCCTTCGTGCAGGTGCAGAGCGGCTGCAACCATCGCTGCACTTTCTGCATCATCCCGTTTGGGCGGGGCAACGCGCGCTCGCTGAGCGTGGAGGAGGTCATTGCGCAGGTGCGTGCAGCGCGCGATGCCGGACACCGCGAGGTGGTGCTCACCGGCGTTGACCTGACGAGCTGGGGCGAGGACCTGCCCGGTGACAAGCGGCTGGGCGAGCTGGTGGCGGCCATCCTCAAGCAGGCGCCGGAACTGGAACGGCTACGCATTT
>JALVSR010000151.1 GCA_027024225.1 Hyphomicrobiales bacterium | reverse complement strand
TCCATCACCACGCCGTCCACCTGCTCCACGCCATGTTCGGCCAGCAGTTTTTCCATCTCGGAGAAGCGGCCATGCAGCAGGGTGAGGCGATCCGGATACTCCGCCACCAGCGCCTGCCCTCCGGTAATGGCGTGCGGGTCGCGGTCGATGGCGAACAGGCGCGTCTCTGGCACTTCCAGGATGGCGCGCGCATAGCTACCGGCGCCGAAGGTGGCGTCCACGTAAACGCCGCCGGGCCGTGGTGCGAGGTACGTCATGGCCTCGGCCAGCAGCACCGGAACGTGCCGCGGCTCATTATTTGCAGGCTCGTCAATCATGCGCGCCAGCGCCAGCAATCCCGATCGCCCCCGTGATTGCCGACCACGCCGAAGCGGCGCGGCGGCGATTGTTCTTCGTCGTCATGGTTAACGACTCCTTGGCACAGTGACTCGAAACGGATTGAGATACTGTTAACGCCGCACCCTCTCCGTTCCCCCTTCCCACCTCTTGCGCACCATTGAGGGAGGTGGGGAGGGGGAGCGGGGAGGACAGTCGGACACATGATAATGAAAAATAGCCCGTTTCCCCCCCCCAGCCATCTCGCCCCCATCATATCGGGTGGCCCAAGCGGGGGAGCGGGCCGGAACCGCACGCGCCTCGGCGCAAAAAATCAGAACCCCTCCCACGTGGACTCTTGCGGGAGGGGTCTTGATACTGGCCGGCCTGTAAGCCGGGTTCTGTCCGCCACCTCGCAAGGAGGCGGGGGATGGCCATTCATCTGGGACGCATGTCGCCATGCGCCTCGCGCGGCCAACCCGGACGGCGGGGCCGGAAACACGCCCTGCCCGGCTGCAATCGCCGGGCGTGCCGTCCCTATTAGGCCTTGCTCCGGGTGGGGCTTGCCGTGCCGCCCCTGTTGCCAGGGGCGCGGTGCGCTCTTGCCGCACCCTTTCACCCTTGCCGGGCCGCTCGTGCCCACCTGCCGCGCACCAAAAGGATACGCTGATGAGCGGGCCGGCCCGGCGGTTTGCTTTCTGTGGCGCTTTCCCTGAGGTTCGCCCCGGCGCACCCTGTGACAAGGCGTGCGCCAGCGGCTTCCCTCGCCGGGCGTTACCCGGCACCCTGTTTCCGTGGAGCCCGGACTTTCCTCCAGGACGCCCGGCGGTCCGAAGACCGGCGAACGCCCCGGCGGCCATCCGGCCGGCCAGCAAGATGAGATATAGGCATTCACGCCCGCGGCATCAAACGATATCGTCCAGCAGCGCCGCCACCGCGCGCGCCTGCGCCAGCACCCGGCCGGTGGGCTCGTCGGAAACGTGCCGGGGCAAGAAGCGCCGGGTGAAGGCCCGCACCACCGCGCGGGTGAGCGCGCAGGCCTCGCCGGATACCGGCACGCCATAGCCAATACGCGCCAGCGTCTCCTGCAGGGCGCGCAGCTCTTCTCCCTCGCTCAGCGGCGCCGGCTCCGGCAGCGCGATGTCCGGCACTGGCAATGCCAGCCCCTCCGCCGCCAGCTCCTTCCACGGAAAATGCTCCCCCGGATCCGCCTTGCGCAGGGGCGCCACGTCCGAATGCCCCGCCACCCGGTGCGGACGAATGCCATGCCGGCGCATGATGTCCGCTACCAGTTCCTTCACTGCCTTTATCTGCGCCTCCGGATAGGGCGGCGGCGCGCCGCATTCGTGCCCGGCGTTGTGGATCTCGATGCCGATGGAGCGGGAGTTGACGTCCTTCTCCCCCGCCCAGAAGGCCGCGCCCGCGTGCCAGGCGCGCGCCTTTTCCGCCACCAGTTGCACGATGACGCCGTCTTCTTCCACCAGGTAATGGGCGGATACCTGTGATTCTGGCGAGCACATCCAAAGCTCGGCCGATTCGGCGGACGGGCAACCGGTGTAATGCAGCACGATCATGTCGATGCCCCGCCCGCCCCGGCGTTCACCGAAATTGGGCGAAGGTGAAAGCCGCGCCACCAGCGGGCTGTCCGGCGTGCTCAGCGATCCGTCCGGCGTGGTCATGATGCCTTTTCATCCGTGTCCGGCACGTCCACCTCCAGCCGCTGCGCTTTTGGCAGGGGCTTGCGCGCCGCGCCACCGGCCTGCGGCGGTTGCGCGGGCATGCAGGGGCGGCACATGTTCATGCGCACCGTGCCATGCAGGCCGTGCGTCTTCTCGTAGTCCGGCTCCACGTGAATGCTCGCGTGCACCTCGCCAAACTCTTCCTTCAGCGCGCGCTCGATATTGTCGCAGATATCGTGTGCGAACCGCACCCGCATGTCGCCCGGCACCACCAGGTGAAAGTCCACGAACAGGGCCGAACCGGCCCGGCGCGCCTTCAGGTCATGGAACTCCAACGCCCCTTGCGCATTGGAAGAGATGACCTCGCGCAGCTTTTCCATGGTTTCCTCGTCCGGCGCCACGTCCATCAGCCCTTGCGTGGACTCCCACAGCAGCTTGTAGCCCTCGTGCAGGATGTGCAGCGCCACCAGGATGGCGAGGATGGGGTCAAGGATATACCACCCCGTCAGCCCCGCCAGCACCACGCCGATGAGCACGCCAATGGAAGTGAACACGTCCGCCCGCAGGTGTCGCCCGTCCGCCTCCAGCGCCGGCGAACGATGCTTGCGCCCGGCGCGGATGAGCACCCAGCTCCACAGCCCGTTGATGACGCCAGCAAGCGCGTTCACCAGCAGGCCGGGGTCGTTCCAGTCGATCTTCCTCGGCGCGAACAGCACGTGCCACGCTTCATACAGGATGGCCGCCGCCGCCAGCGCGATGAGAGCGCCTTCCAGCCAGGCCGAGAAATACTCCGCCTTGTGATGGCCGAACGGATGTTCCGCATCCGGCGGCTGGTTCGCCACGTGAATGGCCCACAGCGCCGCCAGCGCGGCCAGCACGTTCACCACCGTTTCCAGCGCGTCGGAATACAGCGCCACCGAGCCGGTCATG
This sequence comes from Hyphomicrobiales bacterium, assembly GCA_027024225.1. Classification (GTDB taxonomy): domain Bacteria; phylum Pseudomonadota; class Alphaproteobacteria; order Rhizobiales; family Aestuariivirgaceae; genus Thermopetrobacter. The sequence continues at coordinate 5,327 of JALVSR010000151.1, read as the reverse complement.
ACATAGGCCAGATACTTCAGGCCAAACACCAGCAGCCCCACCACCACCGAGGCGGCGGCCAGCTTCAGCGTGGTTTTCTGCGCGGGCTTGTCCGGGGATATTGCCGTGTCTGCGTTCATGCGGCGAGCTGTCCGTTGGCCAATGGCTGGGGTGATTTCCGATATCTTCCGCTCATGATGGTAAGGGCCCGGCGCGCGAAAACAAAATCGCGCGAGACACCCATCCCGCGCGATTCCGCTGGTTTTCCGTTTGCCGAAACACGAATTCAGTGCTTCGCCGGCACCTTCAGGTAGGCCGGCTTCAGCTCCGTCACCGGAGCCTTGCTGGCGTTGTCCGGGGTATCGTCTTCCTCGAACTCATGCCCCAGCAGCACGGCGGAAGCCACGCCCGCGCCGCCGAAGGTAACGGCGAATCCACCGAACAGCAGGAAGAGCGCGGCGAACCAATAGGAGGAGTGCGCAATCAGCGTGTAGAGACCGCCGATATCCGCCCACAGGATCATGCCCAGCAGCATCCAGCCCGCCGAGATGCCGATGGCGGCGTTGCGGAACATGAACCGCACGAGCCGCGGCAGGGATTTCCAGGTGCGAACAATCATGATGCCACCTCCGTTGCAGAAGTCCGGCCCACCATCAAGCCACCATGACCCGCCTCAAAGAGTGCGCCGGTGAATCTCCCTGTGCCTGATACTAAGTGCGGCAGTGGCGAAATCAAGCGCCAATTTGCCTCACCACCACTTCACCAGCTCCACTTCAGCTGCAGCGCGCCCAGGATCTGACGCTGTTTCTTGCGCCCCACGATGAGGCTGCCGGAAAGCCCCAGCGACAACCCGCGCGCACCCTCGGGCGCGAACATGTAAAAACCGCCGGTGAAGGTGAAATCATCCCGGTCGGAGGTGCTCGCCCCGCCCTTTCGGTACAGGTCGTGATTGTAGGACACCTTCAAATATGGCATGACCGGTTCATGCCAATAGGCGATGCCACCTTCCACCACGCCTTGGACCAGGCTTCTTTTCTCACCTGGCTGGGCCAGCGTGCCAAAGGGCGCATTCTCGGTATATTTCCGCCACTTGTCACGGGTGGCCACCAGCCCCAATCGTCCCGAAACCATCCATGAGGCGGAAAGCCATTTCGCGGCGTTCAACGCGGCCGAAGCGCTCAGACCGTGTGCATGACGTCTTCCGGTATAAAGCCCCAGGATATCGCGCCGGCGATACTTCTGCCGTTGATACACGTAGCCGCCCTGCGCATCCAGGCTCAGCCAGTCGTTGAAGCGATAATTCAGGTACAGACTGAATCCATGCGTACGGGTGCGGGCGCGTCCGTTGTTGTACGTGGTGCGGATGTTGGAATAGCCGTTCTCCAGGCCCAGCCCCAGCACCAGGTTCGGGGAAAGTTGTCTGTCCAGCCCGATGGTGGAGGAGATGGAGTGGCCCTTGGAACGCGCGACGTTCAAGCGGTTGCGCAAGTGCGCCGGCGAACCGCTCAACCACAGGCTCCAGCCTTGCGCCGCGCTCCCCTCGCCCTTGACGGGGCTGATGAAGGCGCGCGCAGCGCTGGCGTCCACGCCGCCTTTTTCCAGGGCCAGCAGAAAGGGTGAAAACCGCCGCCAGATCGCCGCCGCCCTCTGACGGGCCACGATGCGGTCGATGGCCAGTTGATGGGAAAACGTGTTGTCTTCCGGGTACGGATCGTCATCCATCAGGCTGGAAGCCCACGCCCTTCCCCCGCTGGGACCGTCTGCCAGCGCAAGCGCCAGACCAGCCGTCAGCATCGCGCCCAAAATGCCTCTCCATGCCCTTGTCATGTGGGCTGGCCTCCCCATTCTTTCCTTGCGCGCCCATAAGGCGGCAAGGTTCCGGCATGTCGCGCTCCCCATCCCCTTGCCACTCATGCGTGCGAGGTCGCCATCGACCGTTATAGCCAACCGCTGATGCCCGTGCAAACGAAGGTTGACGATCCTGCCGCGCTCCTCGTGCGCAGGCCTCGCCCGGTTCACCGTATGCCGCCACTGCCTCTTTCACGATCACGGGCTCATTCCCGGAACAGCGCGGAAGCCTTCGCCAGGTCCGCTTCCCTGTTGATGTTGAAAAATGGCGCCACCCCCTCCCCCCCAGCGTGAAAAACCACGCGCGCAACCGACAAGCGATCCAGAAAGAGCCTGGCCTTGCGAAGATCCTCCTCTACCAAGGCCCGGCGCAAGTCTGCCGCCAATCCCACATGCCACAGGGCGAACACCGGGTGCTCGCGCTCCGCGTCGGCCGCCAGCACCACATCGACGCTCTCCCTTCTCGTCGCCTCGAACAACCGGGCCGCGAGATCCCTGGGAAAAAAGGGCGTATCCACCGCTACCGTCAGCAGCCACTGCATGCCGGCATGCGCGCTGCGCAGCCATTCCATTCCCGCCAGCACCCCCGCCAGCGGCCCGGCAAAGCCCGGTACCGGGTCGGCCAGAACCGCTTCGCCAAAGGCGCGCAAATCCTCCCGCCTTTCATTGGCGCTGATGGCCAGGTGCCGCACCTGGGGGCGCAGCCGCCGCGCCACGTGGGCGACAAGCGGTTGTCCCGCCAGCCTCAGAAACGCCTTGTGCCGCCTGCCCATGCGGCGTCCCCGCCCACCGGCCAATATCAATCCGGCCACCGGCGGCACTCCGGCAAATTCATCTTCCTCATGGGCGACATGGGAAATCATGGCATCAGGTCGCCAGCCAGAAACGCCCGGGCCTCCGGCGTTTGCGGCCGCCGGAAAAATTGCTCGGCCGGTCCGTCTTCCAGCAGCAGCCCGTTGTGCAGGAAAAGCACATGTTGCGCGAGCCGCCGCGCCTGCGCCATGTCATGGGTGGAAAAAACGATGCTGGTGCCGGCCTCGTGCATTTCCAGCATCAGCCCCTCGAGCTCCAGCGTGGAGGCCGGATCCAACGATGCCGTGGGTTCGTCCAGAAACAGCACTTCCGGGCGCAACAGCCACGCCCGCGCCAGCGCCAGCTTCTGCTGCTCGCCACCGGAAAGCGCCCGCGCCGGCCGCTCCGCCAGCCGGGCGATGCCACACATGGCCAGCGCCTGGTGAATCATCTCCTCCGCCCGCGCCCCTGCGATCCCGCGGTTGCGCAACACGAAGGCCAGATTTTCACGCACGCTGCGCCGCAACATGACCGGACGCTGAAACACCATGGCCTGGGCGCGGGCCACGGCTTCCCGCGCGCCGCCCAGGGCGCCCTCCCATCGCACCCTGCCTGAGGTAGGGGCGATCAATCCGTGACACAGCCGCAGGAGAAGACTCTTGCCGGCGCCATTGTAGCCCAGCACCGCCGTGCGCCGTCCCGGTGGCAGGCGAAAGGATACGCCACGAATGAGCGCCACCTTGTTGACGACGTAACATACGTCATCCAGCACCAGCGGCATGATACCCGCACCGGCGCCAGCTTTCCGCTCGCCGCCCAGGCCATCCGGGTCCCGTCGCACATTGGGCAGGGGCACCAGTCGCGCGCCGGTTCCCGGCTGCTCGCAGGTGCCCGAGCGCTGCCTTTCTCCTCTTCTGTCCGGAAAACGTATGACCGTCATCGACGCTCCACCCACAACACCGGGCACTCGACCCAAGTGGTCCAAACGTGTCCACCGCCTGTTCAGGCCATCCGTCAGCGACTGACCTCCAACCTGCCACAAGCTCATGCATACGGCAACACCGCCCAGACGTGGCGGCCTGCGAAGCATCCAAGACATCCGAATGAAACGCACGAAAGGAATGATGGAATGATGGAATGATGGAATGATGGAATGGGCCGGAGGACCGGTCAGAAGCCTTCTTTGGACGGAACAGCCTTTTGCGGCGATCGCCACGAGTTGGAATCCCCCTCTCCCCACACCCGACGCTCGCACGCTTCTCCCGCAAGCGCCCTTGCAAACCATACCGGATCTCAAGAAGGACATGGGCGTCAGCGACGTTTTCGCAAAATGGCGCGCGCTCCTTCCTTCGCGGCGCCCACGGGATCGGACGAGAAGAAAAAAGCCGGTCACATGCCGCGGAAACATCGCCCGGAGAGGCCGCTGCGAAAACAGCCCCGACAAGACGAGGGAAGCTGGCGCGAATGGCTGGATGCGCACCAGATTGGGGCCGTACGCTGCATGCGGCCGGGGAGCGCCTGGGCCTATCGGTTCAGCGCCATCACCAGCGCGCCCACATCGCCGTTCTTGCGCTGCAGGAACTGGTAGAATAACCCGCGCTGCAGAAAGGTGAGCGAAAAGCCCATGACCTTGGCGTCCAGCACACGCCAGCCCGCGCGCGTCTTGCGCAATTTCCACACCACCGTGTAGCTGCGGCCGTCCTTCAGCGTCACCTTGGAGCGCACGAACCAGTCCTTGCCGGACTGGCGCGGGGTCTGTTCGATGACCGCCTTCTTGACCACGTATTTTTTCGCCTGATTGGCGAAATACCGCGCCATGAAGCGCCGCACGCCACGCACATACAGCGCCGACTGCTTCTTCGAGAGTTCGTCCCGATACCGCCCAATGGAATACATGGCGATGGCGTGAACATCCGCCCGGCGGGCCAGGACGCGCTCGAAGCTGGCCGCGGACGCCTTGCGCTGCGCCCTCATCAGCTCGGCAGCCGTGGCCTGCATGTATTTGACCGCCGGGTGCACGGGCGTGGCGGCTCTGGCGCTGCCGGCCCGTGCCTGATGGGCGCCGTGCACGAACAGGAAGAACAATAAGGACAGAACCGCCGCAACGCCCGTATTTCTCAGCAGGATACCCGCAAACATGACCTTCGCCCGATTTTCATGCCTCGATGACCACCAATCGTCCTTCAAGCCCCGGCAGCCCCACCATGACGCATTAACCTTACGGCATCCTTAATCCATCAGGAACGGGGCGAGTTCGGGGCACGATCCAGAATGCCCCGAAACGGCTCCAGGGCCGCCACGGGCGTTTCCGCTTGCGGTCCTTGCGGGCATCATGCACTGCCCCGTCTTTCATGACCGCCCCGGAGCGATGCTCAGGCGGCATTCCTGCGCAGGTAATCCATCAATGCGTCAAAGTCGCCTTTCGACTTGTTGAGAATGGAGACGAACTTGTCGCGCATGCGCAAGGAAAGCCAGATACCCTTGATGTTCACGTCACCGACACGCAGCGGCCCGCCGCCGGTATAGACGCGCCAGAGCACCTTCGACTTGCTCCCGCCCGGAAAGATCAGTTCCGATTCAACGGTCGTCCACTTGCCCCTCCTGCTGGACTTGATGGCCCTGATGCTCTGGGCCGCCAGGTCCTTGCGATAGTAGACGAACAACCCGGCGATATAATCCAGCACCAGGCGATAATATTCCGGCCACAG
>JALVSR010000150.1 GCA_027024225.1 Hyphomicrobiales bacterium | reverse complement strand
GACCTGCCCGCGCAAGAGCCAGAGCAGCGCATGGCCGCCATCCTGGGGCGCGAGTTCATCGAAAACGCCTTTCCCTTCGAGGCCGAGCGCGATGGTTATGCCGTCTCCGGCCTTGCGTCTCTGCCCACCTTCTCGCGCGGGCAGATGGACATGCAGTTCGTGTTCGTGAACGGCCGCCCGGTGCAGGACAGGCAGCTTTCCGGCGCCCTGCGCGCGGCCTACCGCGACGTGCTCGCCGCCGGGCGGCACCCCTACATCGTGCTGAACATCGCTTGCGACCCGGAGCTGGTGGACGTGAACGTGCACCCGGCCAAGCGCGAGGTGCGCTTCCGCGACGCCAACCTGGTGAAAGGGCTCATCATTTCCGCCCTGCGAGCGGGCCTCGATGAACACGCCCGGCGCACGGCCGGAAATTTGAGCGATACGGTGCAAAAGCTCGCATCCGGGGCAGGCAAGCCTCCCATCGCGGCGCCCGGCTCCGTGCCGCCCCGGCAATTCACGCCGGACTTCGGCACGGCGCAGCAGCGCGAAATGGCGCTGGCCATGCAGGCGCCCCTGCACGACGCGCCAGCCGCGGCGGCGGATGCTTCCTTGGCGCCGGGACTGGCGGAAGCGCGCGCGGCCTCGCCCACCATGGAAATGGGGACGGACGTGGCGGATGCGGTGGCGGAAGCCGATGCCGAGCCCGCTCCCTCCCCCGACATGCCGCTGGGCGTGGCGAAGACGCAGCTGAAGAACACCTACATCGTGGCGGAAACCGCCGATGGCATGGTCATCGTGGATCAGCACGCGGCGCACGAACGCCTGACCTACGAGCGCCTGAAGCGCCAGAAGGCGGAAAACGGCATTGCGCGGCAGGTCCTGCTGGTGCCGGAGGTCATCACGCTGGATGCCATGTCGCGCCAGGCCCTGCTGGACGCAGGCGAAGAGCTGGAGAAGCTGGGGCTGGTGGTGGAAGGCTTCGGCGATGATGCCGTGGCCGTGCGCGAGGTGCCGGCCCTGCTGGCGAAGGCGGACGTGGCCCAACTGGTGCGCGACGTGGCGGCCGACCTGGTGAGCGAGGGCATGGCGCTGTCATTGGCCGAGCGCATCGATAACGTGCTGGCCACCTTCGCCTGTCATCATTCCGTGCGCGCCGGGCGCAGGCTGACGGTGGAAGAAATGAACGCCCTGCTGCGCGAGATGGAGGCCACGCCGCGCTCGGGCCAATGCAACCACGGCCGCCCCACGTGGGTGAAGCTGAGCTGGGACGACGTGGAAAAGCTGTTTGGAAGGAAGTGATGCACGGTCTTGCAAGGTCTCGTGCCGACGGCGCATGATTCCTTGCACGGAAGTGCATCGCTTCGGCCTGCTCTGATTTTTGCGCTGAAGCGCATCGCTCCGGCCCACTCCCCCGCCCAACCACCCGATATTGGGGGAGCCAGGTGGTTGGGCGGGGGAACGGGCCTTCTTGCACGGAAGTGCATCGTCCCGGCCCCGCAAGGCTCAGGCGACGTCGAGCTTGCGCAGGCGGTTATACAGCAGGAACGGCAGGCCGGAGAGCAGCACGTCCAGCTGCCGCAGGTCCTGGTAATAGCCGTTCAGCGAGAGCCGCGGCAGCGCCATCAGGTGATCCACGTGTTCAGGATACAGGTGGCCCTTGCGCGTGGTCAGCGCCAGCCTGAAGCCCAGCTCCCGCGCCATGGTGAACTCGCGCGGCCCGGCCGAGTCGGGATCGCCGTAGGGATAGGCGAAGGTGTCCACCTTCACGCCCAGCTCGCCCTCGATGTGGGCGCGCGAGGCGGCCATTTCGTAAAGCGCGTCCTCCCCCGGCAGGCGGGCCAGCGCGCGATGGTGCATGGTGTGCGCGCCAACCGAGCACAGCGGGTCGGTGAGCATGTCGCGCAGGCCGTTCCAGTCCAGTATCAGCTCGCGGCACTGCGCATGCGCATCCACGCCGTGGCGCTCGCCAAAATTGCGGATGTATTCTCGCTGTTCGTATTCATCCATGTAGCGCACGAGGGGATAGAGCACGTCCCACGCCGCCTGCTTGCCGGCGGTGGAGGAGGTGTCCATCACCTTCGGCAGGTCGGGCAGGTCGGGGCGCACCGCGTCGTTCTGGGCGATGACCGCCTCCAGCACCTCCCACCACAGCTCGCTTTCGCCATCGGTGAGCGCCGGGGAGACGAACACGGTAAACGGGCAGTCATGCCGCCGGAAAACGGGCCAGGCGTGTTCGCGCACGTCGCGGTAGGCGTCGTCCAGCGTGAAGGCGGCGAACGGCCTGTCAAGCTCGTCATCCATCCATGCGTGCAGGCGCTCGGGCACCTCCTCCAGGTACACCAGCTCGTAGCCCTGCTGTTTCACCAGCGATATGGCCGCGTCCAGGAACTCCGGGGTAACGGAAAGTTCCGCGTTCGGCGCGAAGGCGCACGCGCCTTCGGCCTTGGTCTCTTGCGGCCGCACGCGGTGGAGCATGAACACCACCCCCGCACCGCGGCAAATGGGGCGGCTGACATGCGCCAGCCGCGTATGATGAAGCATGTTCAGTATTGCGCGATACAACAGCGACATTCCCGTTCATTTCATCCAGGCAATTCTCGACGATTGCATACTATCACGCGAAAATTGCCTCGCCATGAACGGAAAGGTTTGAAATGCCGCGCGTTCCGGCAACACTTCGTTAACTGTTTCATACCGGAAAACATACAGGACAACCCACCGCCC
>JALVSR010000149.1 GCA_027024225.1 Hyphomicrobiales bacterium | reverse complement strand
CGCTTTCGCGGGGATGACGAAAAAGGGAACCACCTGCAAAAGCCCCTTCTTCTGTTATTGGAGGCAACCGCTTGTAAATCATCCCCTTTTCTTATTTCAACGTAACTTTCCTTGGACACCACTGGGCGAAAGCCGGAATCTCAGGCCATACGCACCGGGTTTCATCGCCACGGCTCCCGGCTTCAGTCGAGCGGGCGAACTATCCGGACCACGGCGGCAGCGCATCCAGCGCGATGATGTCTTCCACCTCCATGCGCGGGCGGATTACGGCAAACTTATCGCCGTCCACCAGCACCTCCGGCGTCAGCGGCCGGGTGTTGTAGGTGTTGGACATGACCGCGCCATAGGCCCCGGCGGTCATCACGGCGAACAGATCGCCGCGCTCCATTACCGGCAGTTTGCGGTCGCGCGCGATGTAATCGCCCGTTTCGCACACCGGCCCCACCACGTCCACCACCTGCATGGGCGCACCCGGCGCCGGTTCTTTCAGCGGGCGGATATGATGAAACGCCTCGTACAGCGTCGGCCGCATCAGGTCGTTCATGCCGATATCGGAGATGACGAAGGTCTTCGTCTCCGTCTCCTTCACGAAAATGACCCTTCCCAGCAGCACCCCGGCGTTTCCGGCGATCATCCGTCCCGGCTCGAACACGTATGTCACGCCCAAATGCCCCAGCGTGCGGTTGACCATTTCGGCGTAATCCCGCGGATGCGGCGGCACATCGGTATCGCCGTGGTAGGGCACGCCCAACCCACCGCCCAGGTCAACGTGCGAAATCTCGTGTCCGTCCGCGCGCAACAGCTCCACCAGCTCCGCCAATAAAGTGAAGGCCCGCTCGAACGGCGCCAGCGTGGTGATCTGGCTGCCGATGTGCATGGTCACGCCCTTCACCATCACGCCGGGCAAATCGCGCGCCAAGCCATAGGCCGCGCGCGCTTCCATCCACGGAATGCCGAACTTGTCCACCGCCTTGCCGGTGGAAATCTTCTCGTGTGTCTGCGCATCAACGTCCGGGTTGATGCGCAAGGATACCGGCGCCTTTTGCCCGCGCCCGGCCGCCACCTCCGAAATGCGCCTCAACTCCGGCAGGGATTCCACGTTGAAGCAGAAGATGCCATGATCCAGCGCCGCGCGAATTTCTTCGTCCGTCTTGCCCACGCCGGAGAACACAATTTTCTCCCCCGGCACACCGGCGGCCCTTGCGCGGGCCAGCTCGCCGCCCGAGACGATGTCCATGCCCGCGCCTAAGTCCGCCAGCAGCCGCAACACGGCCTGGTTGGAATTGGCCTTCATTGCATAGCAGATGAGGTGATCGCGCCCGGTGAAGGCCTCGTCGAATACCCGGTAATGCCGTCTGAGCGTTGCGGAGGAATAGACATAGGTCGGCGTGCCCACCTCTTGCGCGATGCTCGAGAGAGGCACATCCTCGGCGAACAGTTCGCCATCACGATACTGGAAATGATCCATCGACAGCCACCGAAAGAGATTGTTGTCGCCTCGTCACTTCTTCTGGTCGTTTTTTTTCTCGCGCACCAGCGGGTCCAGCACGAAGTCCCTGTCCGGATCGTACTTGTAGCCCTCCGGTGGCGGTGGCGCGCGGTCGGAGCCACAGGCGCTTAGCACGAGAGCGGCCAGCAACAACACGATGGCGGTGCGGGTGGTCATGAGACGGGTTCCCCTTCTGCCGGAACAACCTTTGTGACGGGCCGTGACCCTGTCGGTTATCAAGCGGCGCTGCCTTCGCGTCAAGAGGAAGGAAGCGCCATCTCGCGCATGAGAGGCGGCCCTTCTTTTGCCACATTTTTTAGAATGATAATATCCCGCATCACGCAAAGGTGAATGGCCTCTCGGCCAGAAAACCGTTAAGCCCTGAACAGTGCGCGGAGTAAGTTTCAACCGGAAAGAGGGACGAACGACATGAGGAACATCGCACGTATCATGCTTGGCATCGGCATGGCGGGCTTGTTGGCCGCCACGAGCTTGGCCTCCGGCCACGAAGGCGCAAAGGAAATGACCGGCCCGGCCAAGGCCCGGCATGACGCCATGGAGACGGTGAAGGATCACTTCGTGCCACTGGTGAAGATGGTGAAGGGGGCCGCGCCCTTCGACGCCGCCACGGTGAAGAAGAACGCCGAGGTGATTGCGAAAAAGCTGGAAGAGGCCAGCAAGCTGTTCCCGGAAGGATCGGACAAGGGCAAGACCCGCGCCAAGCCGGAAATCTGGACCAACCGCGCGGAGTTCGACGCCATCATGAAGACCGCCATCGAGAAGGCGAAGGCGCTGATGAACGTCGATTCGCCGGACAAGCTGGCGCCTGCGGTAATGGAGCTGGGTGGCAAGGGCTGCAAGGCCTGCCACGAGAAGTTCCGCAAGCCCAAGGACGAAATGTAATCCAGCGGGGCTGACGACCGGAACGAAAGTCAGGGCGCCAGTGGCAGACCATCGCTGCTGGCGCTTTTTTCTTTTTGATACACGGACGACGGCACCCTTGACGCCCACCGCGCAACGCGCCAATCACGGCAAGTATGCCGGCGTTGCATGGGACCAGTTCCAACGCGAGGGGAAAGCGGGCAATGGGCAAGAGCGAACGCAAGATACGCACCTGGCACATCGTGCTCGGGATATTCGCCCTGCTGGTCATCGGCGTTGCCGTGGCCTACCGCCAGCTCTCCCAACCCTTGCCGGAAAGCGCCATTCCGGCCGATTACAAGCCGGACATCGAGAACGGCCGCATCATCTACACCGCGGGCGGCTGCATTTCCTGCCATCGCGGCATTGGCCCGCACGTGGAGCTGCCCGCCGGTGGACGCAAGCTGAAGATACCGGGCGGGGAGATCACCGTGCCCAACATCACGCCGGATGAGAAAACCGGCATCGGCAAGTGGCGGGCAGTGGATTTCCTCACCGCCCTGCGCCGTGGCCTGGGGCTGGATGGCACGCACTACATTCCGGCCTTTCCCTACACTTCCTACGCCTGGATGACCACGAAGGACATCCTCGACCTGTATCATTACCTGAAGACGCTAGCTCCCGTGCGCAACGAAACGCCGCTGGACACCCACCGCTTCGACCGTTTTGCGCTGGCCTTCTGGAAATGGCTGGCCCTGCCGAAAAGGCCCTTCCGCCCGGTGCCGGGCAAGTCGGAGGAATGGAACCGCGGCGCCTACCTCGTGCTGGGGCCGGGGCACTGCGGCGAATGCCACACCCCGCGCAACAGCATCTTCATTCCCGACCGCCGGCGCTGGCTGGCCGGTGCGCCGCACCTGTCGGAAAAGGGGCACGTGCCCTCGCTGCGGGGCCTGAAACGGCGCGGCCGCTACAAGGACGTGAACGACCTGTTCCAGGCGCTCAAATACGGCGAATCGCTGGGGTATGAGGACATCAGCTCCGGCGGCATGGGCGAGGTGCAGCGCAACATCTCGAAGCTGCCCGACGCCGACATCCGCGCCATCGCCACCTACCTCATGAGCCTCGAATAACTCGATAAGGCGCGCTGAACGCACCAATGGAAAGCAACCGCGCCGCAAGCCGCCTACCCTTCTTCGGCGGAGGTCCTCGCCCGCCGCTGCTGCCTGCGCTTCAGCACCCAGGTGTTCACGCCCTCCACGAACAGCGAGAAGGCGATGGCGAAGTAGATGTAGCCGCGCGGGATGTGGAAGTGCAGGCCGTCCGCCACCAGCACCACGCCAATCATCAGGATGAACGACAGCGCCAACAGCTTGAAGGTCAGGTGCCGCTCGATGAACTCGCTGATGGGATGCGCGAACAGCATCATGACCACGATGGCCGCCACGTTGGCCAGTATCATGACGGGCAGGAACTGCGTCATGGCCACGGCGGTGAGGATGGAATCCAGCGCGAACACCGCGTCGATGACGGCGATGGTCAGCACGGCCGAAACAAACCCGCTGGCGCGCAGGCCGCTTGCTGCCGCTGCTTCGTCTTCCCCTTCCGCCTCGGCATGAATCTCGGTGGTGGCCTTCCACAACAGGTAGAGCCCACCCGCCAGCAGGATGACATCGCGCCATGAAAAGACCTGGCCGAACAGCTCGAACAAGGGCTTCTGCAACCGCGTGAGCCACACCAGGCCAAACAGCATTGCCACGCGGATAAACAGCGCCAGCAACAGCCCGAAGCGCTGCGCCAGCCGGCGCTTTTCCCGCTGAAGCCGCTGCGAGACGATGGCGATGAACACCAGGTTGTCCACCGCCAGCACCAGCTCCAGGAACACCAGCGTTGCCAGGCTTATCCAGCCTTCGGCGGTATAAAGCCAGTCGAACATGTGCGCATCCGTGCAATATCAACAAGCGGCCATGCATTATCCGGCTGTGAAGGTTAGGGAAAGATTGACGCCCCGCCCGCGGGATAGTATGGAGCTTGCGGCAAATTCACCAGCCGCAACGGAGCGGAACCCAATGCACATGACCCGGCGCACAACCCGCACGCATTTGATCAAGCGGCCCCGGCCGCCGCGTGCTCTCGTGCCTGTCGTGCTGACCGCCGGGCCGAAAACCGCCACCGCCAAGACCACTACCACCAAAAAGACCACCAAAACGGTCTGACCCCTCCCCCCGGGCCTCTCCTTCCGCCGGGGAGAGGCCGGATGAGGGAAACGTGGCCGGAGGCGGCAGTTGCATCGCCCGGAAGCGGCCAGAGGGGAAAACGGGGAAATCCGAAAGGAGCTGAAAATGGGTTACAAGGTCGCTGTCGTTGGCGCCACGGGCAATGTCGGGCGCGTGATGCTGGAAATTCTCGCCGAGCGCGGCTTTCCGGCGGACGAGGTGCATGCCATCGCCTCGCGCCGCTCGCTGGGCGTGGAGGTGTCTTATGGCGATGAAATCCTGAAGTGCCAGGACCTGGAGCAGTTCGACTTCTCGAAGGTGGACTTCGTGCTCATGTCGGCGGGCTCATCGGTATCAAGGGAGTGGGCGCCACGGATTGGCAAGGCCGGCGCCATTGTCATCGACAACTCCTCCTGCTGGCGCTACGAGGCGGACATCCCGCTCATCGTGCCGGAGGTGAACGCGCACGTGCTGGAAGACTGGATAAAGGATCCGAACCGGCGCAACATCATCGCCAACCCCAACTGCTCCACCGCGCAGCTGGTGGTGGTCCTGAAGCCCCTTCACGAGAAGTGGGGCATCAAGCGCGTGGTGGTTTCCACCTACCAGTCCGTCTCCGGCGCCGGCAAGGCGGCCATGGACGAGCTGTGGAACCAGACCAAGGGCATTTACGTCACCGACATGCCCGAGCCGAAGCACTTCACCAAGCAGATCGCCTTCAACGTCATCCCGCACATCGACGTGTTCATGGAGGACGGCTACACGAAGGAAGAGTGGAAGCTGAACGCCGAGACGAAGAAGATCCTCGACCCGAACATCAAGGTCACGGCCACGGCCGTGCGCGTGCCGGTATTCATCGGCCACGGCGAGGCGGTGAACATCGAGTTCGAGAAGGAAGTGGACGAGAACGAAGCGCGCGACCTGTTGCGCGAATCGCCGGGGATTCTGGTGGTGGACAAGCGCGAGGACGGCGGCTACGTCACGCCGGTGGAGTGCGCCGGCGAGGATCCGGTCTATGTCTCGCGCATCCGCACGGATGCCACGGTGGACAACGGCCTGGCGCTGTGGGTGGTGGCCGACAACCTGCGCAAGGGCGCTGCGCTGAACACGGTGCAGATCGCCGAGGCGCTTATCAACCGCGGCCTGGTGCAGCCCCGCGCCTGAGAAATCAATTTTCAGTCAAGAGAAGCGCCAATGGCGAAATTTCGCCATTGGCGCTTCATTGCCATTTTTCCCCACCTCATCGACTGTCAAGGGCGGCCTCTGGCCGCCGCAAAGCGGGCACGCCCCTTGACAGTCGATAAGGTGGGGAACACTCCATTCGCATCATTTCCAGAAGCTCGCGGCCATTGCCACCAATGCGCCGGCGGCCAGCCACAGCGGCAACCACACCTTCCAGCCGGGCTGGACGGGCCGCGCCTGCGCCGCGTTCTTGCCCTCCGCCAGTGCGCGCGAGGCTTCCAGCTCCGCCCTACGCTGTTCCGCCGCCAGCCGCCGGGTGGCGTCCGCCGCGCTTTCCAAGAGCTCCGGCAGCCGCGCCAGCGCCCGGCCCGTCTGCTCGATGGCCTGCTCCGCCCGGCCCACGGGGCCGAGGTGGCGGCGAATCCACTCCGTCACCACCGGCTCGGCCGCCTTCCACACATCCAGCTTCGGGTTGAGCGTGCGGCCCACGCCCTCCACGGTCACCATGGTCTTCTGCATCATCAGCAGCTGCGGCTGCGTCACCATGTCGAACCGCTCCGTGGTGCGGAACAGCCGGCCCAGCAGCTCACCCATGGAAACCTCCTCCGCCGGCCGCCCCAGCACCGGCTCGCCGATGGCCCTGAGCGCCTGCGCGAACTCGTCCATGTTCTGGTGCGGCGGCACGTAGCCGGCCTCGAAATGCACCTCGGCGTTGCGCTTGTAGTCGTGCGTGATGAAGCAATAGAGGATCTCCGCCCACACCCGCCGCTCGTAGGGCGAAAGCCTGCCCGTGATGCCGAAGTCCACCAGCACCAGCCGCCCCCGCGCGTCCACGAACAGGTTGCCCGGATGCAAATCGGCGTGAAAGAAGCCATCGCGCAAAAGCTGCTTCAGGAAGGTCTGAATCAGCACATCGGCCAGCCGCTCCGGGTCGTGCCCGGCCTTGCGCAGGGCCTCCACGTCGGCCAGCGGCGTGCCGTCCACCCACTCGGTGGTCAGCACGCATTCGGAGGTGCGCTCCCAGTCCACTTCCGGGATGTGCACTTCCCTCTCCTCGCGCATGTTTTCCGCCATTTCCGACATGGCGGCGGCCTCCATGCGCAAGTCCATCTCCAGCCGCACGGAATGGGCCAGCGTGTCCACCACTTCCACGGGTTTCAGCCGCCGCGTGGCGGGCAGGAAGCGCTCGGCCATGCGCGCGGCGAAGTAGAAGCTCTCGAGGTCCTGCTGGAACCGTTTCTGCACGCCTGGGCGCAGCACCTTCACGGCCACGGTGCGGCCATCGAGCGTGCGCGCCTTGTGCACCTGGGCGATGGAAGCGGCGGCCACCGGCGGGCCAAACTCGGCGAACATCTCGTTGAGCGGCCGGCCAAGCGACCGCTCGATCTGCCGCTCGGCCTCGGCCTGCGAAAACGGCGGCAGCCTGTCCTGCAACTCGGCCAGCTGTTCGGCGCGCTCGAAGCCCACGATATCCGGCCGCGTGGCCAGGAACTGCCCCAGCTTTATCCAGCTCGGCCCCAGTTGGGCCAGCGCCTCCGACACGGCGGAAAGAGTGCCCTCGCCTTCGCCCTTTTTCGGCTTGGGCCCCATGCCCAACAGCTTCACGCCGATGCGTGCGGGCAGCGGGGCCTCGCGCAGCTGCTCGGGCGAAATCAGCCCGCCATGCCGCGCCAGCACTCTGGCGGCGCGGGTAAGCCTGACGACATGCACAAGTGAGCGCACCACGAAGTTTCGGCCTCCGGATACCAATGTTGGGAAGCATCGGACAGACTGCGGGCATCAAGAGGGTTTTTGCGCCAAAACGCGCCATTGGGCAAGAGGAAGAGATCAAGCAGGACGCAAGCAGGACGTTTGAAAGGACAGCTGATGTGGTATGGCGAAGCCTGTGGCCTTCGAATCGCAGGCGTGGCCTTAACCGATGAAATCATTGAAGAATGCAAGAAAAAAGCTCTGCCTGACGGCAGAGCTTGATCATGAATGTATCCATGACATCGTGAATACAGAGGAATGGTGGCAAATGCATCCGGCGGGCCAGGCAGCGACCTACTCTCCCACGTCCTGACGACGCAGTACCATCGGCGCTGAGGGTTTTAACGACCGAGTTCGGAATGGGATCGGGTTTGGACCCCTCGCCATAGCCACCTGGCCGGCGGGATGCACTCCGCCGTGAATTCGTTGTTCTCCAAGGTCAAATCTGAGCTTCCGGCCGGCGCCTGGCAGGCATGGAATAACGGGAACGATCAAGCCGATCGGACTATTAGTACCGGTCGGCTCCACGCGTTGCCGCGCTTCCACCTCCGGCCTATCAACGTGGTGGTCTACCACGGTCCTGTTTAGGGAGACCTGGTTTTGAGGTGGGTTTCCCGCTTAGATGCCTTCAGCGGTTATCCCTTCCGCACATAGCTACCCTGCACTGCGGCTGGCGCCACAACAGGTCCACCAGAGGTGCGTCCATCCCGGTCCTCTCGTACTAGGGACAGATCCTCTCAAGTCTCCAACACCCACGGCAGATAGGGACCGAACTGTC
>JALVSR010000148.1 GCA_027024225.1 Hyphomicrobiales bacterium | reverse complement strand
CGCTCTTCCAGCCGCCACCAAGACCTCCGAACACGGCCATGCTTCAGTTCCATACAACGCCGCTCTTTGGAGACATGGTCTTATGATAACTTTCCTTGGACACCACTGGGCTTTCGCCGGGGTGACGGGAAATACGGGGGCGCGGAGCGGTTTGCGTTATCCGTCTTCATTTCGCCTCGCGCCTCAGCGCCATGCCTTCGAGCCGAACGCGCCGGTGGTGGTGCGCTGGCCCTCGGCCAGCGCCGCCAGGGCGGCGATGTCGGGCACGCGCCCGGCGGCGAGCTCGTCCAGCGCCTGGCGAAAGGCGGAAACCACCGCGCGCACATAGGCCTTGGAGCGCTGCCGGCCCTCTATCTTCAGCGCCGTCACCCCGGCCTTCACCAGGTCGGGCAGCAACGGCACCAGGTTCAGGCTGCGCGGCTCCTCGAACACGTATTTGCAGCGGCCCACGGGGGTGTCGTAGCGGCCCTTGCAGATGGTGGGATAACCGGCGCTCTCGCCGGCGGCGTAGCGGTCGATGGTGAAGCCGCCAAGACGGCTGCACAGGTAGCCTTCGGCGTCTTCCTCGTAAGCCACCTGGTCGGCGGGGGAACACACGCCGTCCATGTTGGTGGAGCGGCCGGTGGCGTAGTTGGACAGCGAGCAACGCCCCTCGGCCATCATCCCGATGTTGCCGAAGACGAAGGCCTCTATCTCGCAGGAAATCTGCTCCTGCACGCGGCGGATTTCCGCCACCGTCAGGATGCGCGGCAGCACCACGCGGCGTATGCCGAACTCGCGCACGTACCATTCCACCGCCTCCGGCGAGGAGGCGCCGGCCTGCACCGAAAGATGCAGCCTTTGTTCGGGATAGGTGGAGGCGGCATAGTCCAGCACGCCGATGTCGCACAAAATCAGCGCGTCCGCGCCCACGGAGGTGGCGTGATCCACCGCCGCCTTCCATTCGTCGAAGCGCCCGGCGGCGGGGAAGGAATTGATGGTCACCAGCACCTTCGCGCCTTTCGCGTGGGCGTATCGCACCGCCTCGGCCAGCTCATCGGGAGTGAAGTTCAGCCCCGGGAAATTGCGGGCGTTGGTGGGGCCCACGTAGCCGCAATAGACGGCATCGGCCCCGGCATCCACCGCCGCGCGCAGGGCGGCGGGCGTGCCGGCGGGGCAGACGAGCTCCGGGCGAAAACCGGGCGGGGCGGCGGAGAGCGCGGGATCGTTCATGGCATGATCATTCATGCGGGCCTCCTTTCCAGAACATGGCGCAGGGCCGCCAGCGACAGGCGCATGATCTCCGCCAGCGGGCCAAAGGCGGCGGCGATATCCTCGGTCACCGGCCCGTCCAGGTCGTCGATGGCGTTGCGCAGCGCCACGATGGCCTCGGTTTCGCCCTCCACCACGATGTCGCGAGAGAAGAACAGGGCGTCGGAGTCGGCATCCGAATCGAGCAGCCGGAAAAAGGCGGCGAACGCGCCGGCGATGCGCACGTCATGCGCCGGCACGGCATGGCGGTGATGGGCGGTGAACTGCGGCGCGGAAGCGCGCGGGCACAGCAGCAGCACGAAAGGCAGCTCTTCAACGTCGATGAGAAAGCGGCG
The DNA here is from genome assembly GCA_027024225.1 of Hyphomicrobiales bacterium. Lineage (GTDB taxonomy): Bacteria > Pseudomonadota > Alphaproteobacteria > Rhizobiales > Aestuariivirgaceae > Thermopetrobacter. Next base: position 6,812 of record JALVSR010000148.1, on the reverse strand, counting down.
GTTGGCATTCTCGCCCATGCGCGCGAAAAGGCGCGGGTGGCGGCGCGCGATGTCGGTGACGATGCGGCGCAACACGGGCTGAATGGGCAGCAGCGGTGGCGGCGGCAATTTTCGCAGCATGGCCGGTGGCGGCAGCAGGGCATATGGATTGCCGCGCGCGGCCAGCCGCAGCGGCCTGGGCGCGAAGGCTTCCACGAGGTCACGGACAATCATGAAACCGGCTCCTGCTGGCGTGAAATCCGGGCTGTTCCGGTGATCGCATTCCAAGGGTGCGTCAACCTGCCACACCTGATGCCACGGACTGGCGAGGCGAAACATTGACCGCCGTCAAGAGAGGTGGAATTGCCCGGTGAAAAGCCACCAATGCGGCCGGTGCGAAGGTTCTTGCCGCGCGGCATGCCCACTTCTATCTTGGCCGCACGATGGACATGCCGCAACGTGTGCGGCCAGGATTTTCGGGAGCAGCATTCCTTGAACGAAACCGTGCGACATGCGCCGCGCGTGGGGCTGGTGTCATTGGGCTGCGCGAAGGCGCTGGTGGATTCGGAGCGCATCGCCACGGCACTCAAGCGCGCGGGCTATGACTTCGCGCCCGATTACGCGGGCGCGGATGTTGTCATCGTGAACACCTGCGGCTTTCTCGACAGTGCGCGGGCGGAGTCGCTGGCCGCCATCTCCGAGGCGCTGGCCGAGAACGGCAAGGTCATCGTCACCGGCTGCATGGGCGCGGACGAGGCGGCATTGGCGGATGTGGCGGCAGACGTGCTGGCCATCACCGGTCCGGCGCAGGTGGAGGCGGTGGTGGACGCGGTGAAACGTGCCGCGCCCCTGCCGGAGAGCATGGATGCGCCCGCGCATGACCCGAAGATCGACCTCACACCGGCGGGGCTTAAGTTCACTCCGTCGCATTACGCCTATCTGAAAATCTCCGAGGGCTGCTCCAACAAGTGCACCTTCTGCATCATCCCCAGCTTGCGCGGGCCGCTGACCTCGCGCCCGGCCGATGACGTGCTGCGCGAGGCCGAGGCGCTGGCCGCGCGCGGGGTGAAGGAGCTGCTGGTGATTTCGCAAGACACCCCGGCCTATGGGCAGGACTTGCACTATGCCGAGAGCACATGGCGCGGCAAACGGGTGCGCACGCGCATCACGGATCTGGCGCGCGCGCTGGGGGAGATGTTCCCGTGGGTGCGGCTGCATTACCTCTACCCCTATCCGCTGGTTGACGAGCTGGTCGAGCTGATGGCCGAGGGCCTCGCCCTGCCCTACCTCGACGTGCCATTCCAGCATGCCGCGCCGAACGTGCTGAAGAACATGCGCCGCCCGGCGGACGAGGAAAAGCTCTTGCGGCGCATCGAGCGCTGGCGGGAGATCTGCCCGGAGGTGGCCATTCGCTCCACCTTCATCGTTGGCTTTCCCGGCGAGACGGAGGAGGACTTCCGCTACCTGCTGGACTGGCTGCGCGAAGCGCGCATCGACCGGGTGGGCTGCTTCGTCTATGAGCCGGTGGAAGGCGCGGCGGCCAACGCCCTGCCCGGCCACGTGGCCCCGGAAGTGGCGGAAGAGCGCAAGCGCCAGCTGATGCTGTTGCAGGAGGAGATTTCGGCCGCAAACCTGAAACGCAAGGTGGGGCGCGAGATCACCGTGCTGGTGGACGAGATCGACGAGGAGCAAAACCTCGTGGTGGCGCGCAGCCCGTGGGACGCGCCGGAGGTGGACGGCATGGTGCTCATCCCCCGCGACCTGGCGGCAGGGGCGCGGCCGGGCGAATTCCTGGAGGTGCGCATCACGGGCGCGGACGTGCATGACCTGCTGGCCGAGCCGGTAAAGCCACGGGACGCGGCGAGCGAGGCAATCGAAGGGGGCGAAAGCGCATGACACCGGTCAGTTTCGGCATGGTGGCGGCCGCCGCGCTGGGTGGCGGCATCGGGGCGGCGGCGCGGCTGATGACCGTGGGCCTTGCTTCGCGCCTGTTCGGCTTTTCCTTTCCGTGGGGCACGCTCATCGTCAACGTGGTGGGCTCGCTGCTGATGGGCCTCATCACGGGCTGGCTGCTGGCGCGCATCGAAACGTCGGCCTTCCTACGCGTGTTCCTGACCACCGGCTTGCTTGGGGGCTTCACCACCTTTTCCGCCTACTCGCTGGACTTCGCCATGCTTTGGCAGGACCAGCGACACATGGCGGCGCTGCTCTATGCAGGGGGCAGCGTGGTGCTGTCCATCGCGGCGGTGTTCGCGGGGCTGGCGCTGGCGCGCGTACTGTTCAGTTCCTGAGGCCGGGAGAGCGCAGTCATGCCGGCGAAAACGGTGCGCATTGCAGAACTTGAGGCCGGGCAGCGCATCGACCGCTGGCTGAAGGCGCGCTTTCCCTCCCTTCCCTTCTCGCGCCTGCAGAAGCTGCTGCGCAAGGGGGAAATCCGCGTGGATGGCAGGCGCGCGAAGCCCGATACGCGGCTTGAAGCGGGCGCGGAAGTGCGCCTGCCGCCCATGCTGGCCGCGCTGGAAGAGGCGCGCGCGGAAAACCGCCCCGCGCCGTTGAGCGCGCGGGAACGGGAATTCTTCAAGCGGCTCAAGCTCCACGAGGACGACTGGCTCATCATCATCAACAAACCCTCCGGCATCGCCGTGCAGGGCGGCAGCAAGACCACGCTTCACATCGACCGCTGGCTCATGGCACTGGAAGACGAGCTCGGCGCGCGGCCGCGGCTGGTGCACCGGCTGGACAGGGACACCTCCGGCGTGCTGGTGATCGCCAAGTCGCGCCGCGTGGCGGCGGAGCTGGGCCGGGCCTTTTCCACCCGTTCCGTGCGCAAGATCTACTGGGCCGTGGTGCACGGGGCGCCGGAGCCGAAACAAGGGCTCATCGAGGCGCCATTGGTGAAGGTGCGCACGCCGGAAGGGGAAAAGATGGCCGTGGCAGGCGCCCTGCCGCCGGATGCGAAACCCATCGGCGAGGCATTGCCCGCCAAGACCCGTTATGCCGTCATCCAGCACAGCGAGCAGCCCGCCGCCGCCTGGGTGTCGCTGAAGCCCACCACGGGCCGCACGCACCAGCTGCGCGTGCACATGGCGCACATCGGCCATCCCATCTTCGGCGATGCGCGCTACGGCGGGCTGGAAGGATTGCCCGAGGGCGTGGAGCGAAAACTGCACCTGCATGCGCGGCGCATTTCCTTCGAGCACCCCGTCACGGGCGAGCGGCTGGACATCACCGCGCCGCTGCCCGAACACATGCGCAAGACCTTCCGGCTGCTGGGGTTCGATGCCAGCCGCTATGAAAAGGCGTGAAGGCGGCCTATATGGAGGGCAACATTTTCACTCGTCATTCCGGCGAAAGCCGGAATCTCGTGCCATGGACTCATGCGCTCGCCGCACGAGACCCCGGCTTGTCATCGGGGTGACGTTGATGGGGCCGGAATGACGAGTGAACAGACGGAATGACGCCTGAAAAGGCACGGGAAAGACGCAAATCACATGAAACTCGTCCTGTTCGACTGCGACGGCACGCTGGTAGACAGCCACCACAACATCGCGGAGGCCATGCGCCGGGCCTTCGCCGAGGTCGGCGTGCCCTACCCCGGGGATGCGGCCACGCGCGGCATCATCGGGCTGTCGCTGCACGCGGCCGTTACGGCGCTGGCGCCGGAAGGCACGGAGCCGGACACCCTGAGGCGGCTGGAAGAGGCCTACAAGCAGCATTTCTTCCAGCTGCGGCATGAGCCGGACTTTCACGAGCCGCTGTTTCCCGGCGCGCGCGAGGCGCTGGAGCGGCTTGCGGCGCGCGAGGACGTGCTGCTGGGCGTGGCCACCGGCAAGTCGCGCCGGGGGCTGGAGGTGTTGCTGGAGCGCGAGGGCTTGCGCGACTTCTTCGTCACCCTGCAAACGGCGGACGATGCGCCCTCCAAGCCGCACCCCGGCATGGTCTTGCAGGCGCTGGAGGAAACCGGCGCGGAGCCGCACCGCACCGCGCTCATTGGCGATACGCGCTACGACATGGAAATGGCCCGCGCGGCGGGCACGCTGCCCATTGGCGTGGCGTGGGGGTATCATCCGCCGCATGAATTGCGGGCCGCGGGCGCTGCGGAAATCGCCGAAAAATTCAGCCACTTGCCGGAGATGGTTGAGAGCCTGATTCCGGCGCTTGAGAAACCGATTCAAGTAGCCGCCGGCAATACCGGCAAGGGGAAATAAGCCAATGCCGGACAACGGAGCCAACTCCCCCCGCGCGCACGAGCGGGAATGCCTGCTTTCCGCCGAGAAGCTGGAGGAGCTGGTGCGCGAGCGCTACGAGCGCCCCCTGCCCCGGCGGTTCTACGATGATGTTTCGGTGAACGAGGCGGACGGTGGCTTCGCCGTGCTGCTGGACGGCCGGCCCCTGAAAACGCCGCTGAAGCGCGCCTTCGTGGTGCCCACCCGCGCGCTGGCCGAGGCGGTTGCGGAAGAATGGCGGGCGCAGGAAGAGCGCATCAACCCCGCCACCATGCCCATGACGGGGCTTTCCAACGCCGCCATCGACAAGGCAGACGCCAGCCAGCCGGAGAACGAGCGCGCGGCCTTGCAGGAGCATGTGCGCGAGCTGGCGGAGCATGACATGCTGTGCTACCGCGCCGAGGCCGCGCAGCCCGGACTGGCGGAGCGGCAACGGCGGGCGTGGGATCCGTTGTTGCGTTGGGCGGATGAGGAACTCGGCGCACGGCTCTATCTCGCGGAGGGCATCATGCCCGTGGCGCAGCCCGCACAAGCCGTGGCGGCGCTGGTGCACCCCTACGAGCAGGCCGCGCCCTTTACCTTCGTGCCGCTGTTTTCCATGGCCACGCTCACGCGCTCGGCCATCATCCCGCTGGCGGTGATGCATGGGCGCATCTCGCCGGAAGAGGCGTGGGAGGCCTCGGTGCTGGAAGAGCGCTGGAACATGGAGCTGTGGGGTGAGGACGAACAGGCCACGCGGCGCATGGCGCACCGCCGCGCCGAGTTCATGGCGGCGGCGCGGCTCCTGGAGCTGGTGGCCTGAGCCCCCGCTGTCCTCCCCTGCCCTTCACCCCTTCAGCTCCAGCAGGCGGAAGCCTTTTTGCAGGTGCTTTTCCATGGGATAGCCGTGGGCGTGGCACACGACGCGCACGCCGTTGACCGCCAACATGTGCTGCGCGTGCACGTGGCCGTGAATCCACAGCCCCGTGCCACCAAACGAATGATTTTCCCGGTCGAGGATGGGCGTGGCGTAGAACGGGTTGTAGATGCTGCTGGGAAGGTTTTTTTGCACCGCCTCGTAAGTGGGGGCGTGGTGGGTGATGATGATATCCGCCTCCGCCTCGACGAGAAAGGCGAGGTGCATGCGGTGCGCCTCTTGCAGCCGCTCCCACGAAATGCCGCGGATGACGCGCGCATCGGTCATGCCGTATTTGAAATCGGGCCACCAGCGCTCGGGAAAGCCCGTCCACAGCGTGGCGCCGGCGAAGCGCAGGCCGTCTATCTCGCGCACGAACAGACCCTCTTCCGGCGATGGAAAGTCATGGCCATAGAAATCATGGTTGCCGGGCACGAACAGCACCTCGCCGGGCAGTGCTTGAAGATATGCCGCGCGCACCTCCGGGTCGGGGTGCAGATCGCCCGCCACGATGTAGATGTCGGCCGGCGGGGCCGGTGGCGGCGGGGTGCGGAACTCCAGGTGCACGTCTGAGATAATGGCCAGTTTCATGGGCGCATATTATCAGGCCGTGAACAGCAGGACGAGGCAGATGACAAGCCCCGCCGCCACCAGTGGCGCAGGCGCGCGGAAGGCGCCCTTCGGCAGCGGTTCGCCGCGCCATTTCACCGCCAGCAAGGCGGCGCACACCAGCGCATAGACCATGAGCACGATGCGCGAGGTCATGCCCGCCAGCCCCGCCACCACCGGAAAGGCCAGCACCAGCCCCACCACCACCAGCCAGGCCAGCAGCACGGCGTTCACCGGCGTGCGGAAGCGCGGATGCACCCGGCCCAGCACGGCGGGCAACTTTTCCATGCGCGCCAGGCCGTAGAAGATGCGCGAGGCCATGATGATCTGGATGAGCACGCCGTTGATGACGGCGATGGAGGCGATGGCGGCGATCATGTCCGCCGGTACGCCGGGCAGGCGTTCGGCCACCAGCGCCAGCGGCTCCTTCGACTGGCCCAGCTGCTCGTGCGGCACGGTGGCGGTGGCAACGGCGAACACCAGCAGGTAGATGACGGCGGTGATGAGCAGGGTCAGCATGATGGCCCGCGCGATGGTGCGCTCGGGTTTCTTCGTTTCCTCGGCCACGGTCACCATGTCCTCGAAGCCGATGAAGGCGAAGAAGGTGAGCAGCGTGGCGCTGAGCACGCGCGCGGCGTCGGCCATGTTCAGCGGTGGCGGCACGGCGAGAGTGGCCAGCGCCTTCGCCGGTTCGTGCGCAAGCCCGCCGAAGATGACGAGCAGCAGCCCGCCCACCTCCAGCGCCGTGATGACGCCCGCGGCCAGCACCGACTCTCTGATTCCGATGATGGCGATGAGCGCCAGCGCCGTGGCCAGCCCCACCGCCACCACCAGCTCCGGCAGCGGCACCCAGCGCGCCAGATACCCCGCCGCGCCCAATGACAAGGCGGCGGAAGAGGTTAGCCCCGCGAAGGCCACCGCCAGCCCCACCAGCGTGCCCAGCCAGGGGCTGCGCAGGCCTTGTGCCACGTAGCGAGCGGAACCGGCGGCGTATGGCGCGCGGCCGACGAACTCGGCATAGGCCAGCGCCGGCAGCAGCACGGCGATGAGCGCCAGCAGGAAGGCGTAATGGCCATGCACGCCGGCAATACCCGCCACCTTGC
>JALVSR010000147.1 GCA_027024225.1 Hyphomicrobiales bacterium | reverse complement strand
TTCAAACATCGGGATTGTTCCTGCGCTTGCGGCAAATCAAGCTTCACAAACCTGATTTTACCGTAAGTGCGGAACAATCCCGAGCTTTTTTGAGCCAAGGTAGATTTTTCTTGGACACTACTGGGCGGAAGCTGGGGTCTCGGGCCGCAGGCGCATGAGTCGGTTGCTCGAGATGCCGGCGTTCGCCGGCATGACGAGGAGGGGGCGGCATTCTTCTTCCTTCGTCACCCCGGCGGAAAACCGGGGTCTCGGGCCGCAGGCGCATGAGTAGGTTGCTCGAGATGCCGGCTTGCGTCGGCATGACGGGGAGGGGCGCGACGGAGAGGGGGGCTTTTACTCCGGCTTCGGCAAAGTGAGGCCGGGGGCCTTTTCGATGAGTTGGATTGTCCGGCCGGTGATGGTGGGGGACTTGAAGGTGTAGATGGCCTTGCGGATGAAGCCGGTGTCGCGCCTGATCCAATACTTGTTGTGATATTCGGTTTCCGTGCCCTGCTGGTGGGTGTAGTCGCCCTCCACCGTGTCGTGGGGCGCGCCGTCCAGCGTCGCCTGGCCGCACCTGGCGTTGCGCGCGGTCTTCGCGTTTTCCCGCAATGCCTTCAGCCTCTCTTGCGGGCCTTGCGCCTGCATCTCGCGCACCTTCTTCCACGTCTTGCCCTTGTCCGTGGAGGTGTAGAGCGCGCCCTTGTAACCCAGCGACCACGGGGCGTTGGCGGGTCTGATCATGGCCGACATCCAGTGGCCGGCGTTGAGGCTGAAATGCATGTTCTCCGTCGAGGGAATGCCCTTGTATTGCCGGGTGACGCGGATTTTCACCGGGCCCTTCTCGCTGACGTCGGTGAGGATCTTCACGAACCTGTCGAGGCATTCGTCCGCCGCGGCGGGCCGCGCGCCGAGAGCGAGGACGATGGCGGCGGCGATGAGGGGGGCTTTCATGGGGCCGGCCTTTCATTGCGATGATCCGGGGACGTGGCCGTCCGGACATCATACCACTTGCGCGGGGAACGCGCTTTCACATGTGGGTGAACGCCATGCGGGAGTTGGAAGTTGGGGTATTTCGTAATATAATTCTAATTATCACGGATAACATCTATCACGGATAACATCACATGGGAGGACGCAAGATGCGGGCGGCTGGCCTTGGTTGCGGGGGCGTGGGGGCGTGGCGCGCCGGGGTGGGGCTGTTGCTGCTGGCTGTCGCCGTTGGTGCGGCCGCGCCGATGGCGGCGCAGGAGCGGGAAGGGCCGAGGGTGCGGCTGCCGAAGGGGGATTGCGCATCGCCGAAGCCGAAGTCCGATCTGCGCCATTGCGACTTTTCCGGCCGCAACCTCGCCGGCATCGACCTGCACGGCGCCAACCTCACGGGCGTGAAGTTCGACAACGCGCGCATGCCCGGCTGCGACCTCATCGGTGCGCGGCTGCGCATGGCCTCCTTCAAGTGGGCCGACCTTTCCGGCTGCTTCCTGGAATATGCCGACCTGAAAAGCGCCGACCTGTTTCACACGAACCTTTCCAACACCATGTTGCGCGGGGCTGACTTTCGCCGCGCCTTCCTGTTCGGCACCGAGCTTTCCTTCGCCTATGGCGACGATGCCGACTTTTCCGAGAGCTTCATGAAGGACGTGGTGATGGAGAACGCGCGCTTCCGCCGGGCGCGGTTCGTGCGCGCCCACATGTTGCGCGCCGTCATCATCGGGGCCGATTTCCGCTGGGCCGACTTCCGCGGCGCGGAGCTGACCGGCGCGGCGGCGGAGGAGAGCGACTTTTCCGGCGCGGATTTTCACGGCGCCAATCTCTCGGGCGCCACGCTGACGAAGGCGCGCTTCATCGGCGCGCGGCTGGAGGGCGCGCTGCTGAAAAACGTGCGGCTGAGGGAAACGAATTTCCTCGGCGCCACGGGCGTGCAGCTGGCGCAGGAACGGGGTGGACGATGAATGCGCCACCTCACTGCGCGCCGGGCAGTCTGTTCGAGGAGGTGCAGGGGGCATGTGGGCGGTGTTTCGGGATTCATCGCCCGTTCCCTCCCTCATTCGTCCCGGCGGTCCATCGGCTGTAGGCCCGTGCGGCGCCGGCGGAGAGGAGGAGCGAAAGAATTTCACTTCTCCCCTCTTTCGCGCTTGTGTTTCATGAATCGCTCGAATCTTGCGCACTGGTCCTCGCGCTTGGCGCGAGGGGTTACGACAACCGCGTCGGCCAGCTCGTCGGGGCGGGCATCCTCGGGCAAGAGATTGGTGAGGATCTTCGCCTTTTCGCTCGCTTCCGCCTGCCAGAGCACGAACGGCGGGGGCAGGGTGCCGTGACGCTTCAGATACAGCGGCGCGGCCCTGTCCTTGCGCACGTGACCATTGCCGGCGATCAGCACGGCGGAGCCCTGTTTCATGAACCCCTGCCGCAGCCCCAGCGCCAGGCGGGCGTCGCGCAGCCGCTGCACCACGCTCATCTTGCGCGCCGCCTCCGGGGGGAGCATGCCGCAATGGCTGTCCACGATCTCCCTTTCCAGCGCGGCCTGCAAATCCGGTGGCAGCGGCGCAAGTTTCAGGATGCGCAATTCCTGGCGGTCAAGCGCGGACAGTCCCCGGCGGGAAACCTTGCGCACCACGTCCCGGGGCACTCCGGCGGCGATCAGTGGCGCGCCCGCCTTCAACGCCGCCTCGATGACGGGACGATACAGCTCGCGAGAGGGCCAGCCCAGGTCTTCCCAGCGCACGGCGTCGAACACCATGTCGGCGTCCACCTCCGCAAGCTTCAGGATCAGATCCAGCCGTCGCTGGTAGGTGTAGGGAATCATCTCGAAAACCACCGCCGGCGGTTTTTCGCCGGCCCGGGCGAGCCTGCGCGCGAAGGCTTCCAGCAATATCGCCTGAATGCGGTGTTGATCGGGGTTGTCGTGGGTTTCGCCCAGCAACACGATTTCGTGCCGGTTCATGCGGGCGATCAGCTCGTCACGGCCGATTTCCGCCAGGTTCGTGGTGTCGAATATCCTGCCCACCAGGGGGTGGTCGCGCAGCAGCGCCGCCTGCCACGGGCCGAAGGGAGCAGCGGCCGCCAGCGCCAGCCCGGCACCCAGCACCAGCAGTGTCGCCAGCGTCTGCGATAGCGCCCGCACACCGTGCTTGAATTTCTCCGGCCTCGTGCTCATCCAGCGGAAGAAGAGCCGAACATGACGATATTGTTCATGGACACCTTGCATGGGCCTGTCCTATAGATGGCGCGAACAAGAATGATTCAGCACGGCCGGGCGGCGCAAGAAAATTCTCGTCCGGCATGGTGCATGGAAATTTCACGGGAGGCAATCGCAAGAACCATGTCATGGAACAATCAGGGGGGCGGGCCGTGGGGCCAGGGCCCCTGGGGCGAGGGGCCGCGCCGGCGGCGTCCGTCCGGTCAGCCGCCCGACCTGGAAGATCTCATCCGCAAGAGTCAGGACAAGCTGAAAAACGTGTTGCCCGGTGGCGGCGGCAACAAGCTGATCTGGCTCGTCGGCCTGGTTATCCTGGCCTTGTTCTGGGGCATGAACAGTTTCTACCGCGTGCAGCCGGACGAGGCCGGCGTGGTCTTGCGCTTCGGGAAATATTCGCGCACCACGGGGCCGGGTCTGCACTTTGCCCTGTGGCCGGTGGAGACGGTGGAAAAGGTGCCGGTGGGGCGCGAGCACAAGCTCAGCTTTGGCGGCTCCAACGACGAGAGTCTCATGCTGGCGGGCGACCAGAACATCGTGGACATCAAGTTCACGGTGCTGTGGCGTATCCATGACCCGGAGGACTATCTCTTCGATGTGCACACGCCAGAGCTGCTGACCCGCCTGGTGGCGGAGAGCGCCATGCGCGAGGTGGTGGGGCGCACCCCGGCGGAGGAAATCCGCACCCGCGGGCGCCTGAAGGTGCAGGAAGAGGTGAAGGCGCTCACCCAGGCGGCGCTGGACTATTACAAGGCCGGCATCCAGATCACTTCCGTGCAGCTTGAGAAAGCCGATCCGCCGGCGCAGGTGATCGACGCATTCGAGGAGGTGCAGCGCGCCGAGCAGGACCAGAACAAGTTCATCCGCGAGGCGGAGCGCTATCGCAACCGGGTGCTGGGCGAGGCGCGCGGGCGCGCGGCCCAGATCGTGGAGCAGGCCAAGGCCTACAAGGCCAAGGTGGTGGCCGAGGCCAAGGGCGAGGCCGCGCGCTTCGAGCAGGTGCTCGACGCATACAGGCAAGCGCCCGACGTAACGCGCAAGCGACTGTATCTGGAAACGCTGGAAAAGATCCTGAGCAAGTCCGAGAAGATCCTGCTGGACACGGAAAAGACCGGCGTGCTGCCCTATCTGCCGCTCGACAGGCTGCGCAAGGGTGGCGGCTCAACATCCACTGGGCAAGGAGGCGCGCGGTAAATGAATCCGATGAAATCCATGGGGCTCATTCTGCTGGCGGTCGTCGCCTTCCTGGGCTTTTCGTCGATGTTCGTGGTGGACGAGCGCGAACAGGTGCTGGTCATCCGCTTCGGCAAGATCAACAAGGTGGTGCGCGATCCGGGGCTGAACTTCAAGCTGCCACTGCTGGACGAGCTGGTGCGCATCGACAAGCGCATCCTGTATTTCGACACGCCGGACAAGGCGGTCCAGGTCATCGACGGACGGCGCTATCTGGTTGACGCCATCACGGTGTTCAAGGTGGTGGATCCGGTGCGCTTCATGGAGCGCGTGCAGGCCTCGCTGGTGCGTGCCAAGAGCCGGCTGGAGCCGCGCATAGAGGCGGCGTTGCGGGCCGTCTATGGCCGGCGCACCTTCGAATCCGCCCTGTCGAAGGATCGCGAGGCGATGATGAAGGAAATTGCCGAAATGGTGCGGCCGGAGGCGCGGGACCTGGGTATCGAGATCGTGGACGTACGCATTCGCCGCACGGACCTGCTGCCGGAGGTGCTGGAAGCCACCTACAAGCGCATGAGCGCGGAACGTTACGCGGAAGCGGCGCAATTGCGCGCCAATGGCCGGGCGCGTTCGGCCAAGATCACGGCCGAGGCCGACCGCCAGAAGGTGGAAATGCTGGCCGAGGCGCAGCGCGAGGCCGAGATCATTCGCGGCCAGGGCGATGCCGAGCGGGTGAAGATCTTCGCCCGGGCCTTCAGCAAGGACAAGTCCTTCTTCGCCTTCTGGCGCTCCATGAAGGCCTATGAGGAAGGGCTGAAGGAAGGTGCGAGCATGGTGATCGAGCCGAAGTCGGAGTTCTTCCGTTATTTCCGCAATTCCACCGAGCGGCCGTTGCCGGGTCGCGCAGAGGCCGGAGAAACGCAATGATGAGAAAGATGCGGGCCGTGTGGGCCGGAGTGCCGTTGTCGGGACGGGCTGATGGCCGAGGACGGCGCTGGCTGGCGCTGCTGGGGCTGAGCTGGCTGATGGGCGGGGCATTCGCCGTTCTGGCTCAGGCCGAGGATGCCGGCGCGGCAAGCCAGGCCAAGGAGAAATGGCGCACGCCACCGGCCACGGCCTCGCAGTCTTCGGGGCTTGCGGACTTCCGGGGACCGCCGTCGCTGGCGCCACTGGCGGAAAGGCTCTCCAGGGCCGTGGTGAACATTTCCGCCGCCGTCAAGAGCAAGAAGACAGAGGCGGATGGCGGCAGGAAGAGCGACGATCCGTTTCGCTTCTTTGACCGCAAGCGCGGCAAGCCCATGCCGCCGGGACATCCTCCGCGGCGGGCCTCGCTGGGATCGGGATTCATCATTCACCCCGCCGGCGTGATAGTGACCAATAATCATGTCATCGAGAACGCCGACGAGATCATCGTGCGGCTGCCCGATGGCACGCGGCTGAAGGCCAGGGTGCGCGGGCGCGACCCGAAAACGGATATCGCCGTGCTCATCGTGGAGCCGAAGAGGCCGCTGCCATGGGTGGAGTTCGGCAATTCCGATGATGTGAAGGTGGGCGACTGGGTGCTTGCCATCGGTAATCCGTTCGGGCTGGGCGGCACGGTGACGACGGGGATCGTCTCCGCGCGCAACCGCGACATCAACGCCGGACCATATGACGACTTCATCCAGACGGACGCGGCCATCAACAAGGGTAACTCCGGCGGACCGCTCTTCGACATGAAGGGCAGGGTGATCGGGGTGAATTCCGCCATTCTTTCTCCCACCGGGGGATCGGTGGGAATCGGCTTTGCCATTCCGGCCAACCTGGCCAAGCAGGTGGTGGCGCAACTGGTGGAATATGGCGAAACGCGGCGTGGCTGGCTGGGCGTGCGCATTCAGACCATCACCGAGGAACTGGCGGAAGGCCTGGGGCTGAAAAGTCCGGAAGGCGCGCTGGTGGCCGAGGTGACGCCCGGCGGGCCGGCGGAAAAGGCGGGAATAAAACCGCGGGACGTGATCATCGAGTTCAATGGCCAGCGGGTGCGCAAGATGCGCGAGCTGCCGCGCATCGTGGCGGAAACGCCGGTAGGCAGGGAAGTGGTGGTGAAGGTCATTCGCGACGGCAGGGAGCTGGAGCTGAAGGTGACCCTTGGCCGGTTGGAAGAGGCGGAAAAGAAAGGGCTGCTGAAGAAAAAGGCCAGGAAGCCGGAGGATAGGGAAAAGGCCGGGCCGGTGAAACTGCTGGGCATGGAGCTGATGGCCCTGTCGGCCGAGCTGCGCAAGCAGCATGGCGTTCCCGCCAGCGTGAAGCATGGCCTGGTGGTGCTGAAGGTGGATCCGGCCGCGCAAGCGGCGGAAAAAGGGGTGATGCCGGGCGACGTGATCGCCGAGGCCGGCGGTATGGAGCTGAAAACCACGAATGATCTCAAGAAGGCCATCGACAAGGTAAAGAACATGGGGCGCAAGGCCATTCCGCTGCTGGTGTTGCGCAAGGCCGGCAATTACGAGCCGCAGTTCATTGCGCTGAAGCTGCAATAGTCGGGGTGGGACAAGGCGCGCCTTGCGGCCGCCGCTGCGCTTGCGCGGTTGTTCGAGCCCGGCCCCCTGTCACGGGAGAGGGGCCCCGTTTCGTGTCTTGTCTCCGGCGGCCGCGCCGTCTTTCGCCCGCAGGGAGGGAACGGCGAGGGGCGCGGAGATGGAAGCGCCGGATGCGCGAGCGAGGCTGAATCCCCTGCGGGAAAACGCCAAACCGCGCGCAATGCCCGCTGTGGGCGAGGAATGCTCGAGGGCGTGATGCACGACGCGGTGGAGGGAAACCATGTCCTCAGGCGGCACATGAGGATGGAATATCATCACACATACTGGATTCGGCGGGATACCGGCTTCATCCGCAAGGCCGTTTAGGCTCAGGACCCATAAATTGCGCGGCGCCAGTCTGGCGCAAATTCAGGAAATGACAATTACTTGCCTTGCATTGCTGGAATTTTGCGCCAGACCCTTCGGGCGACATTTTCGCTTCATCTCGCCGGCCTTTCGCCCTTGGAAATAGCTTTGGCTATTCCCTGCTGGCGAAAAACCAGCGATATTTCGCGAAAATGCCGCTGGCATCCACGCCCTTTATGGGTCCTGAACCTGGATCTTCAAGGTCGCCACCATTTTCGGCCGCGTCGTGCAATTCATAGACCGGGCGCCCGGTCTTTGTGCTTTCCAGGCCGGAATGACGTCTCCTCCACGTAGCGGCTTCACGCGGCGGCGCGGGGCGCCGAGGCGGTGTGCGGGCCCGGCCGTCCGAGGGGTCAAAAAAAGGCCCGGCTGGGGGAGGGGACCAGCCGGGCCGGCATCAAGAAGTCAGGAGGGAGAAAGAAGAGGGAGGGGAGAACTTCTGGCCTGACTTCTCAAAACAGCAACAGAGGGAGGAGAAGCTTGCGTCGTCTGCAATGCCCACTTCGCAAAGAAATGAACATTGCGGATGTCGGCTCCGCCTCTTTGTTGTGAACCATATGCATTCAAGTTGTGTTTTAAGCAATGGTAAATTAGCCATTTCTGATATGTGTTATATGCATATCTCGATGGATTTCTCAATACATTGAATGTTCGGTATATTTCTGTGTCATGGGGCGTGGCGATCACAATTTTTCCTTATTTCTTATCACCGTGGTCGGATTTGGTGTCATGATGCCACGGGGCGTTTTTGCGCAGCGCAATCCGTTCTTGCCAGCGGCCGCCGCCATTGCCACACTGCCGGGGGGAGGAACCGCATGAGCAGGAAGTCATGAATAGCTCCATCATTCGGCATAGTCGTTTTCAGTCCTTCATCGACGAGGCGCAGCCGGAGCGCGCCCGCGAACGCCTTGGCGCCCTGCGCGAACGCATGCGGGCGCTGGGGGTGGCCGCCTTCATCGTGCCGCGCTCGGACGCTTTTCAGAACGAATACCTGCCCGCATCGGAAGAGCGCCTGGCCTGGCTCATGGGATTCACCGGGTCGGCCGGCCTGCTCATCGTGATGGAGGACATCGCCGCCCTGTTCGTGGACGGCCGCTATACGCTGCAGGCCGCGCAGCAGGTGGATGCGGACGTCATTAGCGTTCTTTCCATCGCCGATCACAAGCCCGCGGAGTGGCTGGCCGCGC
>JALVSR010000146.1 GCA_027024225.1 Hyphomicrobiales bacterium | reverse complement strand
TTCCTGTTGCCCTTCCGCGGCGGATGGCTGGAGATGAGCGGTTTTCTTCGGGCGTGGGGGTGGCGGCGACGCCGGGCGAACCGCCGCCGCGGATGCTGTGGCCTGGGGCGCCGAAGCGGCGGGGTGGGGCGCAGAGGCGGCGCGTTGCACGGGCGGTGGCGCGGTTGGGGCGGGGGCGGCGCCAGCGGCGGGAGGTGATGCGGGCAGCGGTGCAGGCGCCACGGCCGGCTGCGGGGCGGCGGTGCCGGCACGGGTGGCGCCGGTCACGTCGGCTTCCACCAGAAAGCCGCCATCCGCGGTTATGCAAATGAGATGTTCGCGGCCGTCGCAGCGTACCAGCATCAGCTCCGCGTCCCTGGCAAGGGGAAGGCGTTCGGCAACGCCCAGGCGATCGCCCTGTCTGCCGCGGCGCGACAGGACCAGGCGCAGCATGATCATGAGAATGAGCAGCCCGCCCAGGATGACCGCCGCCCAAATCAGCGTCTGGATGAGTTGGTTCGTGTCCATGCCGTTCTCGCGCCCCCAATTGCCCGCAGCTTTCGTCGTCACATGCAGATGCTGGTGCCGGTGTGCGCACGCGGGCCGCGGATGATGTGGTTCAGGCCTGCAGATTATGCGAAAATTCTTCCGGTTGCAAAAAGCGGGCGTTGCGGGATGACGATCCATATATAATGGACCCGATTCGCTTTCGGGCCGGAGATGCCGCGCGACATGCTTTGGGCGGGTCGACATGATGCGGCAGGCGGGAAAGGAGCCCTTCCATGTCTGTGGATAGTGGTGCCTTGCAGGGCAGGACGGATACAACCTCGCAGACTGTCACGCGCCGCAGGCTGCCCCTGGCGGTGTTGTTGAGCGTCGGCGCGTTGGTGCTGGGCATTTTCGGCCTGATGATCCTGTTCGGTTACCTGCCGCCGCCCAACCGCACGGACGCCACCGCCCTGCTGATACTGATGGCGCTGGTGCTGGCCCTGGTGGCCTATGGCGTGTTCAGCGGTCAGGTGCGGTTTTCGGGGTTGGACGAAATGGCGGTGCTGGCGGAGAGCTGGGACGCGCTGCCCACCGCCATGGTGGTGGTGCGGCGCGATGGCAGCCCCATTACGGCCAACGCGGCCTATCTTGACCTTCTGCGGAAAATGGGACGACGCCGGCTGGCGGGGGTGGAACGGCTGTTCGCCGGCGATCCGGAGGTGGCCGCGCGCATCTACCGCCTGCAACAACGGCTGGTGCAGGAGGGACAGGCGGAAGACGAACTGCATTTTCCCTCCGGCCGCTCCCCCTTTCCCGGCAAGGAAGGAATGGGAGAATGGCTGCGGGTGCGGGTGGGGTTGTTCGATTGCGAGGGCGATGCCTGCGAGCTGTGGCAGATCGAGGATATCACCCGCGAGCGCGCCCAGCAGGAGGAGGCCCTGCGACGCCTGCGGGAAACGGTGGTGGCGCTGGACGAATTGCCGGCGGGGCTGGTGGTGGCTTCCGGCGATGGGGCGGTGGTGCATCTGAACGCCACGCTGGCGGGCTGGCTGGGCATCGACGCGCTGGGCTACAAGCCTGGCGACCTGGATCTGGACGATGTGCTGCCAGAAGAACTGTTGAAACGACTCTCCGCCCTGAAAGGCGCGCCCGGCAGCACGGTGGAGGCGGAGCATCTTGCGCACATTCGTGATGCCAGCGGAATCGTTCGGCCGGTGCGGGTGCTGTTCCAGGCCCAGTATGCCTCCAATGGCCAGCTGGAGCTGACGCGCACGCTCATTCTGCCCATGCGGGCGGAATACTCGCAACTGGTGGAGCAGCTGGAGCGATTCATCGCTGCGGCGCCGGTGGGCGTGGCGCTGGTGGATGAGGAGCGGCGCATTCGCTTCATGAACGCGCGGCTGGCATCGGCGGCGCGGGAGCTGGCGGGGATTGGCGATGATGCCGCGGCGCTGGTGTCGCCACAGGACCGGCGCAAGCTGGAGGCGGCGCTGGATACGGTTCTCAGGTCGCGCCGCGAACAGGTGCAGATCGACGTGTCGATGGGGCCGGAGATGCACACCCGGGCGCAGATTACCGTGGCTCCCGGCCCGGCGGGCGGGGCGGTGCTGTTCGTGCTCGACACCACCCTGAAGCAGACGTTGATGGAGCAGATCGAGCACGGGCAGATCATGCAGCAGATCGGCATCATGGCCAGCCAGCTGGCGCATGACTTCAACAACCTGCTCACCCCCATCATGGGCTCGGCCGACATCCTGTTGCAGCGCATGCGCGTGACCGACCCGAACTACGAGCTGGTGCACAACATCAAGAGCCGCTCCTGGGACGCGGCGCGCATCGTGGAGCAGTTGCTGGCCTTCTCGCGCCGGCAGACCATGCAGCCGGAAGTGCTGGCGGTGAACGACTGGCTGATGCGCGAGGTGAAGCTGCTGCGCTCCATGATGAAAAATCGCAACGTGCGCCTGGAAGCGGACTATGGCACCGGTCTGTGGCCGGTGAAAGTGGATCCGCGCAAACTGGGGCGGGTGGTGGTGAACCTGGTGCGCAACGCCGAGGACGTCATGCCCGATGGCGGCACCATCACCATTCGCACGCGCAACGTGCCGGAAGGAGAAATCACCGGCAAGCTGGCGGAAGTCATGGCGGTGGGCGATTACGTGCTCATCGAGGTGGAGGATACCGGCGAGGGCATTCCGCCGGAGATCATGGACAAGATCTTCGAGCCCTTCTTCACCACCAAGCCCATGGGCAAGGGCACGGGGCTGGGGCTGGCCACTGTCTATGGCATCGTCAAGCAGTCCGGCGGATATATCTTTTGTGACAGCACGCCGGGGCGGGGAACGACGTTTCGCATCTACTTGCCGCGGCATGTGGAAACCGAGGAGGAGCGGCGCAAACGCCGGGCCGAGGCGGAAGCGCGCAAGAAACGCGCACGGCAGGATCTCACGGGCAGCGGCGTGGTGCTGGTGGTGGACGATGAGGATTCCGTGCGTGACTTCGCGGTGCATGCGCTGAAGATGCGCGGATATACCGTCATCGAAGCGCCCAGTGGCGAGCTGGCGCTGGATCTGATGGAAGAGCGCCTCGCCGCGGGCGGCAAGGTGGATCTGATCGTGTCCGACGTGGTCATGCCCGGCATCGATGGTCCCACCATGGTCAAGAAACTGCGCGAGATGGGGGTGGAAACTCCCGTGGTGTTCATGTCCGGACATGCGGAAGACGCCTTTGCCAAGTCGCTGGACGAGGACATGACGTTCGTGTTCCTGTCCAAGCCGTTTGACTTGCGCACCATCGCGGAGGCCGTGAAGGAGGCGCTTGCGGGCGGTGGCGGCCAGCGGGGCGAGAGCGAAGCCGGCAAGGGGACAAGGGAAGGCGCAGAGCCACGCATCTAGGGACTGGTCTCAGCAAAATCAGCGCGCCAGCCTGGCGCAAAAGCAAGGAAAAAACATCGGCTTGCGATTTAATGGCGGCATTTTTGCGCCAGCCCCTCGGGCGGCATTTTCGCTTCATCTCGCTGGCTTTTCGCCCCTGGGAACAGTCCTGGCTATTCCCTGCGGATGAAAAGCCGGTGATATTTCGGGAAAAAGTCGCTGGGATCACTGTCCTTGCCGAGGCCAGTCTCCAACGTCACGAATGTTATCTGCAGGGGGGCTATCGCCTGCCGCGCTTCTCAACTGATGATTGCATGATTCATATTTCGCCATTAACGGTTGATTAAGAATTCCGCGACATGTTATCAGAGTAAGCAAGACGATTCGGGGAAGTCGACGTACACATGGACGGGGGCAAACAGCTGCCAGGACGGCCGCTTTTTTTTGGGTGGGAACACAACCATAAATAAGCGGATGGATAAAATTATCACTTGGGGTTGAGGGGTGATGTGCAGAAAAAAGATCATCGCGGTGACTGTGGCGGCCGTACTTTCGGGCTGCGCCGTGCAGCCCGAGGCGCTTACGCAGGATGAAATGGTTTCATTCGCCGAAGCCAACCTGAGCGCCCTGGCGGCAGACCAGGAGCCGATTGCCGGGCCGGTTTCTCTATACGAGGCCATGGCGCGAGCGCTGAAATATAACCTGGACTTTCGGGTCGAGCGCATGAAGCAGGCGCTGGCCATGGGGGACGCCGAGCTCAAGAATTGGGACATGTTGCCCTCGCTGGTGGCGAAGGCCGGTTACTCGGGGCGTTCCAACGAGCCGGGGGGCAGTTCGGAAAACATCATCACCGGCGTTCAGTCCCTGGCTCCTTCCAAGTCCACGGAAAAGGAGACGTTCACTGCGGAATTGCAGTTTTCCTGGGATATCCTGGATTTCGGCCTGTCCTACGTGCGGGCGCAACAGGCGGCGGACAAGGCGCTGATCGCGCAGGAGCGCACGCGCAAGGTCGTCAATCGCATCATCGAGGATGTGCGCACCGTCTTCTGGCGCGCGGCCAGCGCCCAGCGCCTGAACAGCGCCATGAACCGGTTGCGCCAGCGTGTGCGCACGGCGCTGGCGAACGCGCGCAAGCAGGCGCGCAATCATCAGACGGAGCCGCTGGCGGCGCTGACCTATGAGCGTGAGCTGGTGAGCATCAAGCGGCAATTGGCCGAGCTGCAGCGAGACCTGCACACCGCCAAGGTGCAGTTGTCCTTGCTGATGAACGTGGCTCCCGGCACATCCTATACGCTGGCGATACCGCAACACAGGCCGACGGGCCTGAAGATCGACAAGAATCCCGAGGAGCTCATTTCCGTCGCCCTGCAAAACAGGCCCGAGCTGCGGGAGCAGGCCTATCAGCTGCGCATCAACGTGAAGGAAGCGGACGCGGCGGTACTGGAGCTGCTGCCGGGCATCAATCTCTATGGGGGGCTGAACTGGGATTCCAACAAGTATCTTTACAACAACCATTGGGTTTCCTGGGGCGCGAAGACGGCCTGGAATCTGTTCCGCGTATTCCGCTATCCGGCGCGGCGGCGGGTCATCAAGGCCAACGAAGAGGTCGTGAAGGCCCAGGCCCAGGCGCTGGCCATGGCGATCATCGCGCAGGTGCACATTTCCCGCTTGCGTTACCTGCATCAGCGCCACGTGTTCCGCAGCGCGCACGAATATTTCGACGTGCAGCGCCGCATTCTAAAGCAGATCCGGGTCGCGGTGGCCAACGACGTGGGCAGCGAGCAAAGCCTCATCCGCGAACAGATGAATATGGTTCTGGCGGCGGTCAAATATGACGTGGCCTACGCCGATCTGCAGAACGCCATTGCCAATGTCTATGCCTCGCTAGGGCTCGATCCCTACGAGGGGCCCGTGTCGACCGACATGAGCGTGAAGGAGCTGGCCGCCGCGCTACGGCGGGCATGGGAGCGCCCCATGCGACTGGCGCAGGCAAATGGATGAAGCGGGAGGCATCGAAAGGGCATGATCCCATTGCACATGAGCAAATTGGACCGGGTTTGACCCGCTTGGCCCGGTCCAGACGAGCCGGATGCACGTGACTCTCCCCACCAGGCGGCTATTGGCGGCAACCCTGGCCCCCGGCGTGCATCCGGCTCAATTTTTTCGAGGACGCGCTTCAACACGAAGCGCGTCCTTTTTTGTTCGCCTGATTTGTGGACGTCTTGCAAAAAATCATCTTATGTTCCTGAAAAGGTCTTGACACAGGTTCAAACAGAGAACATTCTGGTTGCCAACGGAGACGGAAAGGGCCGTGCAAAACAAAGGGTGATGCGTTAATAGGATGGAGGCCGACATGGGCAAGGCGAATCTGAAACTGGTCGAAGAGAACGGCATGGACAAGAACAAGGCGTTGCAGGCGGCCCTGAGCCAGATCGAGCGGGCCTTTGGCAAGGGCTCCATCATGAAGCTCGGCGACAACAAGGCCATCGAGGTGGAGGCCATTCCCACCGGCTCGCTGGGGCTGGACATCGCGCTAGGCATCGGCGGATTGCCGAAGGGGCGCATCATCGAGATTTTCGGTCCGGAATCGTCGGGCAAGACGACGCTGGCGCTGCACGTGGTGGCGGAGGCGCAGAAGCGCGGCGGCATTTGCGCCTTCGTGGACGCGGAGCATGCGCTGGATCCCATCTACGCCCAGAAGCTGGGGGTGGACGTGGACGAGCTGCTCATCTCGCAGCCCGACACCGGCGAGCAGGCGCTGGAAATCGCCGATACGCTGGTGCGCTCTGGCGCGGTGGACGTGCTGGTCATCGACTCGGTGGCGGCGCTGACGCCAAAGGCGGAGCTGGAGGGGGAGATGGGCGATTCGCTACCCGGGCTGCAGGCGCGGCTGATGAGCCAGGCGCTGCGCAAGCTCACAGCTTCCATCTCTCGCTCGAACTGCATGGTCATCTTCATCAACCAGATCCGCCACAAGATCGGGGTGATGTTCGGCAACCCGGAAACCACCACCGGCGGCAACGCGCTGAAGTTCTACGCCTCCGTGCGGCTGGACATTCGTCGCATCGGCGCCATCAAGGACCGCGACCAGGTGATTGGCAACCACACGCGGGTGAAGGTGGTGAAGAACAAGGTGGCGCCGCCGTTCAGGCAGGTGGAGTTCGACATCATGTATGGCGAGGGCATCTCGCGCACCGGCGAGCTGCTGGATCTGGGCGTGGCCGCCGGCGTGGTGGAAAAGTCTGGCTCGTGGTTCTCCTATCAGGGGCAGCGGATCGGCCAGGGGCGCGAGAACGCCAAGCGGTTCCTGCAAGAGCACCCGGAGATCGCCGACGAGATCGAACAGGCCATCCGCGCCAACGCCGGGCTGGTGGCGGAGCAGATCATCAAACCGGGTGATGCGGGCGAAGCGGGCGAGGCGGGGGCAAGCTGAGCCTCGTTCGTCATGCTCCCGCCGTCACGCACGGCAGGCGTTCCGAAGAGCTTGGCGGGAGGTATGGCGGCAATGCCATCCTCCCGCTTTTGTTTTCCTGGCAACTTTCGTGGCCTGTGAGCGAGCACCGGCGTGCCGGGTGAAGGTGCGGTGGCGTGGCGGACATTGCGACAGGCGGCAAAAAGGCTTGCACCGGCAGAAATGAGCGGTCATATCACTGCCATCAAATGGGCATGAATGGGCCTTCGTCGAATGGCGGCGGCCGGATGCAAGGAATGGGTCAGGGATCATGCAGGGTGCTGGCGTCAACGATATCCGCAAGGCGTTTCTGGAATACTTCCGCAGGGAAGGGCACGAGGTTGTGCCCTCCAGCCCGCTGGTGCCGCGCAACGACCCCACGCTCATGTTCACCAACGCGGGCATGGTGCAGTTCAAGAACGTGTTCACCGGGCTGGAGACGCGCCCCTACACGCGCGCTGCCTCCGCCCAGAAATGCCTGCGTGCGGGCGGCAAGCACAATGACCTGGACAACGTGGGCTACACCGCCCGGCACCATACCTTTTTCGAGATGCTGGGCAATTTCTCCTTCGGCGACTACTTCAAGGAAGGCGCCATCGAATATGCCTGGCGGCTGGTGACGAAAGAGTTCGGCCTGCCGGTGGAGCGCCTGCTGGTCACCGTCTATATCGATGACGACGAGGCCTTTGACCTGTGGAAGAAGATCGCCGGCCTGCCGGACGAGAAGATCATCCGCATCGCGGGGTCGGACAACTTCTGGTCCATGGGCGATACCGGCCCGTGCGGCCCGTGCTCTGAAATCTTCTATGACCATGGCGAGCACATTCCCGGTGGCCCGCCGGGCTCTCCGGACGAGGACGGCGACCGCTTCGTCGAGATCTGGAACCTGGTGTTCATGCAATATGACCAGGTGACGCCGGAGGAGCGCGTGCCGCTGCCAAAGCCTTCCATCGACACCGGCATGGGGCTGGAGCGCATCGCCGCGGTGCTGCAGGGCACGCACGACAACTACGAGATCGACCTGTTCCGTCATCTCATCGCGGCGGTGGAGGACATTGCGGGGGTGAAGGCCGAAGGCGAGCGCAAGGCATCGCATCGCGTCATCGCCGATCATCTGCGCGCCACCGCCTTCGTCATCGTCGACGGTGTGCTGCCGTCGAACGAGGGCCGTGGCTATGTGCTGCGCCGCATCATGCGCCGCGCCATCCGGCACCTGGAGATGCTGGGGGTGAAGGAACCGGCTTTCCACAAGCTGGTGCCAGTGCTGGTGAGCGAAATGGGCGATGCCTACCCCGAGCTGCGTGAGGCGCAAACGCTTATTGAAGACACCATGCTGCTGGAGGAGACGCGCTTCCGCGAGACGCTCTCGCGCGGCCTGAAAATTCTGGAAGAGGCGGCGGCCAACCTGAAGCCGGGCGACGTGTTCCCCGGTGATGTGGCCTTCAAGCTCTACGACACCTATGGCTTTCCGCTGGATTTGACCGAGGACGTGCTGCGCGCGCGCGGCATTACCATCGACAAGGCCGGGTTCGACGCCGCCATGGCCGAACAGCGCGCGCGGGCCCGTGCCGCCTGGGCCGGCTCCGGCGAGCAGCAGGAAGAGGGTGTGTGGTTCGCGTTGAAGGACGAGGTGGGCGCCAGCGAGTTCCTGGGCTACGAGACGGAAGAGGC
>JALVSR010000145.1 GCA_027024225.1 Hyphomicrobiales bacterium | reverse complement strand
CCGGCCAGCGCCAGCACGGCGGACAGCTCGCGCAGCGCGTTCGTGAAGGCACTGTCGAACAGGTTGAAGAAGGCATACCCCACAAGCCCCGCGAAGAAGGCGGAAACCCCCGCGATCTCGCGGCTCATCGGGGAAAGCCGCAGGTTGTAGAAGCCGCGGTAGAAGCGGTGCGGCCGCCCCAGGTGCATGTTCAGCTTGAACAGGCCGAAGGCGGCCAGCGCCACCATGACCCACGGCAGCCACGCGCCCACGCCGGATGCCGCCACCTGCGCCAGTGGGCCGCCAAACCAGCGCCCGAGCGTCAGCAGCACGAAGGCGCCCATGACCGTCTGGATGGACAGCGTGAAGGCCACGTGCGCCATCTCATGCGAAGTCAGCAGCTTTTTCAGGTTCCAGGCGCGCTCGGGCAGTTTGTCCTCGTCCACCTCCGGCAGGTAGCGCCCTTCCTCGTCGTTCAGGTGATAGCGGATGGGCATGGAATCCACCCGCTTCACCTCGCGCTCCAGCGTCTTCATCTGCTGGAAGCGGATGTTCGGGTGCGTGATGTTCGGGTCGGGAAAGCCGGGAATGGACAGTTCCGCCTGCACCCGGTTGTCGGGCACGTCCTCGATGACGCCGAAGTCCAGCGCGTTGCCCAGGCAGGCGGCCACGCACGCGGGCTTCAGCCCCACCTCCAGCCTGTCCACGCACATGTTGCACTTGCTCACGTGCCCCGCCACCGGGTCGAGCTGCGGCGCGTTGTAGGGGCACACCCAGGTGCAGTAGCCGCAGCCGAAGCAGATGTCCGGATCCTGCAGCACCGCGCCGTATTCCGCGAACTTGGTGTAGGCCCGCGTCGGGCAGCCCTTCAGGCACACCGGGTCATCACAGTGGTTGCAGGCCATGGAGATGCTGAGCCGCCGATAGGCCGGGTAGGTGCCGCATTCGACGATGCCGACGGAACGGAAGTTCAGGTGTGGCGGCGTCTGGTTCTTCTCCGCGCAGGCCGTCTCGCAGGCGTGGCAGCCGATGCAGTTGTCGGCGTTGAAGTAGAACCCATGCTGCTTGTACCGCATGGGGTTCAGCATGTTGTGCCCCGGCTCGTCACCGTTGACGATGAAGGGCTCTTCGCGCAGCGGGCTGCCCTCCGGCGCCAGCTCTATTTCCTTGCCCCACTGGTTGGTCTTGCGCTCCGGCTCGCGGTTGCGCAGCAGGGCGTATTCCGGTTCGTGTTCGCGGCGGTTGAACATCGCTCAGAATGTCCTCGTGTCCTCAGATTATGTGCGCTTGAGTCACTTCGTCACCCCGGCGAAAGCCGGGGTCTCGGGCCGCAATCTCATGGGATCATGGCCTGAGATGCCGGCTTTCGCCGGCATGACGAGGTAATGTTTCGGTTGCATGCGCCATCATCAGAACGTCCTCATTTCCTTGCACAGGCGCGCGGCGTGTTCCTGATCCTCGATGCGCTCGATGCGGCAGGCCTGTTGCTTGTAGGCCGGCTGACGCGAATGCGGGTCCAGCAGCCCCAAGGTGAGGCGGTTCGCCGCGTTGTGGAAGTGAAACGGCAGGAAGACCATGTCATAAGGCACCCGGCCGGTGGGGATGGCCATGACGATGGCGTCCCCACGGCGCGAGACCAGGCGCACATATTCGCCGTGCCGAATGCCGAGGTCACGCGCCGCATCCGGGTTGATCTCGATGAAGGGGATGGGGCTGAACTTGTTGTTGTTCGCCACCTTGCCCGTCTTGGTGCGGCCGTGCCAGTGCTCCACCAGCCGCCCGGTGTTCAGCCAGAAGGGATAGTCCTCGTCCGGACGCTCGTTGTTGTCCTCCCACGGCAGCGGAATGAGCTTCGCCTTGCCGTCCGGGTGGCGGAAGGTGGCGGGCTTGGTGTAAAGCCGCACACCCCCCTTCGGCGGCGCCTCGCCGCGCTCGCGCTGTTCTTGTGTGTAGGGCCACTGAATGCCCTTGTGCTTCTCGATCAGCTCGTGGTCCATGCCGGAATAGTCCGCCAGCCGGCCCTTCGAGAGCTGGCGCATTTCCTCGAAGATCTCGCCCGCCGTCTCGGGGAATTTCACCGGCTTGTTGCGCTCGCGGTTAAAGCGCTCGGCCACGCGGTTGAAGATCCACAAGTCCGGCTTCGCATCGCCCGGCGGGGTGACGATGGGCTTCACGCGGTTCACGCGGCGCTCGGTGTTGGTCATCACGCCGTCCTTTTCCGCCCACGTGCCACCGGGCAGGTAGACATGGGCGTATTGCACCGACTCCGCATCAACGTAGCTGTCCTGCACGCAGCAGAACTCCAGCTGCTCCATGGCGCGGCGCACCTTCGCGGAATCCGGCAGCGAGGTGAGCGGGTTGGTGGCGATCAGCCACAGGCCCTTGATCTCTCCCGCCTCCATGGCCTTGTAGATATCCGTCTGCGTCAGGCCCCGCTTGCGCGGCAGGAACTCCTCGTCGATGCCCCAGAACTCGGCCACTTCCTTCCTGTCCTGCGCGTTCTCCAGGTAACGGAAGTTGGGAAGCCCCGAGGTGCCCGACCATTCGCGCGTGCCCATGGCGTTGCACTGCCCCGTGATGGACAAGGGCGCGCCGCCGGGCTTGCCGACGTTGCCGGTGATCAGCGCCAGGTTGTTGATGCCCACCACGCCGTCGGAGCCGTGCGTGGACTGGTTGATGCCCATGGTCCACACCTGCATGGCGGCCTTCGCGCGGGCGAAGGCGCGCGCGACGGTGACGATGGTGTCCGGGTGTATGCCGGTGATCTGGCTGGCGCGATCAGGCGTCCACTTGGCCACTTCCTCCTTCAGCGCCTCAAGACCGGTGCAGTTCTTCTCGATGTATTCCTTGTCTTCCAGGCCTTCGGCGAAGATGACGTGCATCATGGCGTTCATCAGCGGCACGTCGGTGCCGGGGCGGATGGGCAGGTGCAATGATGCGTTCTGCGCCATCATGGTCACGCGCGGGTCAACGGCGACGATGGGAAAGCCGCGGCGCTCGTGCGCGTCCTTCAGCCGCCAGTACATCACCGGGTGCTGCTCCGGCATGTTGGAGCCCCAGGCGATGAGATAGTCGGTGTACTCGAAGTCCTCGTAGCAGCCCGGCGGGCCGTCGGAGCCGAAGCTGCGCTTGTAACCGGAGACAGCCGAGGCCATGCACAGCGTGGTGTTGCCGTCGTAGTTGTTGGTGCCGATGAGCCCGCGGGTGAGCTTGCCCAGCGTGTAGAACTCTTCCGTGAGCATCTGGCCGGTGGAGATGATGGCGAATGCATCGCGGCCGTATTTCTTCTGGATGCGGCGGATCTCGGAATAGAGCCGGTCGAGCGCGGAATCCCACGTGCTCTCGCGCCATTCCTCGCGGATGTGGTTGCGCTGAAGCACCTTCGTGCCGCGCCCCGGCGCACGGAAGATGTCGAACTCGAAGATGCCCTTCAGGCACAGCTTGCCGCGGTTGACGTCCGCTTCCGCGTTGCCGCGGCAGGAGATGGCGTTGCCTTCCGCGTCCAGGCCGACATCGATGGAGCAGCCGGTGGAGCAATAGCCACAGGTGACCGTCTCCCAGCGCTCCACCTTCTTTTCCGGCAGGACGACCGGGTTCTTCTTCGTGCGTCCGAACAGCATGGTTCTCGTCCGTTTCCCGTGCTTGTGTCCTGTTCGTCATCCCGGCGAAAGCCGGGATCCCGTGCCGCAACCTCATGCGTTCATGGCCCGAGATGCCGGCTTTCGCCGGCATGACGAGGAATGCGTTACACCCCGCCCAGCTTCAGGTATACCGCGCCGTCCTCCACCTTCACCTCGTAGGTGGCGACTTTTCCTTCATCCGGCGCTTCCGCCTCGCCGGTCTTCAGGTTCAGCACCCAGTTGTGCAGCGGGCAGGTGACGTGGCAGTCGTGCACGATGCCCTCCGAGAGCGGCCCGCCCTTGTGCGGGCACTTGTTGTCGATGGCGTAAAAGTTGCCGTCGCCAGCGTGAAACAGGGCGATATCACCGTGCTTCGTGCGCACCACCCGGCCCGTCAATGGTGGCACCTTGTTCACTTCGGCCACCTTCACCCATTCATCGGTAACAGTCGTCATCACACAAGCTCCGCCAGCGGTTTGAACTCGTCCTCGTGCTTCTCGGCCATTTCGGCCCACGGATCGACTTGCGCGAACTGCTGCGAGAAGCGGAAGCGCTCGGCCAGCGCCTTGCGGTTCTTCTCGTCCTCCAGCCGCTCCTTCACCCAGGCCAGGCCCTTGCGCTCGATCCACGGCGCGGTGCGCTCAAGGTAATGGGCCGTTTCGCGGTAGAGCTGGATGAAGGCGGCGGCCCATTCCAGCACCTCTTCCTCCGTCTCCACCTTGGCAATGAGGTCGGTCACCCGTACCTTGATGCCGCCGTTGCCGCCCACGTGCAGCTCGTAGCCCGAGTCCACGCACACCACGCCGAAGTCCTTGATGGTGGCCTCGGCGCAGTTGCGCGGGCATCCCGAGACGCCCAGCTTGAACTTGTGCGGCATCCAGCTGCCCCAGGTGAGCTTTTCCAGCTTGATGCCAAGGCCGGTGGAATCCTGCGTGCCGAAGCGGCACCACTGCGAGCCCACGCAGGTCTTCACCGTGCGCAGCGCCTTGCCGTAGGCATGGCCGGACACCATGCCGGCCTTGTTCAGGTCACGCCAGATCTTCGGCAGGTCTTCCTTCCTGATGCCGAACAGGTCGATGCGCTGCCCGCCGGTAACCTTCACTTCCTTCGCGCCATATTTCTCCGCCACCTCGGCGATGGCGCGCAGCTCGTCGGGCGTGGTCACCCCGCCCCACATGCGCGGCACGACGGAATAGGTGCCGTCCTTCTGGATGTTGCCATGCGCGCGCTCGTTGATGAAGCGCGAGCGCAAATCATCCTCGTATTCCCCGGGCCAGGCGCACAGCAGATAATAGTTCAGCGCCGGGCGGCAGGTGGCGCAGCCGTTGGGCGTGCGCCACTCCATGAAGCGCATGACGTCCGGAATGCTCTTCAGGCCGTTTTCAAGGATGGCCTCGCGCACCTGCTCGTGCGTGTAGTCGGTGCAGCCGCACAGGGGCTTTTCCGACGGCGCGGCGGAATAGTCACCACCCAGCACGGACGCGAGGATCTGCTCCACCAGCCCGGTGCACGAGCCACACGACGCGGAGGCCTTCGTGACCTTGCGCACCTCATCCAGCGTGAACAGGCCCTGCTCCTTGATGGCGGTGACGATCTCGCCCTTGCACACGCCGTTGCAGCCGCAGATCTCGGCATCGTCGGGCAGGTTGGCCACGCTGTCCTCGCCATGACCCGAATCGCCCAGGTGCGCCTGGCCGAACAGCAGCTTGTTGCGGATCTCGGAAACGTCCGTGCCCTCGCGGATGAGCTGGAAGTACCAGGCGCCGTCCACCGTGTCGCCGTAAAGCACCGCGCCGGTGAGCTTGTCGTTCTCGATGACCAGTTTCTTGTAAACGCCGCCCTTCTCATCCTTCATGATGAGCTCGTCGGCGCCATTGCCGCCAAGGAAGTTGCCGGCGGAGAACAGGTCGATGCCCGTCACCTTCAGCTTGGTGGAAGTCACCGAGCCTTCGTAGGTCATCCAGCCACGGCCCGCCAGGTGATTGGCCAGCACGCGGGCCTGCTCGTACAGCGGCGCGACGAGGCCATAGCACACGCCGCGGTGCTGCACGCATTCGCCCACGGCGAAGATGCGCGGGTCATAGGTCATGAGATAGTCGTTCACGACGATGCCGCGCTCGCAGTAAAGCCCCGCTTCTTCGGCGATTTCCTTGTTGGGCACGATGCCGGCGGTCATGACCACCAGCTCGGCGGGGATTTCCGTGCCGTCTTCCAGCTTCACCGCGCGCACGCGGCCATTCTCGTCGCCCAGGATTTCGGAAGTCTTCGCCGGCATGACGAACTTCATGCCACGGCTTTCCAGCGAGCGGCGCAGCATCTCGCCGGCTTCCCTGTCCAGCTGGCGCTCCATGAGCGTGTCCATCAGGTGGACAACGGTCACCTCCATGCCGTTCTTCATCAGGCCATTGGCCGCCTCCAGCCCCAGCAGGCCACCGCCAATGACCACCGCGTGGCGGTATTTCTTCGCCGCCTGCAGCATGGTCTCGACATCCGCGATGTCGCGGAAACCGATGACGCCTTCCAAATCGTTGCCCGGCACCGGCAGGATGAAGGGACGCGAGCCGGTGGCGATGATGAGCTTGTCGTATGGCACGCGCCGGCCGTCGGCCAGCTCCACCTCGCGCTTGACGCGGTCGATGGCCGTGGCGCGCACGCCCTTTATGAGGTCGATGCCGTTTTCCTCGTACCAATCGGCCGGGTTGAGGATGATGTCCTCTATGGTGTTCTCGCCCGCCAGCACCGGGGAGAGCAGGATGCGGTTGTAGTTCTCGTATGGCTCGTCGCCGATGATGGTGATGGCGTAACGCTGCGGGTCGAGCTTGAGGATTTCCTCCACCGCGCGCACGCCGGCCATGCCATTGCCGATGACGACGAGGCGCTCGCGTTCTGAGTTCGTGTGAACGTTCATGGCTCCCTGCCGGTTTGTCGTGGTTGTCGCATGCATGCGCCGGGCATCGCCGCCCGAAGCCTGCCAGGAGAAAGGCAAGGGGCGTGCCAAAACGCGAGATGGCGGAAGAATTGACGACAACATGCTGAAATGGCGCGCCTTTTCTTCATTTGCCCAGCTTTTTCGTCGACCTGCCCAATCATGCGTCAGCGCCCAAAATATCAGCATTCATGATCCAGAAAGCACAAAAAATGAGCATCAATATTTTCTGGCTAATTATTGTGCAAAAATGCAACCCAATGAAATAATTGGAAAATCCGGACAATTTTCCACATCGCGGTATTTGGCACGCCAATTGCCCTGCATTGGAAGCGTCATTTCGCACGACCGACACGACCGACGGAGGCAAGGACAATGAGCACCGACGCACCCGCACGCCTCAATCCGCTGGCGTTCAACCGCCCGGAAATCCGCGTGCTGCATTTCACCTGGATAGCATTTTTCATCAGTTTTTACGTGTGGTTCAACCACGCGCCATTGCTGACGATGATCCAGCAGTCGCTGGGCCTGAGCAAGCAGGAGCTGAAGACGCTGCTGATCCTGAACGTGGCGCTGACCATCCCCGCCCGCATCGTCATCGGCATGCTGGTGGACAAGTTCGGTCCTAGGCAGGTCTATTCGGCCCTGCTCATCATCGGCGGCGCCATCTCCATTGCTTTCGCCATGAGCCAGGACTTCGTGCAGGCCGCCATCCTGCGCTTCCTGCAGGGCTTCATTGGCGCGGGCTTCGTCATCGGCATCCGCATGATCTCGGAATGGTTCCCGGCGAAGACCGTGGGGCTGGCCGAGGGCATCTACGGCGGCTGGGGCAACTTCGGCTCGGCCGCCGCGGCCATGACCCTGCCCAGCATCGCGCTGTTCTTCGGTGGTGAGGACGGCTGGCGCTGGGCCATCGCCCTTTCCGGCGTCATCGCCATTCTCTACGGCGCATTCTACTTCTTCACCGTCTCCAACACGCCGAAGGGCTCAACCTACTTCAAGCCGAAGAAGACCGGCGCGCTGGAAGTCACATCCCCGCGCGATTTCTGGCTGCTGCTCGTCATGAAGGCGCCGCTGGTGCTGGCGCTGGCCCTGCTGGTGTGGAAGCTGGGCCAGGGTGGGCTGCATGTCATCCCCTCCTGGCTGGAATACACCGGCTATGGCGTGCTGGTGGCCCTTTACCTGTGGCAGGCCTACCACATCTGGGAAATCAATCACCACGTGTTCGAGAAGGAAGTGCCGGAGCTCGACCGTTATGACTTCCGCCAGGTGGTGGCGCTGGACATCGCCTACTTCGCCACCTTCGGCTCGGAGCTGGCGGTGGTGTCCATGCTGCCGTGGTTCTTCGCCGACACCTTCGGGCTTTCGCCCGTCACCGCGGGCCTGCTGGCGTCCGGCTATGCCTTCATGAACCTGGTGGCGCGGCCCACCGGCGGGTTGCTGTCGGACAAGTTTGGCCGGCGCGGCACCATGATGATCCTGCTCGCCGGGCTTTCGCTGGGCTATTTCGGCATGGCCACCATCGATTCCGACACCTGGCTGCCGCTGGCCGTGGCGCTCACCATGCTGTGCTCCTTCTTCGTGCAGTCCGGCGAGGGCGCGGTGTTCGCCATGGTGCCGCTGATCAAGCGCCGCCTGACGGGGCAGATCGCCGGGCAGGTGGGCGCTTACGGCAATGTCGGCGCGGTCACCTTCCTTACCGTGCTGTCCTTCGTGGAGCCGCAGGTGTTCTTCATGGTCATCGGCGCGGCGGGGCTGGTGGCGCTGGCGACCACCTGGCTGTGGCTGCGCGACCCGAAGGGCCACATGGCCGAAGTGCTGCCCGACGGCACGGTGGAACTCATCAAGGTGGAGTGATACCTGACGGCCAAGGCAGGACATCCGTCCCGCGTCCCCGGCCAACCTTGCGCACATTGTCGGGGGTTTGGCGGGGTGCGGGGCG
>JALVSR010000144.1 GCA_027024225.1 Hyphomicrobiales bacterium | reverse complement strand
TCTGGTCGGGGCTCATCATCCTGGCCACGCCCGTCATGGGCGGACATTACATCATCGACCTGGTGGGAGGCGCGGTGGTGTTCTGGCTGGCGGTCGTCCTTTCGCGCCGTCTTGGACTGGCGGATAGCCATGTCCCACAGCGTGCAGCGCAGGCCGGCGAGAGCGCGCCGGCGGGCATCCTGGGCCAGCTGGCTGCGGCGCTTTTTCAAGAGGGCCGGTTTACATTGATTTCACGCTTGCGTGGCAAGATCGGCCACTGAACGGGCGCCCCCAGCGGGCTCCATCGCACACCGATTGAAAGACGAGGTCTGGTCCCATGTCCTTCGCATCCGCGTTCACCATGATGTTGCTGGCCATCTTTCCGGCGCTGGTGCTGTATGCGGCCTTTCATGATTTTCGGCACTATCGCATTCCCAAC
Source organism: Hyphomicrobiales bacterium (assembly GCA_027024225.1). Taxonomy (GTDB): domain Bacteria; phylum Pseudomonadota; class Alphaproteobacteria; order Rhizobiales; family Aestuariivirgaceae; genus Thermopetrobacter. The sequence goes on along the minus strand of JALVSR010000144.1, from coordinate 8,080 downwards.
TGGCTGAATCTCACCATTTTCGCCAGTTTCTTTCCCGTGGCGCTCCTGCTGGGCATGCCGTGGGAGGTCATGCTGTGGCATGTCATCGGGTTTGCCGTTGTCTTCGGGTTCATGTTCCTCACCTACATGCTTTTCGGCGGCGGCAAATTCGGCGGCGGGGACGCCAAGATGATCGCCGCCGCGGCGGTGTGGATCGATTGGGCGCATCTGCTGGATTATGGCATCGCGATTGCCCTGGCCGGCGGCGTGCTGGCCATCATCATGTGGCTGTGGCGCTTTCTGCAGGTCGAGTACCACGTGTGGATGCAGGGAGACACCGCACTGCGCAAGGTCATGTCCTACCAGGTCAAGCTGCCCTATGGCGCGGCCATCGCCGCGGGCGGCATTTTCGGCTACACGCTCAGCTGGTGGAAGACCTTGCTGGCAGGCTGAGCGGCGAACGGATTTCGACATCCTCCGGCGGAGCGCGCCCACCGTGGCGCGCTCTTTCGTGTTGTGGAAACAAGCCGCTTGGCGAACATCGTCATACCCTCTACCCTGAAGGCGGCAACAGCCGGATGAAGTCATATCGCCCGCGCGCCGGCTGGCGCGTATGGGGGAGTTGTGCATAATCGATTTCATGAACAAGCAGGAATCGCGAAGGAGAAGAAACCATGGCCCATGAATTCAAGCTGCCTGATCTGCCGTACGCCTACGATGCGCTTCAGCCCTACATGTCGGCCGAGACGCTGGAATATCACCACGACAAGCATCACGCCGCCTACGTGACCAACGCCAACAAGCTGCTGGCGGGCTCCGGGCTGGAAGATGCCGACGAGCTGACCATCATCAAGGAAAGCTTCGGCAAGAACCAGGGTCTGTTCAACAACGCCGCGCAGGTGTTCAACCACACCTTTTTCTTCGATGGCATGAAACCGGGCGGCGGTGGCTCGAAGCTGCCGGGCAAGCTGGAAGCGGCCATCAATGAGGCCTTCGGCGGCTTCGACAAGTTCCGCGAGGAGTTCATCAACGCCGGCGTTACCCAGTTCGGTTCCGGCTGGGCCTGGCTGGTATGGAAGGACGGCAAGCTGGACATCATGAAGACGCCGAACGCCGAGAATCCCTTCGTGCATGGTGCTCAGCCCATCATCTGCTGCGATGTTTGGGAGCACGCCTATTACATCGACTACCGCAACCTGCGCCCGAAGTTCCTGGAGGTCTTCATCGACAACCTGGCCAACTGGGAGTTCGCCGAGGCCAACCTGGAAAAGGTGATGTAATTTCGCCTCTTGCAATTCGGCACGGTTTTGCGCCAATGGCTTGCATGCCATTGGCGCTTTTGCATTCCGCGCCGGCAGGAACACCAACAAGGGGGCTGCGCATGAGCAGGAACGGCAAGAACGACGGCGGCAAGAACGGCAGCGGCAAGAACGATCAGCGGGAAATACGCATCGGCCCCTTGAGCGAACTGGGCGAGGATCTGGCGGGGCATCCGTGCGCCGAATCGCCCAGCTACCGTGTGGCGTGGAAGGATCCGGACTACCTGCGCCTGCCGGAGCTGCGCGGCATGTGACTGATGATGGAATATCACAAGCCGGACCGGGCCATGCGCATGGCCGGCATCCGCCGCACGGTGGTGGTGTTCGGCTCCGCCCGCACCCTGCCGGAAGAGGTGGCCTTGAGGCGCGTGGCCGAGGCCCGCAAGGCGCTGAAGGAAAATCCGGACGATGAAAAGCTGAAGGCCTCCCTGAAACGGGCCGAGCGCGACCTCGAGAAATCCCGCTGGTACGAGGAAGCCCGTCGCTTCGGCGCGCTCATCTCCGCCGATGCCCTGCTGCACGGGCGCGAGGACCTGGCCATCATGACCGGCGGCGGCCCCGGCATCATGGAAGCGGCCAACCGCGGAGCGTATGAGGCCGGCGCGCCATCGGTGGGACTGAACATCACCCTGCCGCACGAGCAGGTGCCGAACCATTACATCACGCCGGAGCTGTGCTTCGACTTTCACTACTTCGCCATTCGCAAGATGCACTTCATGCTGCGCTCCATCGCCATGGTCATCTTCCCCGGCGGCTTCGGCACGCTGGACGAGCTGTTCAAGGTGCTGACCCTCATCCAGACGGGCAAGAGCCGGCCCATGCCGGTGGTGCTGGTGGGGCGCGAGTTCTGGACGCGGCTCATTGACTTCGATTTCCTGGTGGAGTGGGGCAACATCAGCCCCGAGGACGTGGAACTCTTCACCATCGTGGAGACGGCGGAAGAGGCCGTTGCCGCCATCCATGACTTCTATGGCGGCAACCCGTTGAAAAATGGCGCGGTGTAAACGAGTTCCCGGCCATTTACCGCCCATCTGCGGAGGCATTGACTTGATGCCTCCGCATATGCGTTTGTGAAGGCAGATCAGGTCATGCGCAACGGGGAACACCCATGAACACACGGCAGGATACCCGCCTGGACACGGTGGAAGAAGCGCTGGAGGCCTTCCGGCGGGGCGAAATGGTGGTGGTGGTGGACGACGACGACCGCGAGAACGAGGGCGACCTCATCGCCGCGGCCAGCACCATCACGCCGCAACAGATGGCCTTCATGATCCGTCACACGTCCGGCATCATCTGCGCGCCGATGACGCCGGAAGACGCCCGACGGCTGAACCTGGACCCCATGGTGGCGGTCAACGACGCGCCGCTGTCCACCGCGTTCACCGTTTCGGTGGACTACCGCAAGGGGCTCACCACCGGCATCTCGGCGGCGGAGCGCACCGCCACCGTGCGGGCGCTGGCCGACCCGTGCTCCAAGCCGGAGGACTTCGTTCGCCCCGGCCACGTGTTTCCGCTGGTGGCGCGCCGCGGTGGCGTGCTCATCCGCTCCGGCCACACGGAGGCCGCCGTGGACCTGTGCCGGCTGGCCGACCTGCCGCCGGTGGGGGTGATTTCCGAGCTGGTGAACGACGACGGCACCGTGAAACGCGGCGAGGAGGTGCTGCAATTCGCCCGGGAGCACGGGTTCAGGATCATTTCCGTCGCCGATCTCATCGCCTATCGCCGGGCCCGCGAACGGCTGGTGGAGCGGGTGGCGGAATTCGCGCTGGAAACGCCGGCCGGGCCGGCCAAGGCCATCGCCTACGCCACGCCCTTCGACCCGGTGCAGCACCTGGCGCTCATCTTTGGCGATGTCGGCGAGTTGAACGCGGACAAGGGCGTGCTCACGCGCCTGCACCGCGAAAACGTGCTGGAAGACGTGTTCGGCCACCGCGAAACGCTAAGCAAGGTATTCGAACGCTTCCGCGAAGAGGGTGGCGGCGTGCTGGTCTATCTGCGCGAGGGCGCCACCGGCGTGCCGCCTGCATCCCTGGCCGAGCTGGCCGGCGAGCAGCCAGAGCGGGAAGAAACCGAAAGCGCGAAGGAGCGCGAGAAGGAGTGGCGCGACGTTGGCTTGGGCGCCCAGATCCTGCGCGACCTGGGGCTGAAGTCCATCCGCCTGCTGTCCTCTTCCGAGCGCCATTACGTCGGCCTCTCCGGCTTCGGCATCGAAATCACCGAAACCGTGCCGGTGTGAAGCGGAGGCTCCGCGCGAAAAAATACTCCCGCGTGAGCGGAAGACCGCCAGGGAAACGGGCAAGCGGCATCAGCCGGCCAGCAACCCGTGCTTTTGTGCATGAGCAACGATGAGCCCGGCCAGTTCCTCGGCGTTGGACAGGCAGGTCATGTGCGCCGCGTTGGCGAACTCGTGATACTCCGCGCCGGGAATGATCTCCGCCATGCCCTTCACCACGTCCGGCGGCGTGGAGAGGTCCTGGCTCGCTCCCACCACCAGCGTCGGAACGGAGATGTTCTTCGCCGCGTGCGTGTAGTCCGCATCACGAATGGCGAAGCAGGTGCCAATGTAGCCGCCTGGATGACAGCGGGTGACCATGTTGCGAATGCCGCGCACCTCTTCCGCCTGTTCCTTGCGGTATTCCGACGTGAACCAGGCGCGCTCTATCTGCGGCCAGATGTGGGAAAGGCCGGTGGCGGCCACGGTGGATATGCGCTTGTCCCAGGCGGCCTGCGTGCCGATCTTGTGCGCGGTGTTGCACAACACCAGCGCCGAGACGAGATCGGGCCGGGCATCGGCCAGCCCCAGCGCGATCATGCCGCCCACCGAAATGCCGCAGACGATGGCATCCTTCATGCCGTAATGATCCATCAGCGCGGCGATGTCGTTCACGTGGTCGGCCATCTCGTAGGGCGTCTCGCCAACGTCGGAAAGACCATGCCCGCGCTTGTCGTGAAACAGGAAGCGAAAGTGCCTGCCGCGCAGCGCGTGGGCCACCTTGTGCCAGATGCGGTAATCGGTACCCAGCGAGTTGATGAACACCAGCGGACGGCCATGTTCCTCGCGCCCCGCGCGCACGTGCAGCACCACGTCGTTCACCTTCACGAACGCCATGTCTCGCCCTCCGTTGAAAGGTTTTCGCTCTTGTCGATGTTGCCCGCATTGTGCCGTGCGCGACGTGTGGAAGCAATATGGCGGCACGACAAGAAAAAGGCGCCAACGGTTAATCCGGGCCGTTGACGCCCTTCGTGTTCTTCAGCCGCGTCGGCGCCGCGATCAGAACAGCTTCAGACGGAACTGCTCCAGCGCCTTCTTGATGTCGTCGAAGAAGCCCTTGCCGTGCTTGCCGCCGGCGACCTTCTTCTCGATCTCGTCGATCATGTCGTAGAAGGGCTTGAACGCGCCCTCGTCGCCGTAGCCCAGGGCTTCCGCGAACTTCAGCTCCTTGCGCGCGGCCTGAAGCAAGGCCTCGAGCTGCTTCTGCTCGTCCTTGCTGCGATCCTTCTTTTCCGCCAGTTGCTCCGCCAGCAGCAGCAGGTGCTCGGCCCGCAGCACGGGCAGCGGAATGATGTGGCGGGTGATCACCAGCGTGTTCAGCGCCGCGATGAGGGCGGCCTTGGCTTCCTCGAACTTGCCCGCCTCCACCAGCGGCACCACCGCCTTTATGGCATCGGGATAGGTAGACAGCGGAATGTTGGCCACCTCGATGACGATCTCACTGGCCAGGCCCGACACGATGGCGCGGGCATCCTGCACGCGCCCCTTCTCCAGAAGGTCAACCGCGGTTTTCACGGCCTTCTTCACGCTCTCGACATCTGCGTGCACATCCAGCGCGTAGGTGACCACATCCACCGGCGCCAGGGCCAGCTTGGGATCACGCGCCAGCAGGATCTCCAGCTGGCCAACGACCTTGGCCAGCGCGTCCAGGGCGGCTTTCTTGTCCTTCTTTTCCAGCGCGGCGATGGCAAGGCGGGTTTGCTTCAGGGCCTCCACGGCCTCCTGCAACACCTGCGCCCGCTTGGCCTCCACCTGCGCCGCGCCCTTTTCGCGCGCCGCCTGCTTCGCGCCCTTCTTCGCCTTCTTCAGCGCCTCGCTCTCGGCCACTTGCGCCTTTTGCGCGGCGGGCTTCTGCTCGGCCTTCTTCGCTTTTTCCCCGGCCTGTGCGGGCATGTGCGCGGGCAGCATCATGCCCAGCGCCAGCGCCGTCAGCGCGGGGGCCAGTACATGCTTCATCTTCATCATCGTAGCGACCTCCTTGTCCTTTTCGGTTTGCGGCGCCTGTTCGCGCCAATCAGCCTGCAGGCACGGGAAGCCCCTTGCCGCCGAATGCATGTTCCGGCAGCCTGCCCTGGCGGGGCGGACCTTGTTGCATGCGTGATACAAGCCCCTCCTGCAGCGGAGCGGAATATTTTCCGTTGAGCTCCGCTTTTTGAAATGGCGTTGCGTGCGGGCGTTTGAAGGGCACCGACATTATTAAATTTTCGTAATGTCAAGGCCGGTGTCATGCCTTGCTCCGGCAACGGGTTTGTGGCCCTATGGCCCCACCGGCTGGAGAAATCGACGAGGGAAAAACGGCGGGCATGAGCGACGAGAAGCACAAGGCCGACGATGCGGAAGCGGTGATGTACCAGAACCGCATTTACGTGCCGGACAGGAAATACTGGCGCGACGTGAAGCCGGGCGATCACGTGTGGCTCATCGACGGCTCGGGCTTCATCTTCCGCGCCTATTTCGCCCTGCCGCCGCTCACAAGGCGTTCCGATGGCCTGCCGGTGGGGGCGGTGCACGGTTTCATCGCCATGCTGCACAAGCTGCTGCATCACATGAACGAGGGCAAGAAGCCCACGCACATCGCGGTGCTGTTCGATGCCTCGCGCGAAACCTTCCGCAACGAGATATACCCCGAATACAAGGCCAACCGGCCCGAGCCGCCGGCAGACCTGATTCCGCAGTTCGATCTCATCCGGCAGGCCACGGAGGCCTACGGCATCGCGCTGGTGGAGCAGGAGGGATACGAGGCCGACGATCTGATCGCCACCTACGCCCGCCAGGCGGTGGAAAGGGGCGCCACCGTGCACATCGTTTCCTCCGACAAGGACCTGATGCAGCTGGTGGACGACAACCGGGTGCTGCTGTTCGACCCCATGAAGGAAAAGGACATAGGCCCGGAGGAGGTGGAAAAGCGCTTCGGCGTGCCCCCCGACAAGGTGGTGGATGTGCAGGCGCTGGCCGGCGATTCCACCGACAACGTGCCCGGCGTGCCGGGCATTGGCGTGAAGACGGCCGCGCAGCTCATCAAGGAGTACGGCTCGCTGGAAAACCTGCTGGCGCACGTGGACGAGATAAAGCAGCCCAAGCGCCGCGAGAACCTGAAGAAGCACGCGAAGGAGGCGCTCATTTCCAAGCAGCTGGTGAAGCTGAAGGACAACGTGCCGGTGGAGGTGCCGCTGGCGGCCTTCGCCGTGCACGAGCCGGATCCGGCAAGGCTCATCGGCTTTCTGAAAGGCCTGGAGTTCACCACGCTCACCAGCCGCATCGCCAAGGATCTGGGCGTGGATCCTTCTGACATCCCTCCCCTGCCGGTGACGGCGGAGGGCTGGCATGCGGCCGAACCGGAAGAGGAGAAGCAGGTATCGGACATCCTGGCCGAACGCGAGAACCGTTGCACGGCGGCCGAGAACGCGCGCGAGAAACTGGCCGGGCTGCCGTTCACGCACTCCGGCTACGAGCTGATTACCGACGCCGCGCGTCTGCGCGCCTGGCTGGAGGAGGCGCGGGAACAGGGATACCTCGCGTTTGATGTGGAAACCACCTCCCTGGACGCCATGCGGGCGGAGCTGGTGGGCGTGGCGCTGGCATTGGCGCCGGATCATGCGGCCTACGTGCCGCTGAACCACCGCCAGGAAACCGACCTGCTGGACGAGGGCGCGGAAACGGTGCCGCAAATTCCCACCGAGGAGGCACTCGCGCTGCTCAAGCCGGTGCTGGAAGACGAGGCGGTGCTGAAAATCGCCCACAACATAAAGTACGACGCCGAGGTCCTGCGGCGTTACGGCATCAACGTCGCGCCCTTCGACGACACCATGCTGGTTTCCTACGTGCTGGAGGCGGGCCTTGGCGGGCACGGGCTGGACGAGCTGGCCAGGCGCCACTTCGAGCACAAGCCCATCGCCTATTCGGACGTGGCGGGCAAGGGCAAGAAGCAGATCGCCTTCAACTGCGTGACACCGCGGCGCGCCTGCGAATACGCGGCGGAAGATGCGGATATTTCCTTGCGCCTGTGGCTGCAACTCAAGCCCGCGGTGTATGACGTGGGCAAGAGCGCCATTTACGAGACGGAAGAGCGCCCGCTGGTGCCGGTGCTGGCGGACATGGAGATGACCGGCGTGCTGGTGGACACCGCCGCGCTCATGAAACTGGGCGAGGAATTCGAGGCCCGCGCGAAGGAGATCGAAAAACGCATCTACGAGCTGGCAGGCGTTGAGTTCAACGTCGGCTCCACGAAGCAGCTGGCGGAGGTGCTGTTCGACAAGCTGGGCCTTCAGCCACCGAAGAAAACCGCCACCGGCGCGCGCAGCACCGACAACGAAGTGCTAGAAGAGCTGGCCGCTGCCCGCATGGAGGCGGGGCCGGATGCTGACGTGTTCAACAACGTCATCATCGGCGCCCAGATTGCCGAGCTGGTGCTGCAATGGCGCATGCTGATGAAGCTGAAGAGCACCTATTGCGACGCGCTGGCCCAGCACGTGAACCCGCAGACGGGCCGGGTGCACACCAGCTACTCGCT
>JALVSR010000143.1 GCA_027024225.1 Hyphomicrobiales bacterium | reverse complement strand
CTTGCCAAAGGGACGCTCCACCAGATCGGCGAGGCTCAGCGCGCCGAACAGGCGTACCGCGGCGGCGTTGGCCCAAACGATGCGCCCTCGCGTCACGTCCCACAGAAAGGCGGGACGCGGAGAACACCCCAGCTTGTCCAGGTCATTCGACCGCATGTACACTCTCACCCGCTTGCAGGAAACGGACCCCGGCTCCGTTTCTCCCCGGCCCGAACATTCAGTCTGCGCGCGCCGCCCCCGAGCCCCATGAATTGCGCCACACCAAGGAGGTGCTCACCGCATGTCGCCGCCCCCGGACGTTCCGCATGGCGCCTGAGCCCGGGCTTATCCCCCTTTCCCATACCAGACCAGCGTCTTTCATCTCCATGGCAGCATGAAGGTAATTCCCTGTTTCAAAGTGATACAACGGCATAGTTGCGAACTCAATGCGTCCTTAAGCTGTGGTTTGCCCCGTATCCCTGATCCGTACACGGCGGACCATCGCCGATGGATCTTGCAGGATGCGGGCCAATTTCGCCGCCTTCAGCCCCCCGATGAACGGATCAGCATGCGCGGATGCGCCCGGACGGCCACGAAGCCCGACAACGGCCAAATCTTGATGCATGGCCCATTTGCACGAGACGCTCTTGCATTTGGCATCAAATTGCATAAAGAGAAATGCAGCCCTGACGCCAAGTTTCTTGAAAAGAGCGTTCGGGTGGCATAACTTGCACATGCTCCCCTGATTGCCTGGCGGGGTGTGGGGGCGGTTGATGTGCAGCTGTAGCTCAGTTGGTTAGAGCACCAGATTGTGGATCTGGGGGTCGGTGGTTCGAGTCCACCCAGCTGTACCATTTTCTGAACTGGCGCGGAGCGCGAAAGGCCGGAGGAAATGATCCTCCGGCCTTTTTCGCTGATTAGCGTATTGAGCGGCGTGGCAAGGCTTCCCATCTGTAAGGCCGTGGAATGAAAAATTTCATGATGACCCATATCGAAAAAGGGGAATGACGCACATGACGATTTCGGCGCACACGGCGGAAGTGGAAAGTTTTTCGGTACACATGTCGCAGCGCAAGGTGGGGGGCGAGCTGTTCGGACGGCGCACCATCACGCTGCATTTCAAGCCCAATGGCGAGCCATTGCGCAATGCCTACCTGCATTTCCTGCCCGGCGCGCAGGGCAAGGAGAGCACGGTGACGGGCTCCACCATCGCCATCGACCTGCCGGCGGAGGAGTTCGACCGCTGGCTGCACCTGTTGCAGACGGAAGCGCCGCTGACGTTTGCCTGGACGGTGGACGAGAACAAGATGGAAGTGCTGGGCGTTTCCATGTTCACCGGTGACGAACCGCCGGGCGAGGGATTGGTGGACCTGACGCCGTAAATGGCGCCCTGCCCCTGCCCCATTCTCAGGCCGAACCTTCCCTCGGCAATGTCTCCACGAAGCGCACCGGCTGGCCGGTGGGTGCGGGGGTGATGATTTCGTCCTCGCGCATGACAATTTGCCCGCGCACGATGGTCATGACGGGCCAACCCTTCACCTTCTTTCCGTCGTAGGGCGTCCAGCCGGGCTTGCTGGCGATCCAGTCGTTGGTGATGGTGCGCTGCGCCTTCATGTCCACCACGGTGAAGTCGGCATCGTAGCCGGGCGCGATGGCGCCCTTGGAGGCGATGCCGAACACCCGCTGCGGCCCCCAACAGAGCAAATCCACCAGCCTGAGCAGGCTGAGCCGGCCCGCGTTCACGTGATCGAGCATCACCGGCAGCGTCGTCTGCACGCCCACCATGCCCGACGGGCTTTCGGGATAGGGTTTCGCCTTCTCCTCCAGCGTGTGCGGGGCGTGGTCGGAGCCGATGACATCCACCAGTCCGGTGTTGATGGCGTGCCACAGGGCGGCGCGATGCTTCGGCCCGCGCACGGGCGGGTTCATCTGGCACAATGTGCCCAGCTCCTTGTAGCACTCGTCCGTAAGCGTCAGATGGTGCGGCGTCACCTCCATGGTGGCGAAGTCCTTCGCCAGCATCAGCAGCGGGAGCTCATCGGCGGTGGTCACGTGCAGCACGTGCACACGCTTTCCTTCCTGCTTCGCGATGCGCAGCAGGCGCTCGGTGGCGCGGTATGCCGTGTCCACGTCGCGCCAGACGGGGTGCGTGGCGGGATTGCCGGGTTCGCGGAATTTCTTTCGCGCTTCCAGGCGCTCCTCGTCCTCGCAGTGAAAGGCCGCGCGGCGGTTGATGTGGCGCAACACCTGCCGCACGCCCTCGTCATCCGCCACCAGCAGCGAGCCGGTGGAGGAGCCCATGAACACCTTCACGCCGCACACGCCGGGCAGTTTCTCCAGCTCGCCAAGCTCATCGATGTTCTCGGCCGCCGCGCCGACGAAGAAGGCATGGTCGCAATACATGCGCCCCTTCGCGCGGTTCAGCTTGTCCTGAATGGCCTCGTGCGTGGTGGTGGGCGGGTTGGTGTTGGGCATTTCGAACACCGCCGTGATGCCGCCCAGCACGGCGGCCTTCGAGCCGGTGTGCAGGTCTTCCTTGTGCTCCATACCCGGCTCGCGGAAGTGCACCTGGGTGTCGATGCAGCCGGGCAGCACGGTCAGCCCCGTGCAATCGATAACCTCGGCCGCTTCCTTCTCATCGATGCGGCCGATCTCCACGATGCGGCCGTTCACGACACCCACGTCGGCCTCGGCCGGGCCGCCACGCAGGATTACCGTTCCACCTTTCAGCAAGAGATCATATGGCATTTGTGCCGGGCCCCGTTTGATGCATACTCCGCCTGACTTTATATGCGCCGAATGAGGGCGACAATCGTTTTCGGAAAGGATGGGAAAGCGCATGACCACGCATCTGACGGAGCGGGCGGTGATCGAGGTGGCGGGGCCGGAGGCGCGAGAGTTTTTGCACTCGCTGCTCACTGCCGACATCGCGGGGCTCGAGAGGGGCCAGTGCACCTGGGCGGGGCTGCTCACCCCGCAGGGGAAGATCCTTTACGACATGTTCGTGTGGGCGGCGCGGTCTGATGAGGGCACGCAGGGCTACCTGCTGGACGTGGCGGCGGAAACGGCCGAGGCCCTGCTGAGGCGGCTGAAGATGTACAAGCTGCGGCGCGAGGTGGAGATACAGGCGCGCCCCGATTTCGCCGTGCTGGTGGACGCGACGGAAGACGACGGGCCGTATTTCGCCTTCGGCCCCGACCCGCGCTGGGAAGAGATGGGCACGCGGGCCATCACGCTGGTGGAAATGGCGGGAGAGTTCCGCCCTGACCCTTTCCTGTATCACCAGCGGCGCATCGCGCTGGGGCTGCCCGACTCCACGCGCGACATCGGCAGCGGCAAGCTGTTTGCGCACGAGGCCAACTTCGACCAGCTGGGCGCGGTTAGCTTTTCCAAGGGCTGCTATGTGGGCCAGGAGGTGGTCTCGCGCATGCAGCACCGCGGCACCGCGCGCAACCGGCTCATTCCGGTGGTGGCCAGCGCGCCAGTGCGGCCGGAAACGCCCATCATGGCCGGTGGCAAGAGCATTGGCGCCATCACCGGCTCGGTGAGCGAGGCGGGTGAGCGCGCCATCGCGCTCGTGCGGCTGGACAGGCTGGCGCAGGCGGTGGAAGCGGGCGAACAGGCGAAAGCGGGCGAGGCCATCATCATGCCCGTGCAGCCGCCGTGGGCGAAATTCGAGGTGCCCGGCGCGCTGAAGATGGAAGACCTGGCCGATACCGATCTCGAGGACGATGATTGAAATCCGGCGTTCGCCGCCCCATCTGCTCCGGTGAAACAATCGCGGGAGGCGGCAAGATGCAGGATTCCATCTCGAAGTTCTTCATCATCTTCGGCATTCTCATGATCGTGCTGGGGCTGCTGTGGCCGCTGGTGAAGAGCATCGGCCTGGGGCGGCTGCCGGGAGACGTGCACTGGACAGGCGATGGCTGGAGCGTGCACCTGCTGTTTGGCACCTCCATCGTGCTTTCCATCGTGCTCACGCTGGTGCTGAACCTCGTCTTCTGGCTGATGAACCGCTGATTGGCTGCTTTTCCCGTTCCCGAAACCCGGCGCCCTGGTTTCATTCATCCCCGGTTCATGTGCTCATCCGCAGAATGAGGTGGTTGATAATTTGCAAAACAAAGGAAAAGTGCATGAGAAATCTCTTCATTCCGTCGCTTCTGGCAGCGGCTGGCGTGGCCTTGTTCGCGACAACCGCCGCGCAGGCCGTGCCGCCCTGCACCAGCGATCCGGCCCTGAACGCCTGCAACAAGTACGGGTTCAGCACAAACCTGTGCCAACAGTGCAAGAGCTGCCTGGGCAAGGGCGGAAAAGTCCGCGAAGTGACATTCAGGGGCAAGCGCAGCATCATGTGCGAGATGGAAGCGAGAAAGGTGCCCAACCTGGGTAACCCCGGCACGCCCAAGCGGCCTTCCAAACCTGCCGCCCCGAGCCAGTAATAGCTCGAACAATTCTGGTCTTGCGACAAAAAAGGCCCCCGGCATTGCGGGGGCCTTTCCATGTGTCGAGATGATTTCCGGTCAGCGCTTGGAGAACTGGAAGCTGCGGCGGGCCTTGCGCTTGCCGTACTTCTTGCGCTCCACCACGCGGGCATCGCGGGTGAGGAAGCCGCCCTTCTTCAGCACCGGGCGCAAGGCCGGCTCGTAGTTCACCAGCGCGCGGGCCAGGCCGTGGCGCACCGCGCCCGCCTGACCGGAAAGGCCGCCGCCGGAAACGGTGCACATGACGTCATATTGCGTGGCGCGGTCGGCGGCCTGGAGCGGCTGCTTCAGGATCATCAGCAGCGTGGCGCGCATGAAATACTCATCGGCCGGCTTGCCGTTGACGGTGATCTTGCCACTGCCGGGCTTGATCCACACGCGCGCGACCGAATTCTTGCGCTTGCCGGTGGCGTAGGCGCGGCCGTGCTCGTCGATCTTGGGTTCCGGCAGGGCCTGCTCTTCCGTGCCCTGCACGGCTTCGGAGAGATTTTCCAGCGTGGTTTCCTCGGCCATCACGCCCTCCTCGCGTTCTTCGGATTAAGCGCCTTCACGTCCAGCACTTCAGGCTTCTGCGCCTCGTGCGGGTGCTCCGGCCCGGCGTAGATCTTCAGGTTCTTCAGCTGACGATAGGCCAGCGGCCCCTTCGGCAACATGCGCTTCACGGCCAGATACAGCACCTTCTCCGGCCGCTTGCCGGAAAGCATCTTGTCCATGGTGCGCTCCTTGATGCCGCCGGGGTAGCCGGTGTGCCAGTAATGCTTCTTTTTCTGCATCTTCTGGCCCATGAGGCGCACCTTGTCGGCATTGATCACGATGATGTTGTCGCCGCAATCCACGTGGGGGGTGTATTGCGGCTTGTGCTTGCCGCGCAGGCGAGAGGCGATGATGGACGCCAGGCGGCCCAGCACCAGGCCCTCGGCGTCGATCAGGATCCACTTCTTCTCCACCTCGCCCGGCTTCGCTACCCAGGTTTTCATGGCAGCTCGGACTCCGTTGTTGCATTCGGTTGGCCGTAAGGGCGTTCCAGGTCGGAATTCAGCCCCTCTCGGAAAAACAGGCGGCGGCAGAGCGGCCACCGCCAGCAACTCCGCAAAGGCAAATACAGAATTGACCAGATCAGGTCAAGCAAAAACTTTCATTGCCCCCTTTGAAAAAGCGCATTTTTTCCGGCACTTGCTTTATCGGTAAATTAATACCACGAAAGGTCGCATGAAGGTGGATTTGCCAGCACCAAGGTCATGAGACTATCATTGCGAGGGCGGGGAAACGAAACGGCGATCCACAAGGCCGGCCTTCCCATGGGGAAGCGTTGAGGGAAGATCATGCGTCGCACTGCCAGTCGTGAAAGCTCATCGCGTCCACACGCGGGCAAGGATTGCGGCACAAGCCGGTTCACGCTGGTGATGTTGCTGGCAGCCGCCCTGCCGGCGGTGGCCGCGAACAACACCCCTGAAACGTGGGCCGCTCCCGTTCCGGAAAAGGACGAGGCCCGCATCCTGCCGGAAAGCCCAACGCAAAAGAACGAGGAATCGCTTCTGCCCCCCATTGGCGCGGACGATGGTAACGCCTTGCATCCCTCCGTCCCGGGTGAAAACATGCAGGGGCATGTTCCGGAAGGCATGGAGGACCTGCAAGAGGAGGAAGGGGAAGATGCCCTGGAAGCGTTGATCAACGAAGACATTCCCGAGCTGGAGGTGGTGGAACTGGACCTTGATACGGCGAAGCGGGCGCTGGACGCCTTCGCGGAGGTGTTCGGCAAGTTTCCGGACGAGGAAATCGCCAAGTATCCCACCTTGCAGGAATTCGCCGAAAAGTCGCCCCTGGGCAGGAAGTTCGCCGATATCATCCACAAGCACGGGTTCAAGTCCGTGCGCGAGTGGAACAACGTGATCACCAACATCGGCTTTGCCTTCTCTTCCATCGAGGAAGGGCATGACGACGAGATCGTGCGGCAGATAACGGCGCTGGAACGGCGCGGGGACATGGACGAGAAGCGCAAGGAACGGCTGCTGAAATACCTGCGCGCCCTCATCCCTTCCATCAACAACCGCAAGGTGGTGCTGAAACTGCTGAGCGAGCCGGAATACCGCAAGAAGCTGGAGCTGCTGGAGGGTGGCGCCGGAGAGGAAGAAGGCGAAGAGGCGCACGACCACGGCACGGAGGAAGAGAGCGGAGAGGCGGGCAAGACTTCCCCCGGCAAGGAAGACAAAAAACCCTGAGCCGCCAGCGTGCCATGAACACCCCCAGCGACATCCCGTCCGAAGAGTTGCCCGACCCCGTCAAGCTGCTCGAGAGCGTGAAGAGCATCGCCATTGTTGGCGCCTCGCCCAAGCCGGCGCGGCCGGCCTACCAGGTGCAGGAGTTCCTGCAACAACGCGGTTACGAGGTATTTCCCGTCAACCCCGGACAAGCGGGCGGCGAAATATTGGGCCGGCCGGTATATGCGCGGCTGGCTGATCTGCCGCAGCCGGTGGACATGATCGACATCTTTCGCAATCCCGCACAGTTGCCCGCGCTGATGGATGAAATCCTCGCCCTGCCGTGGAAGCCGAAGGTCGTCTGGATGCAGATTGGCGTGGTGAACGAGGAAGCGGCGGAAAGGGCGCGCGCGGCTGGCATGGCCGTGGTCATGAACAGGTGTCCGAAGATAGAGCTGGCGCGCGGCTGAGGCTTTCTTGTTCCATCCCCTTGCCGTTTCCCTCCGTCCCCGCGACATGGCCGCTTGCGCCGTTTTTGCCTTGCCAACCGGCAAAGCGGGGGGCAATCTCCCCGAAAAACATCCATGGGAGGAAGAGGTCATGAACGACGAATTCAGCTTCTCCGGCTTCGCCACCAAGTGCATCCATGCCGGGCAACAGCCCGACCCGGCCACGGGCGCGCGTATTGTGCCCATCTACCAGACCACTTCTTATGTGTTCGAAAGCGCCGAGCACGCCGCCAACCTGTTCGCGCTGAAGGAATTCGGCAACATCTACACCCGCATCATGAACCCCACGCAGGCGGCGCTGGAGGCGAAGGTGGCCGCTCTTGAGGGCGGCTCGGCGGCGCTGGCCACGGCTTCGGGTCATGCGGCGCAAATGCTCATCCTGCATTGCCTGATGCAGCCCGGTGACGAGCTCATCGCCGCGCGCCAGCTCTATGGCGGCTCCATCAACCAGTTCAACCATTCCTTCAAGCAGTTCGGCTGGAAAGTGGCGTGGGCCGACGCCGATGATCCGGACAGTTTTCGCAAGGCGATATCGGAGAAAACGCGCGCCATCTTCATCGAATCCATCGCCAACCCGTCGGGGCAGATCGTCGATATAGAGGCCATCGCCAAGGTGGCGGAAGAGGCGCGCGTGCCGCTGATCGTCGACAACACCATGGCCACGCCCTACCTCATCCGCCCGTTCGAGCACGGGGCGAACATCGTGTCCTACTCGCTGACCAAATTCATGAACGGGCACGGCAACTCCATGGGCGGCATGATCGTGGACGGCGGCAACTTCGACTGGGGCGCGGACGGCAAGTTCCCGCTGCTCACCGAGCCGAACCCGTCCTACAATGGCCTGAAGCTATACGAGACTTTCGGCAACATGACGCTGGCCATCGCCGCGCGAGTGCTGGGCCTGCGCGATCTTGGCCCGGCCATTGCCCCGCTCAACGCCTTCCTCACGCTGACCGGCCTTGAAACCCTGCCGCTTCGCATGCAGCGGCACTGCGACAACGCATTGCGCGTGGCCGAGTGGCTGGAGGCGGACGAGCGCGTGGCATGGGTGAAATATTCCGGGCTGAGGAGCAGCCCCTATTACGAGCTGCACCGCAAGTATTGCCCCAGGGGTGCGGGCGCGGTGTTCACCTTTGGCCTGAAGGGCGGCTTCGGCGCGGGCGTGAAGCTAGTGAATTCGGTGCAGCTCTTTTCGCATCTCGCCAACATCGGTGACGTGCGCTCTCTCATCATCCACCCGGCCAGCACCACGCACGCGCAGCTGACGGAAGAGCAGCAGGTGGCCGCGGGCGCAGGGCCGGAGGTCATCCGCGTGTCCATTGGCCTTGAAGACCCG
>JALVSR010000142.1 GCA_027024225.1 Hyphomicrobiales bacterium | reverse complement strand
CTACTTGCCGCGCCGGGGGCCGGGGCGCAGCAGGTGGCGGTGGGCGGGGTCGTAGAGGCCGGAGCGAGGGCGTCTGCCCGGCGCCTTGTCCCGGCCCTCCGCAGTGGCTTCGCCAGCCGGCGCCAACACGTGGCCGATGAGCACCAGCGCCGTGCGGGTGATTTTCGCACTCCGGACCTTTTCCGCGATGTCGCGCAGGGTGCCGGCGATGATCGTTTCATCCGGCCAGCTGGCGCGATAGACCACGCGCACGGGGCAGTTCGCGCCATAATGCGGCGTGCAGATGCGCACGATCTCGCGCATCTGCCGCACGGAAAGATGAATGGCCAAGGTGGCGCGCGATCTTGCCAGCTCTTCCAGCCGTTCCGATTCCGGCACGGGGGTGGCCTTGCCGGAAAGGCGGGTGAGAATGATGGTCTGGCTAATTTCCGGCATGGTCAGCTCCGTCCCGAGCGCGGCCGCGGCGGCGGCGAAGGCCGGCACGCCCGGCACCACCTCGTAGGGAATGCCCAGCGCGCGCAGGGCCTCCATCTGTTCGTGGATGGCGCCATAGATGGATGGGTCGCCGGAATGCACCCGGGCGACGTCTTGCCCGGTTTCGTGGGCGGCGCGCATTTCCTCCACGATATCTTCCAGCGTCATGCTGGCGGTGTCGATGATTTTCGCGTTCTTCGGCGCGCGGGCGACGACCTCCGCCGGCACCAGCGAACCGGCGTAGAGCACCACCGGGCAGCGGGCGATGATTTTCGCGCCGCGCAGGGTGATGAGGTCGGGCGCGCCGGGTCCGGCGCCGATGAAATAGACGGTCATGCGCAAATGCTCCCCTGTGCGCTTGCACGGTGAAGCCTCCGCCCCTTTGCCCACCATCCCTTGCGCCGAAGCGCGGCCCCGGTCGCCCGCCGTGGTCCCAATGGCGGCCGGATGGCCGGGGGGCCTATCTGGAGGCTTCATCGATTGACTTCTTGGCGTACCCTCGCGGGGTGAAGGCCATGGTCGTGCCGTTGGCCGATATTGCCTTGCTGCCCGAGGCCCCCACCAGGACGATGCTCAACATGTCCACCGTTTCCGGCCTGACCTCGGCCAGGGTGGTCACCAGCACCCGTTCCCTGGGCCTGCCGACGTTGGAGGCGACGACCACCGGCGTGCCCGCCGGCCGGTGCGCGCGCAAGATCTCCAGCGCCCGGGCCAGTTGCGCCACGCGTCGGCGGCTGCGCGGATTGTAAAGCGCCACCACGAAGTCTCCTTGCGCGGCGGCGAGCAAACGCCGCTCGATGACCCGCCACGGCGTGAGCAGGTCGGAAAGCGAGATGGCGCAGAAGTCATGGCCAATGAGCGCGCCCGCGCGGGCCGAGGCCGCCTGCAGGGCGCTCACGCCCGGGATGACCCGCACCTCGATACGGCGGGCGAAGTCGTCCCATCCTTCGCTTTCGCGCGAAAGCAGCTCGAAAACCGGCGAGGCCATGGCATAGATGGCGGCGTCGCCGGAGCACAGCAGCGCCACGTCGTTGCCCTCCGCGGCCAGCCGGATGGCGTGGCGCACCCGCGCTTCTTCTTCTCCCAGGGCGAAATCATGCAGCTCCTTGCCGGCGGCCAGGTCCCCGGCCAGTTCCAGGTACAGGCCATAGCCCACCCAGTGGCGCGCCCGCAGCAGCGCCTCGCGCGCCTGGGCCGTGCGCATGCCGGCGTCGCCGGGGCCGAGGCCCACCACGAACAAACGCCCGCGTGGCCGGCCGGGCAGGTTTTCGGCGTCCGTCACCGGCGCGGAGACCCGCGCCACCGCCACCGTGGCCACCGCGTTCTTCTCCTTTTCCACCAGCAGCCGTCCGTTCTCGCCCGCCAGCAAGAGCGCCGCGGCTTCCGCGACGGAAGGGGTGCCCACCTCCGCCGCCACGCGCGGGGAAGGGTTGGGCGCAGTCACCCCTTTCAGCTCATCGGCGGAAAACAGCCGTACCGGCGCCTCCAGCCGGTGCGCCAGCGCGGCCAAGGCCGGCTCGTCCGCCTTCATCGCGATGGTGCCGATGGCGGCCACACGCTCTGCCGGCAGGCCGGCCTGCGCCAGCGCCACCTCTGCCAGCGCGACAACGTGGGAAGGATCGGCATCGCGCGCCATGCCGACGCCAACGGCAAGATCGCGCGGGTAATAGACGAGGTGTTGCGGTCCCGCATCGACCGGCTTTTCCGTGACGGTGATGCGCAAGGGGGCGGCGGTATCGTTGGTGAAGGGCAGGGCGCTGTCACGCAGCCAGTCCGGTTTTTCGCCTTCCATGGACACGCTGGCGCCTTCGAGCAGTGCCGAAACGAACGGTTTCACATGCTGCGGATTGGCCAGGCGCCAGCCGGGAGGCGGTTCGTCCAGCGCCACGCCGAATTGCGCGTCGCTGGCCGTGGTGATGATGGCGTGCGCACCGATGGCCTCGGCGATCCGCCGGGCCAGGTCGTTGCCGCCGTTGTGTCCGCCCAGCAATGGCACCACGTGCGCCGCGTCGGGCGATACGGCGATGAGGGGGGGCTCGCGACGCTTCTTGTGCAGCAGTGGCGCCACGGCGCGAATGAGGATGCCGGCGGCGCATATGCCGATGATGGGCCGGCCAGTGTCGAAGGCATCGCGCAAGGTGGAGGGGACATCGGTGGATATGATGCTGGCCTGTCCGCCCACCGCCCGCGCAACGCCCCGCGCCAGCCCGGCCGCGTGTCCGTGCAGCGCCACCACCAGAGGCGGCAGGGGTGTCGATTTTCCGCACGGCATGGACATGGTCCCGCTCACGGCAGAAGGTTCATGACAGGCGTGTCATGGCTGAGGCCATACCAGCACCAGTGAGAAATAGCGAGCCGCGTCATCGCTTTCCGTGAGCGCCTTTTTGAGGGGCAGAACGCGCTCGTCCGCTCCGCCCAGCTCTTCCACCACCAGCGCGTTCTCCGCCCGTCCGGCCCGCAAGAGCGCCGCGTGCACACGCGACAGTCGCCCACCGGCCTTGATGATGGCCAGCGCGGCATGGCGGTTCATGCATTCGGCCGTGAGCATTTCCTCGTCCATGGTGGCGGGCAGGAATTTCAGGGGAGTGTCGCCCTGGGCCAGCACCCGGCCCACGCGCGCAGCGGCCGCCTGTGGCGCGCTGACCCCAGGGGTGACCCGCACCGGATAATGCTGCGCCAGCCGGGTGGCCAGTTTGCCGAAGGTGCCATAGGTGAGCGGATCGCCCAGGCAGAGGAAGGCCACGTCCTTGCCCTCGTCCAGCTTGGCGGAAATGATGGCCGCCGCGCGGTCGTAGGCCATTTCCACGTCTTGCGCATTGGCGCCGAAGGGAATGGCCAAAGGCAGTTCTTCCACGTCATCAGGCATGAAGGGTGTGGCAATGGTGCGCGCCCTGGAATGACCCGATGGGCCTTCCGGATAGGCGATGACCGGCGCCAGCGAAATGATGCGCCAGCTGCGCAAGGTGATGAGTTCCGGATCGCCCGGCCCAAGCCCCAGTCCATGCAGCGTGCCCGACATGAACGCTCCGCCCTTTTTTCATCATGATGATGTCAAACCCCACTGCCTGATTTTCAAGCAGCAGACGGCGGCGAGAGCAAGGCAAGGGTGGCATTCATGCACAGAATGAGCCGCCAATCGCACATGACGTTTCAATTGCGGCAAGCAAATGCCGGAAAAGGTGTGCTTATATCTTGCGCACGCGCCACTGTGTCACGGGTAGCGATTGACGAAAGGCCTCGTACCCCGCTCCTTCGGCCAGCAGGCCGGCGGGGGCCTCGGCCATGCCGACGGCGGGTTGTTGCATTTGTTCCGGCTCTGTCGGCGCCGATTCCCTTGGCTCGCGTTGACCGCCGATGGGGGCAGCGTGGGACAACTGGATCCGCAAGAGCTCGCCGCCCAGCCTGGCATGCCGCGCCAACAGGGCCTGTTCGGCCGCCAGGCTCACGGCGTTGGCCACCAGCCAGCCGCCTCTGAGCAGGGCGTCCCACGCGGCCTGGAACACCGCCTCGTCGGCCACGCCACCGCCCAGGAACACCACGTCCGGCCGCGGCAGGTTGGCCAGCGCTTCCGGTGCCTCGCCACATACCACGCGCAGCTTTGATGCGCCCAGTGCATCGGCATTGCGCTCGATCATGCGGCAGCGTTCCTCGTTGCGCTCAATAGCGATGGCGTGTGCCGTGTGTCCGGCGCTGCGCAGCCATTCGATGGCCACGCTGCCGCTGCCCGCGCCCACATCCCACAGGAGAGTCCTGGCGCGTGGCATGAGAGCGCTGATGGTAATGGCGCGCACGGGCCACTTGGTAATCTGACCGTCGTGCTCGAAGGCGTCTTCTGCCAGTCCGGGCGCTCGCGAGCAGGCCAGGGGATGAAAGTCCGTCTCCGGGTTGGCATAGCGGCACTCCAGCGCGATGACATGCGGCATGCTCAGGACGGCGTCGTCGAAGTGCAACGCCTCCGTTACCGTCAATTCATGAACCTGCTCGTCGGGTCCGCCCAGATCGGCCAGGATGACGATGCGGCTGCCCAGCAGGTTGCGCCGCTCGAGGCGCTCGGCCACGCGACGGAGGGTATTGGGCTCGGTGAGCAGGAAGATGCGCGAGCGTTCCACCAGCAGAGGTTCCAACGCGCGTGTCTGGCGTCCGTGGAGAGAAATCTTGAAAATGTCCTGTTCGGCCCAACCCAGCCGTGCGGCGGCCAGGGCAAAGGCCGAAGGCTGGGGCCAGGCCTCTATTTCTTCCGGCGGGAAATGCTGGGCCAGGACCACGCCAACGCCATAGTAGAAAGGATTGCCGGTGGCCAACACCGCCACCTTGCGGCCTTCTTGCCGATGGCGCGTGATTTCGTCGATCATGGCATTGAAGGGCACCGGCCAGGTGGTGCTCTTCGTCTTCAGAGGAGGCGGCAGCAAGCGCGCCAGCCGGGTGGAGGTGTAGATGACATCGGCCGAGAACAGCGCGCGCGAAGCGCCGATGGACAAGCTGTCCATGCCCCCCGCGCCCATGCCGATGATGAGAAGGGGATTGGGATGTTTTTGACGTTTGATCATTCCGGGGTCCGGTCGTTCAACTCCTGGCGTTTTCCTCGTGCCAGCGCAAGAGCATGGCGTTGAAGGCTGCGACCGCCATGCCGGCTCCCCCGGCCCGCCCCAGCATTGTGGCGGCTGGCAGCCCGCTGCGCAACTCTTGGTGCAGAGCCTGTTTCGATTCGGCGGCGCCCACGAACCCCACGGGAAAGCCCAGCACGGCGGCAGGGCGCAGGCCTTCCCGCTTCATCCGTTCGAGCAACTGGAACAGGGCCGTGGGTGCGTTGCCGATAATGCAGATTGCCCTCCCTGGTTGTATCTTCCAACTCTTGACAACCGAAGCGGTTAATGTGGTATTTGTTCTGTGTGCCAGCTCCTGTACTTCAGGGTTGCGCAGAAAGCAATGCACCTTGACCTTTTGCGGCAGCTTGGAGCGCATGATGCCCGCGCGCACCATTTCCGTGTCTACGAAGATATCTCCACCTTCGGTCAGTATCCTGCCTGCCACCTCTTGCAAACCTGGTGAAATACGGATGTTGGCCGCCTGCTCGGGCAGGCCGCATGCATGAATGATACGCGCGGCAATGTGATGGCAATCGGGCGGCAGGTGGGAAAAATCCGCCTCTTGCGAGATGATTTCGAAGGATTTGCGCGTGATTTCGGCCGGATCACGAAGCCAGTCGTCGTGTTTCTGGCCACTCATGATGCATCATCCACTGTCTTGTCCGTGCCGCGGGGACGTTTTCCGGTGTTCGAATCGCTCTTTTTCAAGGTGCGCGGTCCCAGCGGATGGTCGGCGTGGGGATAGGGCGCGTGGTGGTGATGATGGTCATGTCCGTGGCCGTGCCCATGATCGTGCCCGTGATCATGCCCGTGATCATGACGATGATGCCCGTGGCCACCGGTGCCGATACCCTCCACGTGGTGGTGATGGCTCATCTGCGGTTCGCCGACCTGGTGTTCGAAGGCCGGCAGCTGCTCGCGGTACTTGCACAGGCTGCAGTTCATGGCCGGGCTGCCAAGCACGAGTTCCTCGGCCCGTTCCAGGAAGGTATCCACCACCAACGGGTGATCGTTCAGGTAGCCGGCCTTGAGAAACTCGATATGCGGATGCGCCCGTTGCGCCTCGGCCACCGCATCGTAAATGCGGTTGACCAGGATGCCGGTGAACAGGAACCACGGAAAAACGATGACGCGGGAAAAACCGAGCCTTGCGGCACGCTCCAGGGCCGGGGCCGTGAGCGGAAAGGTCACGCCGGAATAGGCCGGCATGGCCCATCCCATGCCCAGCGATTCGCCCAGCAGGCGCGCCACCTTGGCCACGTTGGCGTTGGCATCCGGGTCGGAGGAGCCACGCCCCACCACCACCAGCAGCGTGTCATGGCGGGGAATATTGCTGGAGGCCGCCCTTTCGGCCGCCTCTATGCGCTCGCTGGCCACCCGCAGCAGCTTGGGCGTGATGCCCAGCTCGCGGCCATAGCGTATTTCCACGCCGTGTTCGGCAGCGTAGCCGTTCAGCACGCTGGGCATGTCGTTCTTGGCGTGTCCGGCGGCGAACAGCAGCCCCGGCACGGCAAGGATGCGTTCGCAGCCCAGTTCGCGCAACGCGTCCAGCCCCTCGCGGATGATGGGGCGGGCGAACTCCAGATAGCCGTGGGCCACCGGCCAGCGGTCGCCGATGCGCTTGCGCACGCCGTCCACCAGCCGGGCGAACTCCTCCACTGCCCCTGCGTCGCGCGAGCCATGCCCGCAGATCATAAGGCCCGTTACGGGTTCGGTCATGAGAGCGCTCCCGTTCAGGCCGCGGCATCCTCGTGCCTGGCGGACATGGCGCGCCGAGCCTGCCTGCGCCGGTAGGCGGCGCGCAGTCCGACGATTCCCATCACGACGATGGCCAGCGCCAGTGCGGCAAGGGCCGCCACGTGGTCGTGCCCGGCACCGTGATCCGCCACGTGGCCGGGATGCGCCAGCGCCGGGGTGGCGAAAAGGCCGGAAACGAAAAGAGTGAAGAACTTGCGCATGGAATGATCCTCCTTGTTCGCTTTGCCGATGGCTCCATGTCCGCCGGCAAGCCCTGACACAAGGCAGGATCCGCCCGGAAGAACGCTTTGGCAGTGCCGGCCTGTCGGCCCCCGGTTTGGGTCGGCCTCATCCGGCGCGCTTTTGCGGCTCCAAAACGGAACGCTGCCCGACAAATCCATGATAACGCACGAGCGCATCCCGCAAGGGACGCGCCCGCGACGTCTTCTGTCTCATAGCATCGGCAAAGGCGTTTGTGGACCCGGAAAGTGTCGCACTTGCCGTCTCAGGCGGCGCTTATCTTTTCTTTCGCCTTCTGCACCAGCCTGGTGACGGTTTCCGGCTTCTCCTCCAGCACGCGGCAGGTCTGCTCCAGGCTCAGGCCGAAGCGGCAATAGAGCAGGGCGGCGCGACGCTCCTTCTGCTCCAGCCGCTGCGGTGCTTCCTCCACCGCCTCGATGAGCAGGTCGGGCTCCAGATCGATGCTGCCGATGATATCTTCCCACTTCAGCGCCTCGTCGGGCTGGTACCACTCGTAGAATTCCTCGTCGTCATCGTAAACGGGGTCGAACACGAGCGGCGCGTCGGGCAATTCCTCTTCCAGCGCGAGCGCCTCGTGCTTCTGGATCTCGCGTTGTTGCGCGGCGATGGCGTCGGCGGCGCGAAACAGCATGGCATACAGCCAGGCGCGCGGCTCCATGCCCTTGGGCTTCTTTTCCCGGTTGTCCCAGGCCCGGATCATGGCTTCCGCCACCAGCTCTTCCGGCGTCATGAAATCGGGTGGATAGTCGCCAACGCTTCTGTAGTAGGCGATCTCATGTTTGGCCGCCTCCAGCAGATTGGCCATTTCCGCTTCCACCAGGCGGTCAAAAGCCTCCTTGTCGCCGGCCACGATCTTGTCCCAGATGTCCTGCGTCATGCGCCCCAACTCCTTTTCTGTTTGATATTGTTTTTCATGATGTGCGGGTTCGGAAAAAACGTTTCAAGGGAGTTTGCGGGTCCGGCCTCGAAAAAGACGATGATGCCAACGACATTTTTCAGCAATGCCGCCGCCTTATGGAGCTGGCGCGAAATGTGGTCATGCACAAAGCGCAGGACAGCGCTTGTTCCTTCTCCCGGACCAGCAGCCTGCGCGGCGCACCGGATTTGCCGAAATCGGCCCCGAGGCCCTCAACGGGAGGACTTGTTCTGGATGCCGTTCCTGTCGTTGTCATGATGCGCCTTGCCACCATGGCCATGCTCCGCCGCGTGTGTCAGGTAAAGCGCCAGGCCGATGAGCGCGATGCCACCGGCGAAACTGAGGATGTCCGTGGCATTGTCGAACTTCATGTCGATGGAACGCTCGAAGAAGTTCACCACCAGGATCATCAGGATGACCTTGGCCAGGCGATTTTTCAGGTCGTCCAGGTTGCGGATGGAGAGAATGCGCGAGGCGGTGGAATCGTCGGCCTGGTCGATGCGCGAGATGAACAGCTCGTAGATGCCCAGCGAGAAGATGAGCAGCACCATGGCCAACAGGTAGCCGTCGATGATGGCGACGATATGAGCGATGCTTTCCTTGTGCAGGGCTTCGCGGGCGGCGGTGTCGAGATGCATGTAGTGCGCCAGGTGCGCGATCATGATCACGGCGTCCACCGTGGCCATGTAGAACACGGCGAAGGCCACCGCCAGGGAAGCCAGCACCGCCACCAGCACCACCAGCCGCGAGTTCCACAGGAAACCCTCGAATATCCTTTCGAGCAGGCGCAATGCTCGGGCTCCTTCTTCCGTGGCGATTGTCACATGTTTCCCCCCGAATGCGCATGGGAGGCGCTCGGGCCGGAGAATAGGGAAGGACAGCCCTTTCGCAAGGGGGGTGTGGGTTTTTTTCGCACGGCCGGAACCGTTGCGGGAAAGACGAGATGAACGAGGCGCCGGCGTGGATGGGAGGTCAGGCAGTGGAGAATTCCCGCGCCAGCTCGGCCAGCGCGGTGTAATGCGCGTCGGGCTGTGGGAGATGGGAGAGCCGAGGCGTGGCGCCCCAGCCGCCATGGTCGGCCAGGCCGTAACGGTCTATCCAGACGGTGGTGATGCCTGTCTCCTTGGCCGGCGCGATGTCGTGAAAGGGACTTTGCGCCACGTGCAGCAGAGCCTCCGGCGGGCAGTCGAAGGCTTCCTTCACCGCTCGCAGCAGATAGTGGAAGTTGGTGGTGTCGGGCTTGTAGGAGCCGATGAGCTCGGCGGTGTAGACGGCGTCGAATTCCACCCCCAGCTTGCGTGCGGAATGCTCGAAACCGGCGTTGTGCACATTGGACAGAATGATCAGCCGGCAGTGACGCTTCAGTTCGCGCAGGGCCTCCGCCGAATCGGTGAAGGCCGGCCAGCAGGCGATGCTCCGGGCGAAGGCTTCGTCCAGCCCCGGCGTGGTGATCAGCCCCCAGCGCGTGGCCAGAGCCTTGTGCACGGTGGCCAGCACCTCGTCGTAGCGCATGGCGGGGTTTTCGCGTTCGACGCGGCTTTCCTCCTCGGCGAAATCGGCCAGCGCCCGCGCCCGGTTCACCGGCGCGCGGCCGTCATTGGCCAGGAACAGCCGCTGCAGGGCGTCCCAGATGCCGGTTTCCCAGTCGATGAGCGTGCCGTAACAGTCAAAACTGATGACCTTGAACCGGGAAAAGTCCATGAGCGAGCATCCTTCGCTTCGTGTATGATGTCCCCATGAAACAGGAAAACACGCACGAGCGCAACGCGGGGCGAGGGGAAAAAGAGGCGATGGCGCAGGGCGGCTCTCATCCGCTGCTGAGGGAGGCGGCGCACCGGTATTGCACGGCGCACGGGCTGGAATGCTCGGAACTCTCCCACGGTTGGGTGCTGCGGATTGGGCGCGGCGAGCAGGCGCGCTTCTTCCATGGTTTCGACCTGGGGCTGAACGCGCAACTGGCGGCGAAGGCCGCGGATGACAAGGCATTCTGCGCGCTCAGGTTCGCGGAGGCGGGCGTGCCGCACGTGCCGCGGCGGCTGGTGATGTCGCCTGCGCTTTTCATGGGCCTGCGCGGCACGGCCAGGGGCTGGGCGGAGGAGGCGCGCGCGGCGGTGGCGGAAATGGCGGCGGCAGGCGAGGGCGGGGCGGTGGTGGTGAAGCCCAACCGCGGGCGCGGCGGGGCGGACGTGTGGCTGTGCCGGACGAAAGACGCGGCGCTGCGGCGCCTGGCGGCGGTGGCGGCGCGCTGGCCGGATGGCGCGGCGTGCGTGGAGCCGTGGCTGCCGGCGGCGCGGGAATGCCGCTTCGTGGTGCTGGACGGCGAGGTGCTTCTGGCCTTCGCCAAGGTGGCGGGGAATGCGGGCGAGGGTGGCAAGCCCAAGCCACGCCTGCACAACCTGGGCCGCGATGGCCGAATCGCGCCGTTACAGGCGTCGGAGGAAGAGTTGGCGGGACTGGCCAGGCGCGCAGCGCAGGCGCTGGGTCTGCGCTTTTGCACGGTGGATATTCTTTCCCGCGGTGACGAAGAACCGCTTGTGCTGGAGGCCAACGCCAATGTAACGCTCGCCCGCGCCGCCGAGGCGTTGGGCGTTGAGAAGGTGCTGCGGGTTTATGAGAAGGCGATCGCGCGGGCGCTCGAGGGGCGCTGAAGGACCGCCCCTGTCCGAAAGCCCCGCCCGCCCGGGCCAACCGGGTGCGCTGTCGCACCTTCTGCCGGCCACCACCATGGGCGAGGGGGGCGTTCAGCCCAGTGCGCTTTCGGCGAGAACCTTCGGCACGTCCGGCAGCGCCGACCATTCGCGCCAGGAGCCATCATAGACAGACCACTGCTCGTGCCCCAGCTCGGCCGCGGCCAGCGCCGGCAGGCAGGCCGTGACCCCGGAGCCGCAGGTGAAGATGATTGGCTTGTCCAGATCCACCTCGGCCTGCTCGAATTCGTGGCGCAATTCGTCGGGCGCCTTCAGCGTACCGTCCACGTTCATGAAGCGTGCGTAATAGGCGTTTTTCGCGCCGGGCATGTGGCCCGACGGCACGCCTTCGTATGGCTCCGGCTCGGTGCAGGAAAAGCGCCCCGGCGAGCGGGCGTCCACCACCTGTGGCAGGCCTTCTTCCAGCGCCTTTTTCACATCTTCCGCATAAGCGATGAGCTCGCGGCGGAAATTGGGGGTGAAGGTTCTGGCCTCGCGCGGTTTCGCCGGGCCTTCCTCCACATCGTATCCGGCCATGCTCCAGGCCTCCAGCCCGCCATCGAGCACCGCCACGTCATCATGCCCGAACAGGCGGAACAGCCACCAGGCGCGCGGCGCGGCAAAAGGCGGAAAGGTGTCGTAGATGATGACCGTGGTGTCGTTGGAAATGCCCATCCGCCCCACCTTTTCCGCGAACAGCTCCGGCGGCGGGGCGGTGTGGGGCAGGGGGGCGTTCGGATCGGCCACCTCGTCGATGTCGAAGAATTGCGCGCCGGGGATGTGCTCTTCCAGGAACTCCTCGTGCACGTCCGTGCCCGGCGCGGCTTCCTCGGGCAGCACCCAGCTGGCGTCCAGCACCACCACGTTCGGATCGTCCAGCCGCTCGTGCAGCCATTCGGGGCTCACGATCCATTTTCCGCGCCCGGCCTTGTTGGTCATGTCGTTCGTTCCCCCGTCATTTGCGCGTTTCGCTTCGTTCACTCGCCTTCCTCTTCCGGCAGGAAGACTTCCGGCAGCTCGGGCCCCGGCTCCGTCGTCCATGGCGGCAGGGGCAGCCCCTTTTCCTCCAGGAAGGCCGGATTGTAAAGTTTCGACAAGTAGCGTGCGCCTGTGTCGCACAGCATGGTGACGATGGTCTTGCCCGGTCCCAGCTCGCGCGCCAGCTTCATCGCGCCGGCCACGTTGATGCCCGAGGAGCCGCCCAGGAACAGCCCTTCCTTCATGTTCAATTCGTAGAGCACTTCCAGCGCCTCGGTGTCGGACACACGGCAGGCCCAGTCTATTTTCGCGCCTTCCAGGTTTTTCGTGATGCGGCTCTGGCCGATGCCCTCCATGACGGAGTTGCCCTCCGCCTTCAGCTCGCCGCGGGTGTAGTAGCTGTAGAGCGCGGCGCCATACGGATCGGCCAGGCCGATGACGATGCCGGGGTTCTTCGCCTTCAGGCCGTCGGAAACGCCGCCCAGGGTGCCGCCGGTGCCCACAGCGCAGATGAAGGCGTCCAGGCGGCCCTGTGTCTGCTCCCAAATCTCCTGCGCGGTGGTTCGTTCGTGCGCGCGGCGGTTGACGGGGTTGTCGAACTGGTTGGCCCAGAAGGCGCCGCCGGGGAACCTGTCCTTCAGCGCTTCGGCCAGGCGAGCGGAATATTTCACGTAGTTGTTGGGACTGCGGTAGGGCCTGGCCGGCACTTCCACCAGCTGCGCGCCCAGGGCGCGCAGGGTGTCCTTCTTTTCCCGCGATTGCGTTTCGGGAATGACGATGACCGTCTTCAACCCCATCGCGTTGGCAACGATGGCAAGGCCAATGCCGGTGTTGCCGGCCGTGCCTTCCACCACCGCGCCGCCGGGCGCGACCAGCCCGCGCTCGAGCGCGTCGCGGATGATGAACAGCGCGGCGCGATCCTTCACCGAGTAGCCGGGATTGAGAAATTCGCACTTGCCCCAGATCTCGCAGCCCGTTTTCTCCGACGGACCATGCAGGCGAACGAGGGGGGTGTTGCCGACGAGATGCAGTACGTCTTCAGCGCGGGTCATGTTTGGACGCCTCTTGTGGACCGCCCCCGTTGCGAACAATGTTGCACGGCGCCTTGCGGCTGGACAAGCCGTGCGAACGCGCTATTTTCCCTGACGGGAAAGCGTTGCGGACATTTTTTCGGGGAACAGCGAGAAACCGGCCGGTGGGGCCGGGAAGGAGCGGATTGATGATGGACTTTGCCCGTGCGCGGTACAACATGGTGGAATCGCAGGTGCGTCCCGGCGGCGTGATGGACCTGAGGGTTATCGCCGCCATGGAGGAAGTGCCGCGCGAGCTGTTCGTGCCGCAGGAGAAGCGGTCACTGGCCTATGTGGACGAGGATCTGCCCATCGGCGCCGATGCCCGGGGCAACACCCGCTGGCTGATGGAGCCGCTCACCCTGGGGCGCATGTTGCAGCTGGCGGATATCGGGGCGAGGGATTGTGTGCTGGACGTGGCCCCGGCGACGGGCTATTCCACCGCCATCCTGTGCCGGCTGGCGGAGTCGGTCATCGCACTGGAGCACGATGAGGAGCTGGCGCGACGGGCCACGGCCAATCTGGAACGGCTGGAGTGCGTGAACGCCGCGGTGGTGATGGGCGAGCACGCAAGTGGCTGGCGCGGCGAGGCGCCCTATGACGTCATATTGCTCAACGGCCGTATAGAGGAACGTCCGGGGGCGCTGCTGGATCAGCTGAAGGATCTCGGACGGCTGGTGTGCGTGTTCGGTCCGCCGCACCAGGCCTTCATCCGTGTCTATACTCGCCGGGGGCGGGCCATCTCGTTCATCGACTATCACCATGCCGCGGTGCCGCCCGTGCCGGGCTTTGCCGCCACGGATGAAGTCATGGCCTTCTGAGCCGTCATGTTCCAAGGCGGCGGGGCTGCGGAACGCCGTTGCGGTACGTTAGCCAACTGGCTGCAACATGGTTGCGGTCCTGCCGGGCAGTCCATAGAATTTCAAACTCCGCAAATCTGCCGCGCAGGAGCGTTCATCATGTCCGACATGGCGCAACGACCGAAGACCGCATCCCTTGATCCCGTTTGGGAGCGCATCCGCGAGGAAGCGCGGGAGATCATCCGTGCCGATTCCGCACTGGGCGGGTTCATTCATGCGGCGGTGCTGGAGCACGAGCGCTTCGAGGAAGCCATGGGCCACCGCATCGCCATGATGCTGGCCAACCACGACATCAACGCCGAGCTCATCGGCCAGGCCTACCGCCAGGCGCTGAAGGCGGACCCGACCATCGGCGAGGCGGCGCGGGCGGACATCATCGCCGTCTATGAGCGCGATCCCGCCTGCATGCGCTATATCGAGCCATTCCTGTATTTCAAGGGGTTCCTGGCGCTGCAGGCGCACCGGCTGGCCCATGCGCTGTGGGAGCAAGGGCGCAAGGACTTCGCGCTGTTCCTGCAAAGCCGCTCATCGCAGGTGTTCACGGTGGACATCCACCCGGCCGCGCGCATGGGGCAGGGCATCATGATCGATCACGGACATGCCATCGTCATCGGCGAGACGGCGGTGGTGGAGGACAACGTGTCCATCCTGCAGGACGTCACCCTTGGCGGCACCGGCAAGGAGCACGGCGACCGGCACCCCAAGATCCGCGCCGGCGTGTTGCTGGGGGCGGGCTGCAAGGTGCTGGGCAACATCGAGGTGGGCTGCTGCGCGCGGGTTGCGGCCGGGTCGGTGGTACTGAAGGACGTGCCGCCGCGGGTGACGGTGGCGGGCGTGCCGGCGAAGGTGGTGGGCAAGGCTCCGTGCCCGGAGCCGGCGCTGGAGATGGACCACGGGCTGGACGTGGACAACGGCAACGGCGGCAATGGCGGCAATGCCGGAGGCAATGGCGCGGGCTGATGGCGTCCCGCCGGTCAGGCGGCCCGCAATTCGTGCTTGCCAGCCCATCCCGCAGGCGTTACAGCCAGAGACGGAAAGGCACGGCGCAGAAGCGCGCCGGACAGTGATCACGACGG
The DNA here is from genome assembly GCA_027024225.1 of Hyphomicrobiales bacterium. Classification (GTDB taxonomy): domain Bacteria; phylum Pseudomonadota; class Alphaproteobacteria; order Rhizobiales; family Aestuariivirgaceae; genus Thermopetrobacter. The sequence continues at coordinate 8,787 of JALVSR010000142.1, read as the reverse complement.
AGGAATGCCCGTGACCCCGGAAGAAATCGCCAAGCTGAACAAGTATTTGCGCAACAAGTTCAAGCTGCCGGAGCTGGAGGTGCGCCGGCGCGCGCGCAAGGATGATTCGGCCGAAGTCTATATCGGCGACGAGTTCATCGGCGTCATCTTCAAGGATGACGAAGATCCCAACGACATCTGCTACAACTTCCAGATGGCCATCCTGGATTATGACCTGGAAGAGGGTGCCTGAGGCTGTCGCACGGGGGTGAGGGTTCGCACGCGCTTGCGCCGAATCGGACGCTCATTCGCCCACGTCGGTGAAGCACACGCCCACTTCGCAGTCGGAGAGCCACACCAGCTGACACTTGCGGCGCTCGCCGGTCTTGTTCATGATCAGCTCGAATGTCTCGGGTAGCACCGGCGGCACGGCCAGTTTCAGCTTGCATCCATACTCGGAAATGTCCTTCACGGTGCAGTTCAGCGTGGTGTTGTTGAAGGCCAGCCGCGCACGATAGAGCACGCGCCGGCGACGGGCACGACGACGCTCGGTCGCAACAAGGCCCGAGGCTGCGGATTCCTTCGTCTTGACGCCTGTCGCGTTGTTCATCGTGCCGGTGTGCTGCCAGTTCATCGCGGAATCCTTGTATATGCAATAACGGTTCAAGATTGTTGCCCCCGGCTCTGCACATGGTGCATCGCACGTGCTTAATGCCGCGTAAAAATCCTGAAATTCGCAACCGATTGGAGACGGTCGGTCAGAGAAGACCCAGCGCGCGCATGGAGGCATGGCCCTGGCGCCCTATGACGATGTGATCGTGCACCAGGATGCCCAGCGGTTCGGCTGCGGCGATGATCTTTTTCGTCATCTCGATATCCGCCCGTGACGGTGTGGGGTCGCCGGAAGGATGGTTGTGCAGCAAAATGATGGAGGCGGCCGAAAGCTCCAGCGCCCGGCGCACCACCTCGCGCGGATAGACCGGCGTGTGGTCTATGGTGCCGCGCCCCTGCACCTCGTCGGCGATGAGCTGGTTCTTGACGTCAAGGAAAAGGATGCGGAATTCCTCCCGCTCGGCCCGGGCCATGGCGGCGCGGCAATAGGAGATGAGATCCGCCCAGCCCCGGAATACAGGCTTCTTGCGCGCCTCCTGCCGCGCAAGCCGCACCGCGGCCGCCTGCACGATCTTCAGCTCCGTGGCCACGGCCTCGCCCACGCCCGGCACTTCCATCAGGCGCTTGGGGGGCGCGGCCAGCACCTCGGCAAACGAGCCGAAGCGCGAAATAAGCTCCTTCGCCAGGGGTTTCACGTCGCGGCGTGGGATGGCGCGAAACAGCACCAGCTCCAGCAGTTCATAATCCGCCAGCGCCTCCGCACCGGCGGACAGAAAGCGCGCCCGCAACCGCTCGCGATGCCCGGCATAATGCGGCCTTTCGCGCTTGTCGTCGCCGCCCTTCTTGCGCTTCGTGGCGGTTTCCGCCGGAGAAGAAGAGGCGGCGGCCTCCTGCCCGCTCCCTTCGGGCATGGCGGCGCCTTCCGGCATCAGGCCGGGCAGTATGCCAGACGGCTTGTCCCTGAAATCATCCCCCATGCGGTAAATTTAGACACACCGCCTCGCCCCTTGCCAACCCCGCGCGGCGAGTTTTTCCTGAATAACGGGGAAGGAGAGGGGCGCAGGGGGGTATCATGAGGCTTCACACCTCATAAGGCGGCTTGTGCAGACCTTTCGGGGACAGGGTGAAGATCTCCGCGCCATCTTCCGTGATGCCGATGGTGTGCTCGAACTGGGCCGACAATGAGCGGTCCCGCGTGACCGCCGTCCAGCCATCCTTGAGGATCTTCACCTGTGGCCTGCCCAGGTTCAGCATGGGCTCGATGGTGAAGAACATGCCCGGTTTCAGCTCCACGCCGGTGCCCGGCTGGCCGTAGTGCAGGATGTTCGGGGCGTCGTGAAAGAGCTTGCCCAGCCCGTGGCCGCAGAAGTCGCGCACCACCGAGCAGCGGTTGGCCTCGGCAAAGGTCTGGATGGCGTGGCCGATGTCGCCGGTGGTGGCGCCGGGTTTGGCCGCCTCGATGCCGCGCATCATGGCCTCGTAGGTCACATCGATGAGGCGCCTGGCCTTCGGTGAAATGTCGCCCACCGGGTACATGCGCGAGGTATCGCCATGCCAGCCATCGACGATGAGGGTGACGTCGATATTCACGATGTCGCCCTCTTTCAGCACCTTCTTCTCGTCCGGGATGCCGTGGCAGACCACGTGGTTGACGGAGGTGCAGATGCTTTTCGGGAATCCGCGGTAGTTCAGCGGCGCAGGGACAGCGCCGTGATCCATGGCGAACTCGAACACCAGCCGATCCAGCTCCTCCGTGCTCACGCCGGGGCGCACGTGCTCGGTCAGCATGTCCAGCGCCTCGGCCGCCAGCCGCCCGGCCTTGCGCATGCCCTCAAAGGATTCCGGACCCCACAACTTGATCTGGTGCGTGGCGGCATAGGGGGCCAGCTCACCGCGGATGTAGCGCTCTTGCCTGTTCATCGAGTTCTCCAAAAACCAATGTCACTCAACAAGATGTATGGTTTTCCCCAGGCGACGATTCAACCTTTTCCCGACGTGCCTTCAGGCTCGTCCGGCGCCACGAGGGGGATGACGCGCGTGGGCAGAACTTCCTGCGGGCTGATGCAGCAGGCCAGCGCATACATCTCCACGCCCGTGTCCCTGGCGCGCAGCCATTCCTCCACATAGCGCGGATCGATGTCCGCGGCCAGCGCGCAGCGCTCGGCATCGGTGCGCTGGCACATGTATATCATGGCCGCACGCCCCAGACCCCGTTCCACCACGCGCGCCAGCTCGCGCAAGTGTTTCGCGCCGCGCTGGGTGACCGCGTCAGGGAATTCCGCCAGTCCGGGTGAGCGTGAGAGAGTGACGTTTTTCACCTCCACATACACCGGCGGCCTGCCTGCCGCTTCCAGCAGCAGGTCGGCGCGGCTGTTTTCCTCGCCGAAGCGCACCTCGCGGCGGATGGCCTCAAATCCCGCCAGCTCGGGAATGAGCCCGGCACGGATGGCCTCTTCCGCCAGGCGGTTGGGCAGGGATGTGTTCAGCCCCACCAGTGCGATACCCGCCGGGCCGTTCACCTCCACCAGCTCCCAGCGATATCTGTATTTGCGTTTCGGATCATCGGAGACGGAAAGCCACACCCGGTTGCCCTCGTCCAGCAGGCTCATCATGGAGCCGGTGTTGGGCGTGGAGGCCGTTATGAGCTCGCCGGTGTCTTCCAGCACGACGTCGGCCAGGAAGCGCTTGTAACGGCGCACCAGGCGGCCCGGTATCATGGGTTGCGGCAGTTTCATGGCAGTGGCTATCCTGAAGCTGGCAAAGGCATTTCACGCGGAGCTTCTGCATGGCAGGCGGCAGGCGAGGTGACAAGCCCCATGCCACGAAACGGCATGAAGAAACCGCGCGCACGGTGGAAAACCCCACCGCGGCGGTGTTGGTGATTGGCGATGAGATTCTCTCTGGCCAGGTGCAGGACACCAACAGCGGAGAAATCGCCCGTTTCCTGGCTGGCCTGGGCATCGACGTGCGTGAAATCCGGGTTGTGGCGGACGAGCTTGAGGCCATCGCCGAGGCGGTGAACGCCTTGCGTGAACGACATGACCACGTCATCACCACCGGCGGCATAGGGCCCACGCACGATGACGTCACCACCGACGCGGTGGCGCGGGCGTTTCGCGTGGGGGTTGTGGAGCACCCGGAAGCCGCGGCGCGGCTGCGCGCCTTCCTGCGGGCGCGGGGGCGGAAGGAAAACGCCGCGCGAATGCGCATGGCGCGGGTGCCGGAGGGCGCGCAGCTGATAGACAATCCCATATCCGCCGCGCCGGGGTATCGCATTGGCAACGTCTTCGTGCTGGCGGGCGTGCCGCGGGTGATGCGCGCCATGCTGGAGTCGCTGGCACCACACCTGAAGCGGGGCGCGCCGATGCGCCAGAGGGTGCTGCAGGCGGAGGTTCCCGAAGGCGAACTGGGCGAGGAGCTGGCGCAGATCGCGCAACGGCATCCGCAAGTGGCCATCGGTTCCTATCCGTCCTTCGAGGGGCCTGTGCAAAATCCACGCATGAGCGTGCGAGTGGTGCTGCGCTCCGGCGATGAAACGGCGCTGGAACGGGCGGCGGGCGAGGTGAGGGCGTTGTTGGAGCGGCATGAACGGGCCGAATGCCGGCGTCGATGAAGGCTTCCGAGACATTGCCGGCCAGACCATCATGCGCAACCACTGGGTGTGGCCCTTCGGGCGGGATCGATAAAAATAAACGACAAATTTACTCAGTCCTTTCGCCAGTTTTTAATCTGCCTCTCCTACATTTGCCAACTGATGCAGGGGAAAGCCGAAATCATAATCATCCCCGCGGGTATCTTGGGTTAGTGAGGCGTCACACAGGGCAGGTGTAAACATGAACAGGCAGGTTACTCGGGATTTTTACGCCGGCGGCCAGCCCGCGCCGGCACCCATGAAAAGCAAATATCTGGAGGCGGTGAGTCTGATCGAAAAACTGCACCGCCGGCTGCTGGAGGTCATCAAGGCGGAGTTCGAGCGCCACGGGCGTACCGACCTGAATCCGGTGCAGGCGCTGTTGCTCTACAACATCGGCGACGAGGAACTTTCCGCCGGCGAGCTGAAGGCGCGCGGTTACTACCAGGGCTCCAACGTATCCTACAACCTGAAAAAGCTGGTGGAGGCGGGCTATGTCTCGCATCAGCGAAGCCCGTCGGACCGGCGCGCGGTGCGTGTGAAGCTCACCGAGAAGGGGCACGAGGTGCGCAAGCTGGTGGATCAGCTCTACGAACGCCAGCTGGTGCCCATCCGCGAGGTCATGGGCATGGACGAGGAGGAGTTCGCGCGGCTGAACAAGGCACTGGCGCGGCTTGAACGTTTCTGGACCGACCAGGTATTGTACCGCCTGTGATGCGCGTGCCGGACGGCTGGAGCCGGCTTGCAGGGTGGCGGCTGCACGGTTTTGCCGTGCCCGGTGCATTCGGAGAGACAGGGAGGCCCAACAACAAATCCGACCCAATGTCGGACAGGAGCGATACTCGGGCCCGAAACGCCCCGCATGCCTTGCCGGCGTGCGGGGCGCCTTCATTTTTTCGGGTAGGGCCGGCTGGCGTGGCATGGCATCGGAATGGCCGAAGTCCCACTTACCGTCACGCCCCTTGGGTCCGAATCATGACGATCCAGGACCAGGCGGAGACGCGGGGCGATTTGCGCCGGCTTGTGCCGGTGAATCCTTGCGCGATTCGACATGACAGCCAGGGGGCAGAACCCGTGAATTGCATGGCGCCAGCCTGATATGCAACGTGGTGCCATGGTTGTTTGCGCATCACCTTGAGTGTTGCGCCGCCTCTTTGGATGGCGCCACCGGAGTTGTTAGGACCGGAGCCTAAAACTCCACGCCCGGTTGGGCCTTCACACCGCTGCGGAAGGGGTGCTTCACCAGCGTCATTTCCGTCACCAAATCGGCGTGCTCGATGAGCGCCTCGGGTGCGTTGCGCCCGGTGATGATGACATGCTGCATCTTCGGGCGGGCGATGAGCGCGGGCATCACGTCGTCAAGGCTCAGGTAGCCGTATTTCAGCACCACGTTCAGCTCGTCCAGCAGCACCATGTCGAAATCCGATCCGGGGAAAAGCGCCTTTTCCGCCTCCGCCCACGTGCGGCGCGCAAGCTCGCGGTCTTTCTCCAGGTTCTGCGTCTCCCACGTGAAGCCCTCGCCGCAGGCGAAGAACGACACCTGATCGCCGAAACATTCAAGCGCCTTCTTTTCGCCGATCTCGCGGCTGCCCTTGATGAACTGGATGACGGCCACCTTCATGCCGTGGCCCAGCGCGCGCAGCACCATGCCGAAGGCGGCCGTGGACTTGCCCTTGCCCTTGCCGGTGTGCACGATCAACAGGCCCTTCTCGACCTGTTTCGTCGCCATGATCTTTTCCCGCGCGCGGGCCTTCTTGGCCATTTTCTGCGCGTGGCGCTCGGGGTCGCGCTGTTGGTTGCTCATCCGGTGGCTCCTTTCGCGTGTTTTTCCCGCAACTCGTCCAGCAGGGCCGGTGCGTCATTGGCCCGTGGCCGCCAGAAGCCGCGGGCCATGGCCTCCTCGAAGCGCGCCGCCATGTCCATGAGCGCGTGCGGGTTATGCTCTTCCAGCCACTGGCGCACCTCTTCGTCCTTCAGCCAGGCATCATAAGCGGCTTCGAAATGATGACTCTTCACCGCGCCCGTGGTGGCGGCGAAGGCGAACATGTAATCCAGCGTGGCCGAGAGCTCAAACGCGCCCTTGTATCCATGCCGCATCATGTCGGAAATCCATTTCGGGTTTGTGGCGCGGGCGCGCACCACGCGGGCGATTTCCTCTTCCAGCGAGCGGGTAACGGGCCGCTCGGGGCGGGAATGGTCGTTGTGCCACACGGGCACGGGTTTTCCCTGCACGTGTTTCGTGGCAGCAGCGAAGCCGCCCTCGAACTGGTAGTAGTCGTCCGAATCCAGCAGGTCATGCTCGCGGTTGTCCTGATTGTGCGCGATGGCGTCCAGGGTTGCCAGCCGCCGTTTCAAGGCTTCCTTCGCCTTCGTGCCTTGCTCCCGCGTGCCATAGGCGTGCGCGCCCCAGTCGATCCACGTCTCGGCGAGGTCGGCCTGCGTCTCCCACAGGTTCTCGTCGAACAGCGCCTGCAGCCCCGCGCCATAGGCGCCGGGCGCGGCGCCGAAGATGCGGTATCCGGACATGCGTTCGGCCTGCTGCGCATCCCAGCCCTCGCGCAGCAGGCGCTCGCGCTCGGCCTTCATGCGCGCGGCGATGGGGTTGTCCTCCTCCGGCTCCTCCAGCGCGCCCACGGCGCGGATGGCGCGGTCGAACAGCTCGATCTGCTGCGGGAAGGCGTCGCGGAAAAAGCCGGAAATGCGCAATGTCACGTCCACCCGGGGCCGGCCCAGCTCCGCCAGCGGCATGATGGCAAAGCCCACCACGCGGCCAGAGGCATGATCCCACTCCGGCTTCGCGCCGATGAGCGCCAGCGCTTGGGCGATATCATCGCCGCCGGTGCGCATGTTCGAGGTGCCCCAGCAGGAAAGGCCGATGGCGCGCGGATATTCGCCGTGTTCCATGAAATGGCGCTGGATCATGTTCTCCGCCGAGCGGCGCCCCAGGTCCCACGCCGCCGGGGTGGGCAGCGCGCGGGCGTCGAGGCTGTAGAAGTTCCGCCCCGTGGGCAGCACGTCCGGCCGTCCGCGGCTGGGCGCGCCGGAAGGGCCGGGCGGCACGTGGCGGCCCTGCAACCCTTCAAGCAGGTTGGCGATTTCATCGTGCGCCGACTGGTGCAGCTTCGGTAGCAGTTCGCGCGCCATCCATTCCAGCACCGCGGCGCTGGCCTTTCCTGGCGGCGGCAGGTCTGCGGGTGGTCTGCCTTCCACCAGCCGGCGCGCCAGCCTCTGCGCCAGCAGCTCCAGCCGCTCGCGGGCATCGGCATTGGTGCGCCACGGGGCGTCGGAAAGTTCCGCCAGCGGGGCGGGGCGCGGGCCATGGTATGGCTCAGCCGGTGGCGCATCGAACGGCGCGAAGCCGGGCAGCAGGTCATCGGCCAGCGCCACAATCAGCGAGGCGTTCTCGTCCTTGCCATCACCGCGCGGCAGGCGGGCCAGCGCCACCAGCGTTTCCGCCAGCGCTTCCACCTCGCCGCCGCCGGGCACCTCACCCAGAATGTGCAGGCCGCCGCGGATCTGCGCCTCCTTCAGGTCGCACAGCCAGGCATCCAGCAGGTTTAGCGCCTCGTCCGGATCTTCGCGCAGGAGTTCCGCCACGCCCGCGTCCTCGGCGATGCCGCTCGTCTCGGCGTGCAGGATGATCTCCTCGCGCAAGCGTTCGGCCCGCGGCGCGTCCAAGGCGCAGGCTTGCCAGTATTCGTCCACCAGACGTTCCAGCTCCGCGAGCGCGCCGTGGGCTTCAGCCCGCACCAGCGGCGGCATGAGGTGGTCGATGATGACGGCTGCGGTGCGCCGCTTGGCTTGCGCGCCCTCGCCGGGGTCGTTGACGATGAAGGGGTAGAAGTGCGGCAGCGGGGGCAGGGCGGCGTCGGGGAAGCAGGCGGGGGAGAGCGCCAGCGCCTTGCCCGGCAGCCATTCGAGGTTGCCATGCTTGCCCACGTGGATGATGGCATCGGCGTCGAAGTGCTCGCGCAGCCAGAAGTAAAAGGCGAGATACCCGTGCGGCGGCGGCAGGGCCGGGTCGTGGTAGGTGGCCTTGGGGTCGATGTTGTAGCCGCGCGCGGGCTGGATGGCGCAGATGACGTTCTCGCCCAGGCGCCGGGCCGGGATGGCGAAGGCGCCTTCATCGGCGCGGAAGAAGGGATCGTCCTCCGGCACGCCCCAGCGGTCTTGAATTTTATTTTTAGCTTCTTCCGGCAAGTAGTTGAATTGAAGCATGTAAGAATTAATTGTCAGGGTGAAGTCGGCGGCGTTTTCCGGCCTCGCGTTGGTGGGCCCTTCCTGCAGCAGGCGGATGAGGGCGTCGCCGTTTTCCGGCACCTTTTCGATGGCGTAGCCGGCCTCTTTCATGGCGCGCAGGATGTTGATGGCGCTGGCGGGCGTGTCCAGCCCCACGCCGTTGCCGATGCGCCCGTCGCGGTTGGGGTAGTTGGCCAGCACCAGCGCGATGCGCTTCTCGTGGTTGGCCTTGTGCTGCAGCCGGGCGTAGCGCGCCGCAAGCTCGGCGATGCGGTTTATGCCCGGCTGGTATGGCGCATAGCGCAGCAGGCGGCAGTGGGTGGCCT
>JALVSR010000141.1 GCA_027024225.1 Hyphomicrobiales bacterium | reverse complement strand
TGTGCAAACCGCCCCGCGCCCCCGCTCAAGCCCTTGTTTTTGACAATTTGGGGATTGGGCGGGGGCGCGGGGCGGTGGGTGGTTCTTTATGTATTCTGGTGTGACAAATTGCTCCGCGCCATGGAACCGGCCCAAAATCCTTCCCAGATAAGGGATACGGGGGTGTATTTGCTCAGGAGGACAGGCCATGCGCAAGTGGCTTTTTGCGCTGTCCGTTCTGCCGTTCATGTGGACGGCGGCGAGCGCCGACATCTTTCCCGGCTCTTCCAACTACTATCTCACCGAGGCCGACTTGAGAGGCCTTTCGTGCTTCGAGCTGTGGGTGGCGCGCAACGAGATTTACGCCCGCAACGGCTACTGCTTCCGCACCCGCCGGGCCAGGCGTTATTTCGGCAACGCCGGGTGCTGGACACGCAATCCGCGGCTGAACCGCTTCGAACGGCGCAACGTGATGCTCATCAGGCGTGTCGAGCGCTGGCGTGGCTGTCGCTGATTCTCAAAATGGGCGATCGGCGGTGAAAAGCGCCACCCCGGCCATGGACAGCACCGCCACGATGGTAACGAGGGCGGCCGTCGCCCACAGCATGCGCTCGTGCAGCTCCAGCGCGGCGGTGATGTCGGCGCGGGAGAGTTCGGAGCGGCCATCGCCCAGCCAGGGGAATTCCACCACCCGTCCGGCATAGCTGCGCGGCCCGCCCAGCCGGATACCCAGCGCGCCCGCCAAGGCCGACTCCGGCCAGCCGGCGTTGGGCGAGACATGCTTGTGCGCATCGCGCCACATGGTAATGAGCGTGCGTCTGCCCGCCTGCATGCCCCGGAACAGCGCGGCGGTGAGCGCATACAACAGCCCCGTCAGCCGGGCGGGAATGAAGTTCAGCACGTCGTCCAGACGTGCCGCCGCCTTGCCGAAAAACCGGTATCGTTCATCCAGATGGCCGATCATGCTGTCGGCCGTGTTCACCAGCTTGTAGATCGTTATACCCGGCAGCCCCAGCGCCATCAGCCAGAACAGCGGCGCGATGATGCCGTCGGAGGCATTTTCCGCCAGGCTCTCTATGGCGGCATGCGCGATCCTGCTTTCATCGAAAGTGGCGGTATCCCGCCCCACGATCATGGAAAGCGCCCGCCGCGCCGGGCCGAGGTCACCCGCCGCGCCCGCCGGAAAGGCGTCGATGATGGCCTGCACGTGCTCTTTCAGCGACTTCTGCGCCAGCAGGGTGCTGGCCGCCAGCGCCTCCGCCCACCAAGGCAGCCACCGCGCCAGGAGCCACGCCAGCCCGCCCCAGAAAACGATGAGCGCCAGCATGGTCAGTGCGCCATGCAGGATGCGCCGGGCCGGGGGCAGGGCGGGGCGGTTCAGCCACGCATCGGTCCGTGCGATCATGGCGCCCATCCATTCCACCGGGTGGCCAATGGCGCGCTGCAGAGCCTGCGGATAGCCGATTGCGCGCTCCACCAGCAGCGCAGCCAGCGCAACCACGATATGCGGCATGTCGGTCATGGATTCCCGTTGCTCCGCCCCGGCGAGTTGGCTATGTCTCTGGCGAAATTCGCATTCACCTGCCACATCCTGCGTTCCGCATACATCATCCAGCCGTGCGAGGGAAACGCTCATGTCCGACCAGAACACGCCGAGCAGTGAGCCGCGTAGTGAATCGCGTTACGAGAAGGGCTTTCCCGTTTCCTGGGACCAGTTCCACCGCGACGCCCGCGCGCTGGCCTGGCGGCTGGCGGAGAAGGGCCCGTTCGAGGCCGTGCTGGCCATCACCCGCGGCGGGCTGGTGCCGGCGGCCATTGTCGCGCGCGAGCTGAACATGCGCGATATCGAGACCATCGGCATCGCCTCCTATGATTACGACAAGCAAGGTGAGCTCAGGCTGATCAAGAAGCCGGCGGAGAAATACCTGCGGGAGAAGGGCAGGGGCATCCTGGTGGTGGACGACCTGGTGGACACCGGCAAGACGCTGGCCTTCGTGCGCGACATGCTGCCGGAGGCGCATTTCGCCTGCGTTTACGCCAAGCCGGCGGGCGTGGAACTGGTGGATACATTCATCACGGAAGTCTCGCAGGATACCTGGATCTATCTTCCGTGGGACATGGCGCTGCAGTTCGCCCCGCCCATCCGCCCGGGAGGAGAATGAGCGCAACGCGCGGCCGGAACATGGCGGCGCTCAGCAGTTGTTTATGAGATCGCCGATACCCTTCGCCCCGCTGCCACAGGCGCCACCGCTGGCGGGTGCCACGGATGGTTTCCTGTTGCTGGCGCCGCTGGCGGAAAGCGTCGGCTTGCCGGACTTTTTCGGGCTTTTTCGGCCATGGGCCTTGCGGTTTCCGCCACGCAGCACCAGCTCGCGCCAGCCGGGCACGCCGCGCCACAGATCCTTCGAGATGGGAATCATGGGTCGCTTCAGGCGCGTGCGATACACGTGCACGCCCTGCAAAACCTTTTGCACGTAGTTGCGCGTTTCGGTGAAGGGTATGAGCTCCACCCATTCCACCGGATCGGGCCTGCCGGTGCGCATGTCGCCATAGGCCTTCAGCCATTTGCGCACATTGCCCGCACCGGCGTTGTAGGCGGCGAAGGAGAGTGCGTAGGAGCCGTTGAAATTTTCCATGATGCGGGCCAGGTGGTGCCGCCCAAGCAACAGGTTGTAGGCCGGGCGCGCGGTGAGCCAGGCCCGGTGATACCGCACCCGCAGCTTGCGCGCTTCCAGCCGGGCGGTGGCTGGCATGAGTTGCATCAGCCCCTGCGCGCCGACGTGGCTGCCGGCGGAGGCGTCGAATTCGCTTTCCTGGCGGATCAGCGCCAGCACCACGGGCAGTTCGAGGGTATTCTCGCGGCTCTTGTGAGGGGGCAGGGCCTTTGTGGGATAGCCGTAATTGTCGATGTCGATACCGCGGCTGCCGGCCGCCTTGGCCAGGCGCACCGCATTGGCCGGGCCGGAGGCGTCCCACAGCAACGAGGCCGCCGCGGCCAGCTCCACCGGCTTGTGGAAGGAATAGGCCAGCGGCCAGACGAAGTTGCGGATCATGCGTTTCTTGCCCGCTCGTGCCAACAGGCGCACCGCCTTGCCCAGCTCGTGGCTCATCACGGTGCACTTGGCCGCCTTCGTCGGCCAGGCCATCTTCAGCGGAATGGGCTTGTGCCCAAGCCCCAGTTTCTCGCGCGAGAGCAGGCCGTAATAAACCGTGGGCGTCAGGGCGGAAGCCTCGTAGGCCCTCCGTGCGCCGGCCAGATCTCCCAGCCGTTCTCGCACGCGCCCCACCCAGTACCAGCCCTTGGCCTTCCAGGTGCGGCTCTTGGCCAGTTTCGGCAGGCGCAGGAAATGCTTCAGCGCCGTTTTTGGCTGTCCCAGTTTCTCGAAGGCGATGAACCCGGCCAGGAATTCCCCGCGGAAGGCCGGTTTGCCCGGCTTCGAGAACCCGTGCGAGGCGGCCAGGTCATAGGCGTCGCGCCAGTGGCGGCGATAGCGGTTGGCCAGCAGGTGACGGGCGATCAGGCGCTTTTCCGTCCACCATTGCTCCGGCATCAGCAGCTTCGCGTGCGAGGTCGGCAGCCCCTTCAGCACGGAGAGGGCCTTCAGCGTCTGGCCCGTCTTGCGATAGTAGTGCGCCAGGGCATAGCGCACGGCCTGCTTGCCGCGCATGGAGGCGGGCAGGGCGCGGTATTTCGACAAGGCTCCCCGCTGCCGCCGCATGAGCGCGCGCGCCGCCGCGGCCGCCTGCCGATAGGCCTTCGGCATGTGCCGGGCGAAGCGCTCGGCATGGCGTGTTTTCTGCGCCATGATCAGCCGCCACAGGCGCGCGGCGTGATCGGAGGTGCCCAGCAGCGCGCGCAGGCCCGAATGTCTGCGCACATATGCCTCGGCGGCGACCGGCAGGGAGGCGCGCCGCCATGCCTTCCTCAGCACCGCGCGGGCCTTGTCCCGCTCGCCGATGTTCAACAGGTGCCGCGCCTGCGCCACCAGGCCGGCGGCGCTGTAGGGCCTGTGACGGGAGAAATATCGCGCCAGCTCGGTGTCGGAACCGTTCTGCAGCAGCTTGAGTTCGCCCGCGGCGCGAAAGGTCCCCGCCATGGGCCAGCGCGAATTGGCCAGCGCGAAGGACAGCAACTGCTGCGCGCTGGCCTGGCGCAAGTTGCGGCGCAACCACAGCCATTGGGCGGTCTTGCGGGCGGCAGAATCCTTGCCGGCCAGGGACAGGGCCTGCGAGAGACGTCCCTTGTCCGCCGCCTTCACCGCCGCCGCGGCATCGCCGGAAACGACGGCGCTCGTGCAGGCCGGGCCAGCCCGCGCCACCGAAACGCCGACCGCCAGCATGAATGACAGCAGGCCCGCGACCAGGGACAAATTCAATGACGAATTCGGCAACCAGGGTTTCGCCAATGAAAGACCCCGCATCATTCCCCCGGAAATGTGTTGCATCTGCCCTTGTCGACCTTTCGGTTGAATGTCTGTCGAGTGGCGGCAACCGCAATTGTGGTTGAAAGAGGGAATCACCGCCTCAGGTGTGCCGATCCTCGCACCGGATTACGACAAAGTTGTGATTTGGCGCTTTTCCATGCCTTTCTCTTGCCGCCTTTCCCGCGATGTGATTAAGCTCGGATCCGGGCGTGCGACAGGCGGCGTCTTGCATGTGCGCTTGCGACATGCGCTCCACGCCTTGGCGCATGGTTTTGCCCGGCAGTATGGGCGAGCATGGTTAACAAATGATTGCGGCGCCCCCGCTCGCGCCGGGCGGCGAGGCGGCCAAAGTGAAAAGGGGAGAGAATGGCGGTGGATACATCGCGGATCAGGGGCTCCATTCCGGCCATCGTCACGCCGATGACGCAGGACGGCGCTCTGGACGAGGCGGCGCTCAGGCGCATGGTGGACTGGCATGTCGAGCAGGGCTCGCACGGCATCGTGGCGGTGGGCACCACGGGCGAATCGCCCACGCTGGACCATGATGAGCACATGCGGGTGGTGGAAATCGTCATCGAGCAGGCCAATGGCCGCATCCCCGTCATCGCCGGCACGGGGTCGAACTCCACCGCCGAGGCCATCGAGCTGACGAAACACGCCGCCGAGGCGGGGGCGGACGCCGCATTGGTAGTGGTGCCCTATTACAACAAGCCCACGCAAGCCGGGCTTTATGCGCATTTCCGCGCCGTGGCCCAGGCCGCGCCGGATCTGCCCATACTCATTTACAACGTGCCGGGGCGCACGGTGGCCGACATTGCCAACGACACCATCGTGAAACTGGCCAGGGATGTGCCGAACATCGTCGGCATCAAGGACGCCACGGGCGATCTGAACCGTCCCTCGCTGCTGCGGCTGGAGCTGGGGGAGGACTTCATCCAGCTCTCCGGCGAGGATGGCACCGCGCTGGGCTTCAACGCCCACGGCGGCAGGGGGTGCATTTCCGTCACCGCCAACGTGGCGCCGGCCCTGTGCGCCGAATTCCAGGAAGCCATGCTGGCCGGCGATTTCGCCAGGGCGCTGCAATTGCAGGACAGGCTGATGCCCCTGCACAAGGCGCTGTTCGTGGAAACCTCGCCCGGGCCGGTCAAGTATGCCTGCTCGTTACTGGGCCTGTGCTCGCCCTTCGCCCGGCTGCCGATGGTTGAAATCGCGGACACGTCGAAAAAGGCGGTTGAGGCCGCCATGCGCCACACTGGCTTGTTGGGCTGACCTGGCGGAGTATTCACGGCAAGGATAGCGGGACGGCTCCATGTCCTCGAAAAAGGGTGGCGCGAAAAAATCCACCGACGGCGGCAAGGTGGTGGCGGAAAACCGCCGCGCGCGCCACGAATACGACATCCTGGAAACCTTCGAGGCCGGCCTCGTGCTGCTGGGCACGGAGGTGAAGAGCCTGCGCGAGGGCAGGGCGAACATCGCGGAGGCCTATGTCTCGCCCGAAGGTGGCGAGCTGTGGCTGATCAACGCCGACATCCCCGAATACCGTTATGGCAACATCAACAACCATGAGCCGCGGCGCAAGCGCAAGCTGTTGATGCACAAGCGCGAAATCAAACGCCTCACCGACGAGGTGCGGCGCAAGGGCATGACCATCGTGCCGTTAAGGATGTATTTCAACCACAAGGGCCTGGTGAAGCTTCTCATTGGCCTGGCGAAGGGCCGCAAGAAGCACGACAAGCGCGAGGTGCTCAAGCGCCGTGACTGGGAGCGCCAGAAGGCGCGTTTGCTGAAGATGAGCCGCTGAACCGGCAAGCGCGAGCGCCCTTGCGCGGGCCAACTGTCCCCTGCCATTCTGGCGCAAGCGGCACATGCCCATTTTCGGCTTGTCTTTCGACCGGTTTTGACATAAGAGAGCGCCAGCATCCGTCCCGGTCGGGGGCTGATGGCAGGGTGTCTGTTGCATTTGCGAAAGGCGCTTCCGGTGGCTGGCCATGGGTCATTCGCCGCACTGCCGGAGAGTCCTCGCTCGTGCCGTGGGGTCGCGCAAACGGCCCAAGCCCGCATGGCCTTTCCCGGGCCGGCGGGAGGCTTCGCGCCGGGAGATGCCACATTGTCAGGCGCTGCGTCCATTGCGGCGGAGCGCAACCGCAACCCGACGAAGAGGAAAGGCCAGATGCGTTATTACGAACACGTCTTCCTGCTGCGCCAGGATCTTGGCCCGGCGCAGGTGGAGGCCGTCATCGATGAGTTGAAGAAGGTCATCGAGGACAAGGGCGGCAAGGTCACGAAGGTGGAAAAGTGGGGGCTGAGGCCGCTCGCCTACAAGATCGGCAAGAACCGCAAGGCGCACTACGTGCTGTTCAACCTGGAAACGCCGCCGGAAGCGGTGGACGAGCTGGAGCGCATCGAGCGCATTTCCGACGATGTCATCCGCTTCCTCACCGTGCGCGTGGACGAGCTGGAGGAAGGCCCTTCCGCCATGATGCGCGAGCAGGAACGCGGCGGTCGCCGTCCGCGCCACTGAATGGCGCGGCGATCCGTGGATGCGACCACCTGCCGCTCGCGGCCAGACACCAACCGAATTGCCGATCAGGAGAGTTGAATCATGAACGCACCAGCACGCAGACCGTTTTTCCGCCGGCGCAAAACCTGCCCGTTTTCCAGCAAGGATGCGCCGAAAATCGATTACAAGGACGTGCGCCTGTTGCAGCGCTTCATTTCCGAGCGCGGCAAGATCGTGCCCTCGCGCATTACCGCCGTTTCGGCCAAGAAACAGCGTGAGCTGGCCAAGGCCATCAAACGCGCGCGCATCCTGGCGCTGCTGCCCTTTGTCGTGAAGTGAGGGGCCAGCCATGACATGACCCCGCGCCCGCTCAGCGGCTTGGCGCGGGATCGGATACCAACGGTTGGGTTGGACGGGCGGCATGGCGCGCAACGCGATGAAGCCGCCCGATCCTTCTCTAACCCGGCAACCGGGGACAGCCAGCTCATGTCTTCTGCACCGGACAAGACGCCGCAAGGGCAGGGCGGAGACATGCCGCCCGCCTCGCCGCCGCCCGGCAAGGGCGGGCCGGGGCAGGGTGCGGGCATGCCCTGGCTCATGATCGCCGTTTCCGGGGGCGCGCTTTCCGCCGTTTTCATGTCCGGCATGGCCAGGCCCTCGGTTTTCTCTTTCGCCATGTTCTTCCTGATGCCGGCGCCGCTGTTCATGGTGGGGCTGGCCTTTGGCTGGATGGCGGCCGGCATCGCGGCATTCGTGGCATTGGCCCTGCTGGCGGCCATGCTGGGGCCGGCGGCCGCGCTCATGCACCTGCTGCTGGCGGGCGCGCCGGTGACATGGCTTGTCCGCCTGGCCGGCCAGCACCGTCCGGCGGCCGGAGCGGTGGAAGGCGAACCCGTGGACGAGGCCGGCAACGAGTGGTATCCGGAGGGGCGCCTGTTGCTGTGGATGGCGGGGTTCGCCAGCCTGGCCGTTATCATCAGCCTGCTCAGCCAGGGACAGGACCTTGCAACCATCCGTGCCTCCCTCATGAACATGGCCGAAAAGGCCATGCGGGCCATGCAACTGGAAAGGGAGCTGACGGCGGAACAGAAAAAGGAGTTCCTGGAAACCTTCGCGACGCTGGCCCCCCTGTCGCTGGTGGTGCTGTGGGAAGTCGCCCTGTTCGCCAGTTTCCGCCTCAGCGTGTGGCTGGGGCGCAAGTTCGGCCTTTCCCGCCGGCCGCTGGCGGACTTTTCGCGCATGACCCTTCCACAAAAGGCGCTGCTTGGTCTGGCGGGCCTGTCATTGCTGGCGCTGGCGCCTGGCCTGATTGGCTACCTTGGGCAAATCGCCGCGTTGGCCTACATGGCCGCTTTCGCCCTGCTGGGGCTTTCGGTGGTGCACGCCTGGGTACGCGGCAAGCCATGGGCGCCCATGGCCCTGGGTACGACCTACGCGTTGCTGATTGCGCTGACCGGGCTGACTGCACCGGCCCTGCTGCTGCTGGGACTGGCGGAGGCGGGTTTTGGCGTGCGCGAGGCCTTTCTGCGCGGAGGCGGCGGCGGCCCGCCGGCTCGCAGTTGAAATTCTTCCCGAATGACGAACCCGAATTCAATATGCAACCGTTGAAGGAGTAACGAACATGAAGGTCATCCTGCTGGAACGCATCGAGAAACTTGGCAACCTGGGCGACGTGGTGAACGTCAAGGACGGCTATGCCCGCAACTATCTGCTGCCGCAGGGCAAGGCCCTGCGCGCCACCCCCGCCAATCTGGAGCGCTTCGAGCGCGAGCGCGAGGAGATCGAGCGCCGCAATGCCGAGGCCCGCGCCGTGGCGGAACAGCAGGCGGAAAGGATTCGCGGCGCCATGGTGGTGATCCTGCGTGCGGCGGGCGAAACGGGCCATCTGTATGGCTCCGTCACCACCCGCGACATCGCGCAGGCGCTGAAGGAGAACTTCGATGTGGAAGTGCCGCGCAGCGCCGTGCAGCTGGAAAGGCCCATCAAGATGATCGGTCTGCATGACGTGAAGGTGCGCCTGCATGGTGAGGTGGTGGAAACCGTGACGCTCAACGTGGCGCGCAACGAGGAAGAGGCCGAGCTGCAGGCGAAGGGTGAAATCCTTATTGGCGAGGCGGAAGAGGCGCCCAGCGAGGTGGAGCGGGTGCTGGCCGAAATGGAGGAAGAGGGGCAGCCCGCGCAGGCCGCCGGCGAGGAATCTGCCGAAGAAGTTTCCGAAGAAGCCTCCGAGAAGGAGAAAGCCCGGGCGGAAGACGGGGAACAGGACGCCTGACCCTTCTTTTCCGGGCTCGGCGAGCATGACGGGCGCGCCTGCCGTCCGCGGCCTGGCGCGAAATGCCGTCCGCATTTCCAGGCATTGGCCCCTCGGCATTTTTCCGTCAGCGGGAACCGGAAAGTTCGCGGGGCCGGCTCCTGCATTTGTTCGAGAATGAAGGCGCGCCCGCGAAGGACGACATGGCGCCGGTTCGCGAGGGCCGTTCCACGCGGACCGGCGCTTTCTCGTTTCTCATCCTTGCGGCCGACCTTCAACGGAAGAAAGGTGCGCACGCTTGCCGTTCGCGCACGAGGGCGGTAGGAAGCGTCAGCCACCGGGACAACCGCGAGTCGTTGCGACGCCAATGGATCTGGACACCGACAGCGAAGGACGTGGCCGCACGCCGGCAGCATTCCAGGCGGCCGGTGCCGGCGATGGCGAAACACGCCCGGTGCCGGTGCCGCCGCCGCGCCGGGCGCGCGTCATCTGTTGGGCGTTGCTCAGCGCAGGGCTGCTGGCGCTGGCGTCTCCCTGGCTGGCGCAATTGTGGATCGGGTTCGACCTGTTCACCCAGCTGTTGCCGCACCTGCTGGCACTGGCGCTTGGCGGATTCGCCTGCCTCTTATGGGGAGAAAGAATTGGCCTGCCGCTAGCCTTGCTGATCTTCATCGCCGTGGTGGCGGGCATGGCGTACTGGAGCCTCTCCCATGTCTCCCCGGACTTCGACCAATCCGCGGAAAGCGGAACCATCCGCGTCATGAGCTTCAATCTCTGGCGGGAAAACGAGATGGTGGATGCGGTGGAGGGAGAGATCCGCCGCAACATGCCGGATCTCGTCGCCATGCCGGAGTTCGTGGAGAACATGCACGAACTGCCCGCGCGCCTGAAGGACATTCTGCCCCATCGCGCGGATTGTCTTCACAAGCCTTTCTGTTACCTGGGGCTGCTTTCGCGCTGGCCCATCGTGCGCGTGAAGAGCGCATCCTTGTGGGTGGGGCCGCCATATCTGCACGCCTGGGTAAAGACCCCGCGCGGCATCGTGCACGTATATGTCACCCACACCCTGCGGGTGCCCTGGATACGCTCGCATTACAAGCAGGTGCGGGCCATGGCGCGCATCGTCAACATCATCCGCGGCGAGCCCGCGATCGTCATGGGAGATTTCAACGCCGCGCCCTATTCGTACATCCTGAAGCTGTTTCCGCAGGACACGGGGTTGAAGCGCCATACCTGGCTGCCCTCCTGGCCGGCTCGGCCGCTCAAATTGCCGCAGATCGCCATCGATCACGTTTTCACGTCTTCGCACTTCGTGCGCAAGAGGGGGCCATGGGTGGGAAAATACGCAGGCTCCGACCATCTGCCCGTCATTCTCGAGCTGCAGTGGTGGCGAGCAGAGAATCGGAAATGACGCGGCCGCACAATTTTTCCGTGCGTTAATTCTTTGTTTTCCCCTTTCTGACCAGAATGCCGGCATCAGTGAGCACACATGGAATTTGCTTCCATTCGACGTAATGTTGTCGACGAACTGTGCCGCCTGTGCATTTCTGGGGAGGAATGTCATGAGCATGCTGCTGGAAAACGAGCTTGCCGCCGCAAGGGACATGAGCGCCGATGTCATGTTCGATCTGGGAATGAAATACAGCCTGGGCCGCGGCGTGGAACGCGACGTGCGCGAGGCGCACAAGTGGTTCAATCTGGCCGCCATGCGCGGGCATGAAAAAGCGCGCCGTTACCGCATGGAGCTGGCCGAGGAGCTGACGCCGGAAGAGCTGCACGATGCGCTGGCCCGCGCGCGCAAGTGGCTGAACAAGTGATGCCAAATCATGCGAAGGCGCTCCGCCGCAAGCCGCCACGCGTCCGCGCCCGACCCCTTGGTTTTCGACAATCCACCGGGCAGGGGGCGGCCGGAGCGCGGGGCGGCGCGTGGCTTTTCAGTCATGCCGATATGGTACCGTTCATTCCGCAATGAGATATCGTCCGCGACACCGTCCATGACATCGCTGCGGCTCTCGAACGCGGGGATCTGCCTGCCAAGGCGTCATCCTCGTGCCGATCTGACCGTCGTCGGCCCTTTTCCGCCCTTCGCATCGCATTCACCTGCCTTGATTCTGGGCAGTAAGCGGTCGATTTGCTGTCTGCCGAGGCACCTGAATCGATTTCTTGTGTAGTCCTGTGCATCGTTTCATCATCCTGCCCGATATTTGACTCCCTCTTTCTTTCTGGCATAACCCGAAACCGGCCTTGCTCATGTCTGTCGGAAACGCCGTCATGTCCGGGCAGGGAGGGCAGGCGGCTTCATGTCAAGGAGGGGAATCTCATGATGGATGCGGGCGACACCGCCTGGATTCTCACGTCCACGGCCTTGGTGCTCATGATGACCATTCCCGCGCTGGCGCTTTTCTACGGCGGGCTGGTGCGGGCCAATAACATTCTTTCCGTGCTCATGCACTGCGTGGCCATCGCCGCGCTGGCTTCCGTGCTGTGGCTGGCGGGCGCCTATTCGCTGGCCTTCGCCGAGGGCAACGCCCTGGTGGGCGGCTTGTCCAAGGCCTTCCTCGTCTCGGTGCCGAAGGATGCCGTCTGGCCGGGCACGAAAATTCCCGAAACGCTGTTCTTCATGTTCCAGATGACCTTCGCCATCATCACCCCGGCCCTCATCGTTGGCGCTTATGTGGAGCGCATCAGGTTCGCCGCGGTGCTGCTGTTTTCCGGCCTGTGGCTGGTGCTGGTCTACGCGCCGGTGACGCACTGGGTATGGGGTGGCGGCTGGCTGGCGAACATGGGCGTGCTGGACTTCGCCGGCGGCATCGTGGTGCATGTCACCGCCGGCGTCTCCGCCCTGGTCATCGCCGCAATGCTGGGGCCGCGCAAGGGCTTTCCGCAGCACGTGGTGCCGCCGCACGCGCCGTGGATGACCATGATCGGCGCTTCCATGCTGTGGGTGGGCTGGTTCGGCTTCAACGCCGGCTCCGCCCTGGCGGCCAATCAGGATGCCGCCATGGCCATGCTGGTCACCCATATTTCCGCCGCCACCGCCTCGCTGGTGTGGATGGTGCTCGAGTGGAAGAAATTCGGCAAGCCCTCGCTGGTGGGCTTCGTCACCGGCACCATCGCGGGGCTGGCCACCATCACGCCGGCCTCGGGCTTTGTCGGTCCGCTGGCGGCGCTCATCATCGGCGTGGTTGCGGGCATTGTCTGCTTCCTGGCCGTGCCCTTCGTGAAGAACCGGCTGAAGGTGGATGATTCGCTGGACGTGCTGGCCGTGCACGGCGTGGGGGGCGCCACGGGCACGCTGCTGGTGGCCTTCCTGCTCACGCTGCCCGGCGGTGCGGGCCTGGCCGAGAGCGTCAGCATGGGTGCGCAATTCATGGTGCAGGTGGTGGGTGTGGTGGCCGTGGCCATCTATTCCGCCGCGCTGAGCTGGATCATCGTGAAGATCACGCAGGCGCTGGTGGGCCTGCGGGTCACGCCCGAGGCCGAAACCGAGGGACTGGACTATACCGAGCACGGCGAAGTCGGTTACAACATATGAAATTTGCCGCACTTTCGGACCCGTGCGGGTTCGGACAATCCGGCGGGCATTCCATGTTCGCCGGATTTTTCCTTGATTCATGTGCACGAACAGGGCCCGATACGGAACGCATTCAAGGCGTGCGCGTCATGCCGGGTTGCGCAAAGGCTGGCCGCTGCAAACCGCCCCGCGCCCCCATCCGGGCCCTCGTTTTTCATGATTTGGGGGAAGGTGCGGGGCAGGGGATTCTCCATGCATTTTGGCATCTTGTGGACATGCGCCAGGGTCTGGTCTCAATGAAGACAGCGTAGCCAGCGGCATTTTCGCGAGATTTTGCCGGTATTTCATGGCCAGGGGAATGTCCGACGGCACCTCCGGGACGAAAAAGCGGCGGGATGTGGCGCAACTGCCGTCCGAAAGGCTTCATCGGGACAGCTTCGATGTTGCCCGAAGCACCGGCCTTTCGATATCCTGCGACAAGGTTGTCGCGCAAATGTGGAAATTCTTCCGGGCCTGATGGGCATTCGCGACAATGCCTCGCCATCATGGCGCAAGGCATTGCCCGGGGAATGAGACTGTTGGAGGCTGACAAGGAATTGATGGAGGTGTGCATGCGTTCTCCATTTGCAAACGGAATGAATTTGCCCATGATGTATCGTGTGTTTCTGCTCGTGATCATCCTCTTGGGTATCGGCATGCCGCAGGCGGAGGCGGGCAGGGCGCTTTCCGGCGCGGAGCTGAAACGTCTGGGCGGCACCTACAAGGCCGTATGGAAAGGCCACAAGGCAAGGGTTCGGTTGAATCGCGACGGCACGCTCATCGCGCGTTCCGGCACGAAGGTGGACGTTGGCCGCTGGCAGGTGCGCGGCAACAAATTGTGCATCTCCTTTCGTGTCTGGACCCGCGGCAAATACAAGTGCGGCACGGTGGAGCGACAGGGCGCGTGGTATGTGGGGCTGCGTCGCAGCAATGGCAGACCGCGACTGAAATTCCGCCGCTGACCAATAATGAAGAACGCATCGTCAGGCACATCATGAAAGGAGCAGCCCGATGGGTCCGCAACAAGGAAACGATCTGAGCAGGCGCGCCTTCCTGCGCGCTTCCGGCGCGGCGGGTGCCGCGGTGGCGCTGGCGGGCGCCACAGGCGGCTGGATGGCGCCCGCCAGGGCGGCCTCCGATGCTCCACCGCTGGTGGACGCCTCCTGGCTGAAGCCCCGCTTGGGGCAGAAGGGCATGCGCATCGTCAACCTCACCACACCACAGCTGTATGGCCAGGCCCATCTCCCCGGCGCGGTGTATTCCGATTTCGGCCAGTGGCGGGTGGACAAGGGAGAGGTCTCCGGCCTGATGCCCGATATCGCTTATCTCGAAAGGCTTATCGGCGGCCTGGGCATTACCCCGGAAACCCACGTTGTGCTGGTGCCGGCGGGGTTCTCCGCCGGGGACGTGGGCGTGGCCACGCGCGTCTTCTGGACGCTGAAAACGCTGGGACACGAAAAAGTGTCCATTCTCGATGGCGGCGTGCGTCATTGGGCGCGTCAACGGTTGCCGCTGGAAAACAAGCCCAACAAGCCACAACCCGCCGCCTACAAGGCGCGCAAGGTGGATGCCTGGCTGGCCACGGCGGAAGACGTGAAAAAGGCGCTGGCGGAAAGGAAGCCGCCGCTCATCGACAGCCGCACGCCGGGTGAATTCGTAGGTGTTTACGGTTCCGGCTCGGTGGCCAGGCCCGGCACGCTCCCCGGCGCCATCAATATTCCGCAAGACTGGCTGGTGGATCCGGAAACCATCCGTTTCAGGACGCCCGAACAGATCAGGCGCATTCATGAAGGCATGGGCGACAGAGGGGGAGAGGCCATCCTGTTCTGCAACACCGGCCACAGGGCCAGCCTCGGCTGGTTCGCGCGGCAACATCTGCTGGGCTGGTCCTCGCGCATGTATGACGGCAGCATGAGCGAATGGTCGCGCCTGAAACCGGAATCGGAATATCCCATGGTGGCGCGCATCAACCTTGGCGAATGAGTGAACCGTGGCGCATGCGCATGCGACAACGGCGCCAGGATGAAAATTTTCCCGGCGCCGTTCGTCTCTTGTGGCCACGGTGTGCGAAAGCACCGTGCGCAGACGCGAATACGACGTGCGAATCTCAGGTCAGCGCGCTGCGAATGCGTTCCGCCGTTTCCTCCAGCTCCTCGGCGGAGGCCATTTCCGTCGAGCGGCGCAGACCCACGCCCTCATAAACCGGGATGACGTGGAAATGCAGGTGAAAGACCTCCTGCCCGGCGGGCGCCTCGTTCAGCTGCATGATTCGGATGCCATCGGCGTTCAGCGCCCGTTTCACCGCGCGGGCCACCTTCTGCGTGGTGCGTATCACGTGGCACAGCGCTTCCGGATCGGCATCCAGCAGGTTGCGCGCCGGCGATTTCGGAATGACCAGCGTATGCCCCACCGAATGCGGGAAAATGTCCATGAAGGCCAGCGTGTGATCGTCTTCGTAGACCTTCACCGCCGGCAACTCCCCGCGCAGGATCCTGGCGAAAATGTTGTCGTTGTCGTAGTCGGCCATGGTCGCCCTTCCTCTTTTGCCGTTTTTCGTCAGCTCCTGACCTGAAAGACTGCTTCCACCTCCACCGGCGCGTCAAGCGGCAGCGAGGAACAGCCCACCGCCGCCCGCGCATGCCGCCCGGCCTCGCCAAAGGCCTCGGTCATCAGGGCGGAGGCGCCGTCCACCACCTTCGGATGATCGACAAAGCCCCCGGCGGCATTGACATAGCCGGTGAGCTTCACCACGGAGACAATGCGCTCCAGCTCGTCATCCAGCGCCGCGGCCGCCTGGGCGATGCAGTTGATGGCGCAGATGCGCGCGGCCTTGCGCGCTTCCTCCAATGTGCAGCCCACGTTCACCTGTCCCGTATATGCCAGCTTCCCATCCACCAGCGGCAACTGGCCGGAAATGAACAACAGCTCGCCGACCAGCCGAAAAGGCACATAATTGGCCACCGGGACGGCCGGGCGTGGCAATTCCATGCCGAGTGAGGCGAGATGTTGGCGAATGCTGCTCATGGCGAACCTCGGGTTCTTGCTCTTCCCGGCCCGGCTTGCCGGGCGGGATGTTGCCAGACGTGGTCAGATTCTCCTTGTCGACATTGAGCAGAAGCCTATGCTTCTCTAATGATCCATGCAAGGTGCCCCAGGGGAGACACACAACAGGAGATGGAATGACCCGATGACGCACCCGGTGAAGCGAATGAAGAGAAACGAGACTCGCGCGAAAGGACTGGCCGCGGCGCTGTGTGCCGTCGGGCTGTTGATGGGGACGGGCGCGGCCTCCCCGACGGCTCGGGTGCCGGTGGCCACACAGGCACAGGGGCAGGCCGTGGAGCTCGCGCCCCATGAACTCGCCTATGATATCCGGTTGAAGGATGTCTCCGACCGTTCCAGCATCGTCTTCGCTTCCGGCTCGCTGCTTTCCCGGCTCGAGGGCGCTTCCTGCGAGGGCTGGACTTCCACCAGTCGCATGAAGGTGCGTTTCGTGTTCGAGCGTCGGGGCGAGCGCGAAACGGAAAGCCGCGTGACCAGCTGGGAATCGGACGACGGCAATCATTATCACAGCCTCATCGAGCGTTACATGAACGGCGCGCGGATGGAGACAATTCGGGTGCAGGCTTCGCGGCCGCGCGCGGGCGTTCCCTTCACCTTGCGCATGACGGAGCCGGAAAGGCTGACGACGACCCTGCCGGCCTCCACCCTGTTTCCCACCATGGCGCTCAAGCGGCTCATCCAGGCGGCCCGTGCCGGACGGCGGACACTATCCATGCTGATCTACGAGGGTGACCGCGAGGCTGCGCCGCAGCGTGTGGTGGCCATCATCGGCGCGCGGCGGGAGGGGCGGGTGTCTGCCACCAGCACCGGTGATGACGCGGTCTCGACCACCCCGGAAACCAGCGAAGACAACGCAACGGCCGTAGCAGCGTTGCGGGGCAAGCCCTACTGGCCGGTGTCACTGGCCTATTACGGCGTCGAGAATGGCTCCTCCGGCCCGGCGGAAGCCGACGAGACCCGCAAGCAACGCGAGGAAGAGGAGCGTCGCTTCGGGCTGCCGGAATACGAGGTGCATTTTCGGCTTTATGACAATGGCGTCACTGGCGATGCGCTGCTCATCTACCCGGACTATGTGCTGAAGGCGCAGGTAAAGAGCCTGCGCATGCTGCCCGCACCCGCCTGCGAGTAGGTGGTGCCACCGCGGCGAGGCGGCGGGTTGACCCCCCATGGCCCGCGTCGGCGATTTTTTCGCCGGGGGTATCCGCACCCCTCCGGCTTCACCCCTAATGCAGCGTGGTGACGACGAACATGTAACGGCCCTCCAGCCCCCTGGCTCCCTTGCGATAGAACCGCACCAGGACCAGGTAATGCGGCTTGAGGGCCCATCCGGTTCTCGTCGGATCGTTCGGCCAGTGAAACACCACGTCGGAGAGTTCATAGCGCACCGGGCACTGGCGCCGGATGAACGTGCGGTTTTCCCTGCCTTTCAGGTCCACTCGCGCCACTTCGCCGAAATCCGAGCCATCGCGCGAAAAGAGCAGGGCGAAGCCCTTGGTTTTCACCCCGCGCCGCTTGCAGGAATCGAGATCCGGCAGGTCGATCTCGACCAGCTCGAAGGCCTCTCGCTCGGCGGGGAAAATCCTTGATGGCGGCGGACGAAACGCCAGCCGCCGCCGGTCGGCGACGATCTCCCACGCCGGATTGCTGGCCAATACCGTCCCGACCCCGGCGATGCCGTATTGCCGGAATAGCGCAACGGCGCGTTCCTCGGCCTTGCGCAGGGCCTCTCCGGGCGTGGCCGAGCGTTTGTCCAGCCTGACGCGAATTGATTTCTCCGGGATGCCGAGATCGATGTTGGCATAAGGGAAACCGGCGGCATCCACGCCGTATTCGGCGAAGGCGAAATGCGCGCCGCTTTCGGAGAAGCCATAAATGCGCCGCTCGGCCACTTCCATCACCTCGGCGGCGTGCGCTGCGGAGGTCAGCAGCAGAAGAAGTATGGCAAGCCAATTGCGCATGGGCGCTCAATATCGTCTTTCAGGCCTCCTCGCCCCCGTGCGTTTCATGGCTGTCTCACCTTGTCCATTCTTGGTGAAACAGCCAGGTAACGCCCTTCCAGTCCCTCGAAGCCCTTGCGAAAGTAGCGCACCAGGACCATGTAGCGCGCTCCGCGGTCGCGCGGGGCTCGCGCGGCGCCGGGCGGCTCGTGGAACACCACGTCCGAGAGTTCATACCGCGCCGGGCACAGGCGTGAGGCGGGCACGCGCCTGTCCCGGTGAACCTCGCCGGCCGCCAGGCCACGCCGGAAATACAGCGCGAAGCCCTTCTCGTCGATGCCCCATTGCCGGCAGCGTTCGCTGTCCGGAAAGTCGATTTCGGCCAGTTCGAACACTTCCTGTCCGCCTGAATGCGGCCGGGCCCGGCGCGGCGGCCGAAACGCCAGCCGCCGCGCATCGGCGACGAGTTCCCGCGCCGCATTGCTGGCCACCACCTTTCCTGCCGCCGCGATGTCGTATTTCTTGAACAATTCCGCGGCCAGTTTTTCCGCCTCCTGCAGGGCCAGCCCGGCCGGGCCTGGCCGTTCGCCGAAATGCACCCTTACGGGTGTGCCCGGCACCCAGGCATCCCGCTCGACCGCGATGATGTAGATATTGGCGAAAGGTGCGCCGGATCCGGCCTGCACGCCGTATTCGGCAAAGGCGAAGTATTCGCCATTGGTGGAAAAACCGTAGATTCGCCGTTTGGCCACCTCCACCACCTCGGCGGCGGCCGGCGTCGCGGAGGCCAGCAGCAGGAGAAATATGGCAAGCCACCTGCGCATGGGCGCATTCTCTCATGCCCATTCTTGTCGCGCAAGCCGTTGGTGCGGCTGGTTTATGGTTCGGGCGCCGCGGCGAGGGCCTATCGTGGGCCTACCAGCTTTCCTCGTACATCTTCACCGCGCGGTTCATCTCCGCCAGGATCTTCAGGCTCGTCTCTTCCAGTGCCTTCAGGTCGGCCTTCTCCGGCGGTGTCAGCAGCATCGGCCGATATTGCGCCCACAGCTCCATGACCTTCTTCAGTTGCGCGCGGATGGCCGGATCCTTCGTGCCGGGCAGGCCCTGCGCCTCGTCACCATCCAGCAGTCCCTTCAGGGTGCGGTCGAACAATTCCATGGTCTCCTTCATCCGCGCGCGGTTCCTTTCCGGTTCGATGCCATAGACCGCCAACAGATATTCCTTCGCCATGCGCTGTGTCAGCATGCGCTGGCGCCCGGAGAGGTTGATGACCACCGCCAGTTCCGCCGTGTCCGCGCCGGAAGCGCGCTCGTACATCTTCACCGCCCTGTTCATCTCGGCAAGCAGCGGCAGGTTCTTTTGCGCGATCTGCTCTATCAGCCCGCGTTCGATCTTCTTCGCCTTGCCCAGCTGAATGATCAATGGCAGGAACTCCTTCCACAGGGCCTGCACCTTACGCAACTGCTCCAGGATGTCCTTCTGCTTCGTGGGCGGCAGGCCAAGCTCCTTGTCGCCATGCATCAGGCCCTTCAGCGTGCGGTCGAACAACAGCGCCGTTTTCAGCATCTTCAGGCGCGTTTGCGCCGGCTCCACACCCAGCGCCAGCAGCAGCGCTTCCTTGCTCATCTTCTGCGTCAGCATGCGCTGACGGCCCGACAGGTTGATCTGCACGGCCAGTTCGTTCGTGGCCTGCTTCACGATGCTGTCGAGTTCCGAAAGGTCGATGCCCTGCGCAAGGACGGGCTGAGACGTGGCGAAAGGAAGGTTCAGCACAGTGGGGGCGCATATGGCGACCAGCACCACGGCAAGACGGCCTGAAGGCATGATGACTCTCCCCAGGAAACGAGTTTCTGCCCCGGTTCACTTTCCATATGGCGGAATGATTTTCAAGCCAAGTGAATTGGGGAGCAAAGGTCAACAAAACCCAAAGATGCCAGGAAGCAGAAAGGACGTGACCTTGCGCAATCGGTTCAGCGCACGCGCGGGCGGAAGAACACCGGCGCATAGCCCAGCGCGAACCACAGCAGCGCCACGGCCGTGAGCGTGCCGGAAAGGTGCCATGCCATCATGGTGGGAAGAAAGGCCGCCAGCACCCGCACCAGCGCGCCGGCAATGGCCAGCATGTAGATGAAGGTGGTCAGCGCGTTCGCCGTCAGTGGCCGGCCGGAATGGCCCAGGCTGGCGCGTGTCATGACCGCCAGCGTCATGACCACGATGGCCCCGGCGGTAAGCGCGTGCAGGGCATCGGTGTAAGGCCACAGCTCGAAAATGCTCGCGGCCATCAGCAGCATCCACGCCGCCAGCCACAGGTAGCCCACATGCAGGATCCACACCAGCGGTTCGCGCACGGCCGTCCAGCCGCGCCAGCGCAGCAGTCGCCACAGGTGCATGACCCCCGCCACCCCCAGCAGGGCGCCCACGATTCGCTGCTCCGCCAGCGCCACCCACGCCGCCAGCGCCAGCGCCGCAAGGGCAACGGCCACGCGGTCGAACATGCCGAACGGAGCGGGCAGGGCGGGTTCGTCCTTCACGCCCTGCTTCATGAGCCAGTTGCGGGTGAAGGAGGGCACGATGCGCCCGCCGATGAGCATGATCAGCCCCGCAGCCACCGCCAGGCCCAGGCGCTCGGCCAGCAGGATGGTATCCGGCCCGAACAGGAACTGGACGTGAAAGACGAAGTTGGCAATCGTCAGCGCGCTCACCAATAGGGCGACGATGATGTTGCGCCGGTTGCGCCCGGCGATGATCTCACGCCAGATGAGGAAGGACAGCACCGGCAGATACGCCGCGTCCGCCGCGATGGCCGTGTAGGGCGCGATATCGGAGAAGAACATGGCCATGCGCCCGGCCAGCCACAGGCCGAACAACAGCGCCAGCGGCATGCCGGCCAGCGGCATGCGGCCGGTCCAGTTGGGCACGGCGGTGAGCAGGAAGCCGGTCATGGCGGCGGCGAAATAGCCGAAGATCATCTCGTGCACGTGCCAGTCGCGCGCGGAAAGGTGCGAAAACGGCTCCAGCGCGCCGGTGAGCATGACGAGCCACAGGATGATGGATATTCCGCCGAACAGCCCCGCGCCGAAGAAGAAGGGGCGAAAGGCGCGGGAGAAGAAAATCTCCGAAAGGGATGGCGTGGCGCCGGCTGTCGTGCTCCGTGTATGCATGGCGTCTTTGCCCGTGTTTGTCGCGGTGTTGACGGAGATCACCCGGAAGGTGTTTCCGGGTAACGCCTTTTAGCCTGAAACAGGCAAACGGGGCAGGGGAATTCGTCAAGCGGGAAATTGGCAGCGCATCAGGCGCATGAAGGCCCAGGGGGCGCTCACCATGTGCCAATATTCGGCATACTCGCCCATGGCTCCTTCGGCGGCAGCGGCTCACCCTTCTGCAAGAGCTCGATGGAGATGCCATCGGGCGATTTCACGAAGGCCATGCGGCCATCCCGCGGCGGGCGGTTGATGGTGACACCGCCGTCTATCAGCCGCTGGCAGACTTCGTAGATGTCGTCCACCGCGAAGGCGATGTGGCCGAAGTTGCGGCAGCCTTGCGAGTATTCGTGTTCGTCCCAGTTGTAGGTCAGCTCCAGCTCCACGTCCGGATTTTCCGGCGCCGCCAGGAAGATGAGGGTATAGCGCCCCTTTTCGTAATCCTTGCGTCGCTTTTCCTTCAGTCCCAGCAGGTCGCAATAGAAGCGCAAGGATTCCTCCACGTCCGAAATGCGCACCATGGTGTGCAGAAAGCGCATTTTCTTCCCTCCCGTTCGCTTGTCGTGTCGACCGGAGTTTCGCTCAAACGGGAATATTGTCAATGAGCCTGACATCGCCAAGCCGCGCCGCGGCCAGGATGCGCAGCGGCTCGGAGCGCTGGTCCTTCACCGGCTTGAGCGTCTCGGCGTTGCGCACCTCCACGTAATCCACCACGAAACCCGCTTCTTGCAGCGCCTCGCGGGCATTGAAGGCGGCGGCCTCCACGGCGGTGCCTTTGCGGATGCTCTCGGCGGCGCGTTGCAGCTCTTCATGCAGGCGCGGGGCCAGCTTGCGCTGATCCGGTGCGAGGTAGGCATTGCGCGAGGACAGGGCCAGCCCGTCATCCTCCCGCACCGTGGGCACGGCCACGATGTTCACCGGCATGTCCAGATCGCGCGCCATGCGGCGGATGACCAGCAGTTGCTGGTAATCCTTCTCGCCGAACACCGCGACATGTGCGCCGCTCTGGTTGAACAGCTTGGCCACCACCGTGGCCACGCCGTCGAAGTGCCCGGGCCGGTGGGCGTCCTCCAGCCCCGCCTTGGCCGGGCCGCCCACGCGCACCGTGGTGGCGAAGCCTTCCGGATACATGACCTTTTCCGACGGCAGCCAGGCCAGGTCCACCCTGGCCGCGCGCAGTTTCTCCAGGTCTTCCTCCTCGCGGCGAGGATAGCGGTCGAAATCCTCTCCCTGGCCGAATTGCAGCGGATTGACGAAGATGGAAACAATCACGACATCGGCGTGCCTCCTCGCTTCTTCCACGAGCGCCATGTGGCCCGCGTGCAGCGCGCCCATGGTGGGCACCAGGCCAATGACATACCCCAGGTCACGCCAGGCGTCCGTATGCAGGCGCAGCTCTTCCACGGTTCGGGCCAGTTCCATCTTTTTCATGGCGGCATACCTCCACTCGCGAATTCAAGTATACTGAATGAAACGTGTAATTGGCTCACATTCAGGAGAGCGTGGCATGAGCGCGAAAGTGCCGGAGAAAAATGGCCTGAAGACGCCCCTGGCCACGGAGGATGAGGTGGAAGCCTTTTTGCAACAGGTCGCACGCATGCCGCAACCCGCAAGGGAGGCGGGCCGGCGCGGGCGGCTGATTTTTTCCGTGGACGCCACCATGAGTCGCCAGCCCACGTGGGACATGGCGCAGCAGTTGCAGGCGGAAATGTTCCACGCCGCGGCCGACATCGGCGGGCTGGAGGTGCAGCTGGTCTATTACCGCGGCTTCAACGAGTGCAAGGCCTCGAAATGGGTGGATGACCCGCGAAAGCTGGCGGACGTGATGAGTCGCATCGACTGCCGCGGCGGCTATACGCAAATCCGCCGGGTGCTGCGCCACGTGCGCAACCAGGCGGAAAAACGCCCCGTGCAGGCGGCGGTGCACATCGGCGATGCCTGCGAGGAAAACATCGATGAACTTGCCCATGTCGCCGGCGAGATCGCGCTTTTGGGCGTGCCCGTGTTCATGTTCCAGGAGGGGCATGATCCGGCGGCTTCCGCGGCGTTCGCCGAGATCGCGCGCATTACCGGCGGCGCGCACTGTCGCTTCGACGAGGGCTCCGCCGCGCAGCTGAAGCGCTTGCTGGGGGCGGTGGCGACATATGCCGCCGGCGGACTGGCGGCATTGGAAAACCGCGCGAAGGCGGAAGAGGGCGCGCGCCTGCTGCTGGAACGGATGCGGAAATGAAGTGGCGCTTCCACCCCACCGCCGTTCAATCCGGCCGTGCCTGCATGGCTTAATCCCTGCGGCCATTCTGCTATAAGCGGAGCCCATGACACGGATACTGCCCTTCATTCTGCTGCTACTGGCACTGGTGCTGCTGGTGCGGTGGTTCACGCGGGCATCGCCGGGGCGGGTGGCGCAGGCCATTCGCGACGGATTGCGCCTGGCGCTGCTGGCCGTCCTGGTGGCGGTGGGCGTTTACCTGAGCATGCGCGGGCTGGAAGAGGCCGGCCTGCCGCTGATTGCCTATGCCATCTCCGCCTTCAGGCAGGGCTGGTGGCCGTGGGGGGCTGGTTCGACATGGTGACGCTCCTCGATCCGGCGAGTGGCTCTCTCCGGCGGATTCCCCGCCGGCACGGCGCGACCCGGGAGGTGTCCCTACAGTTCGTCCCACTGGCG
>JALVSR010000140.1 GCA_027024225.1 Hyphomicrobiales bacterium | reverse complement strand
TCTCGCCGCGCGCCGTTGAGCGGCTGGAGAGCCACACGCCCTCCTGGCCGATGCCGAAGCTGTTCCGCCTCACCAAGGGCGGCAAGCTCATCCGCGAAATCTTCGAGGGCATGACCATCAACACCGTCTCGCTCATGGCCATCGAGGATCACATCGTGGCGCTCAACTGGGCGAAGCAGCTGGGCGGCCTGCCGGCGCTGATCGCCAAGGCCAACGAGAACGCGCAGACCGTGTGGGACTGGGAGGCGCAGACCGACTGGGTGGAAAACCTCGTGTCCGACCCGGCCATTCGCTCCAACACCTCCGTGTGCATGCGCCTGTCCGAGAAGGGCAAGGAGGGCCTGACGGAAGAGCAGGCTGCCGCCCTGCCTAAGCGCATGCTTCAGCTGCTGGCGGAAGAAGGCGCGGGCTATGACCTTTCCGCCTACCGCACCGCGCCTCCGGGCTTTCGCATCTGGTGTGGCGGCACGGTGGAAAAGGACGACATCGAGGCCCTGTTGCCCTGGCTGGACTGGGCCTACGCCACGGCGCGGGCGGAGCTGACCGGCTGAGCACGGAACACCACGAACACGGCGGAGCACACGAGGCTCCGCCGAAGTTCTTTCCACGACTCGTTCATCAGGCACGGAACAATCGGCAAGTTACAGGAAGGAGGCAGCCAAATGGCGCCAAAGGTTCTCATTTCCGACAAGCTGTCCGAGACGGCGGTGAAAATTCTCGAGGCGCGCGGCATCGACGTCGCCTACGAGCCGGAGCTGGGCAAGGACAAGGAAGCGCTGCTGAAGCGCATTCCCGAGTTCGACGGGCTGGCGGTGCGCTCCGCCACCAAGGTCACGGCCAAGGTCATCGAGGCGGCGAAAAACCTGAAAGTGATCGGGCGGGCCGGCATCGGCGTTGACAACATCGACGTGCCGGCGGCCACCGCGCGCGGCATCATCGTCATGAACACGCCCTTGGGCAACGCCGTGACCACGGCCGAGCACGCCATCGCCATGATGCTCTCGCTCGCGCGCAAGATTCCGCAGGCCAACGAGAGCACCAAGGCCGGCAAGTGGGAAAAGAACAGGTTCATGGGCGTGGAGGTCTATCGCAAGACGCTGGGGCTGATCGGCTGCGGCAACATCGGCTCCATCGTCGCCGAGCGCGCGCAAGGGTTGCAAATGCGCGTGATCGCCTATGACCCCTACCTGACGGAAGAACGGGCGAAGGAGCTGGGCGTGGAAAAGGTGGACTTCGACGAGCTGCTCGCGCGGGCCGATTTCCTCTCGCTGCACACGCCGCTCACCGACAAGACGAAGCACATCATCGACGCCAAGGCGCTTTCGAAGATGAAGAAGGGCGCGCGCGTCATCAACTGCGCCCGCGGCGGGCTCATCGTGGAGCCGGACCTGTATGAGGCCATCAGGTCCGGTCATATCGCGGGCGCGGCGCTGGACGTGTTCGAGGAAGAGCCGGCGCGCGACAATCCGCTATTCGAGCTGGAAGAGGTCATCTGCACCCCGCATCTGGGGGCTTCCACCACCGAGGCGCAGGAAAACGTGGCGGTGCAGATCGCCGAGCAGATCGCCGACTACCTGCTCACCGGCGCGGTGTCCAACGCGCTCAACATGCCCTCCATCACGGCGGAAGAAGCGCCGGTGCTCAAGCCCTACATCGAGCTGGCCGAGAAACTGGGGCTGTTCATCGGCCAGATCATCGGCTCGGCCATCGAGGACGTGACCATCGAATATGCCGGCAACGTGGGCGAGCTGAACATCGGCGCGCTGTCCTCCGCACTGCTGGCGGGGCTGCTGCGCCCCACGCTGGGCGAGGACATCAACATGGTTTCCGCCCCCGTGGTGGCGAAGGAGCGCGGCATGACCATCAACGAGGTGCGCCAGACACAGCGCGGCGTTTACGAGGGTTACATCCGGCTGGAGGTGGCCACGGAAAACTCCAAGCGCACCGTGGCCGGCACCGTGTTCGCCGACGGCAAGCCGCGCATCATCCAGGTGAAGGGCATCAACATGGAGGCCGAGTTCGGCAAGTACATGCTCTATGTGATCAACGAGGACCGACCCGGCTTCCTTGGCGCGCTGGGCACCATTTTGGGCGAGGAGAACATGAACATCGCCGCCTTCAACCTGGGCCGCACCGAACCGGGGGGCGAGGCCGTGGCGCTTGTGGAGGTGGACGAACCGGTGCCCGCCAGTGTGCTTGAGAAGGTGAAGGCCCTGCCACAGGTGAAGTGGGCCTCCGCACTGGAGTTCTGACGGCAATCCGTGCTAAATGCGATAAAAAGCGCTGAAGGCGCCCCCCTGCCTTCAGCGCCTTTCGTTGCAAAAACTTGAACACGCGCCATCGCTTGCCGGCGCGGGGGGAGTGCTGAGACATGACGAACGTGGTGGTCATCGGCGCCCAGTGGGGCGATGAGGGCAAGGGCAAGATCGTGGACTGGCTGTCCGAGCGCGCAGACGTGGTCATCCGCTTCCAGGGCGGGGCGAATGCCGGACACACGCTGGTCATCGATGGCACCACCTACAAGCTCTCGCTGCTGCCTTCGGGCATCGTGCGCAAGGGCAAGCTGGCCGTCATCGGCAATGGCGTGGTCATCGACCCGTGGAAGCTGGCCGATGAAATCGAGGGCCTGAAGAAGCAGGGCGTGGACATCAGCCGCGAAAATCTGAGAATTGCCGAAAACGCCACGCTCATCCTGCCGCTGCACCGCGAGCTGGACGGCCTGCGCGAACAGCTGGCCGGCAAGGGCAAGAT
Organism: Hyphomicrobiales bacterium; assembly: GCA_027024225.1. Lineage (GTDB taxonomy): Bacteria > Pseudomonadota > Alphaproteobacteria > Rhizobiales > Aestuariivirgaceae > Thermopetrobacter. Next base: position 5,811 of record JALVSR010000140.1, on the reverse strand, counting down.
CGGCACCACCGGCCGCGGCATCGGCCCGGCGTATGAGGACAAGGTGGGCCGCCGCGCGATTCGCGTTTATGACCTGAAGAACCCCGAAACGCTGCCCAGGAAGATCGAGCGCTTGCTGGCGCACCACAACCCGCTGCGCAAGGGCTTGGGCGTGGACGAGATCGACGGCAACAAGCTGTTCGACGAGCTGATGGGCATTCGCGACGCCATCCTGCCCTACATGGACAGCGTCTGGGCCCTGCTGGATGCGCAGAAGCGCGCCGGCAAGCGCCTGCTGTTCGAGGGCGCGCAGGGCACCTTCCTCGACATCGACCACGGCACCTATCCGTTCGTCACCAGCTCCAACACGGTTGCGGGCAACGCGGCCACCGGCTCGGGCGTTGGCCCCTCCACGCTGGAGTTCGTGCTGGGCATCGCCAAGGCCTACACCACGCGCGTCGGCGCCGGGCCGTTCCCGACGGAACTGCACGACGAGATTGGCCGGCGCATCGGCGAGCGTGGGCACGAGTTCGGCACCGTCACGGGCCGCGCGCGCCGCTGTGGCTGGTTCGACGCCGTGCTGGTGCGGCAGGCCGTGAAGAACTCCGGCATGGACGGCATCGCGCTGACCAAGCTGGACGTGCTGGACGGCTTCGACGAGCTGAAAATCTGCGTCGGCTACGAGCTGGACGGCGAGCGCATCGACCGCCTGCCCGCCGGGCAGGGCGCGCAGGAGCGCGTGAAGCCCATCTTTGAGACCGTGCCGGGCTGGAAGGAAAGCACCTATGGCGCGCGCTCGTGGAACGACCTGCCGGCGCAGGCGGTGAAATACATCCGCCACATCGAGGAGCTCATCGAGTGCCCCATCACGCTGGTGTCCACCTCGCCGGAGCGCGAGGACACCATCCTCGTGAAGGACCCCTTCGAGGACTGAGCCATCGGCACACGGGCAGGCCTTGCCATTGATGTATCGCGCGAAATTGCCCATGTTCGGGGCATGAGCGGGAACACCGGGAAAACATGGGCAATCCTGCTGGCGGGCGAGGTGCGCCCCACCGAGCGGCTGCGCAGGCAGCTGCAAGGCGCGCGCATGCTGGCGGCGGACGCCGGGCTGGCGCATGCTGAAGCGCTGGGCGTGGAGCCGGAGCTGATCATCGGCGACTTCGATTCCGCCCACCCCGAATTGCTGAAACGGCACCAGCACCTGCCGCGCCAGACCCACCCCGTGGCGAAAGACATGACGGACGGGCAGCTGGCCATTCAGCACGCGCTGGAGCAAGGCGCGGAACAGCTGCTGCTCATCGGCGCGCTGGGCGGGCCGCGTTCGGATCATGCCCTGATGCACCTTTTGCACCTGGCCGACCTCGCCCGGCGCGGCATATCGGCAATGGCCAGCACCGGGCGCGAGGAGGCCTGGGGCCTGGGGCCGGGCGAGCATGTCATCGACCTGCCGGCGGGCGCCACATTCTCGCTGCTGGGGTTCGACGATTTGCACGATGTGCATCTCTCCGGCGCGCGCTGGCCGCTGGCGGGCGACGTGCTGCCCTTCGGCCACAGCCGCCCCGTTTCCAACGTGGCTGAAGGGCCGCTGAATTTGCGCATCGGCCGCGGCCACGGCGTGCTGCTGGCCTCGCTGGATTGAAGCTCACGCGATACGCGCCGACAACCGCGGTCCGGGGCGAAACGCCGCTGGAACACCGCGTCAATAGATGTCCTTCAGCAGGCGTTCGATATAGTTGCGCTCCAGGGGCGGGCGGGTGGCGTCTTCGGAGCGCCTGCGCAGATATTCGAGGATGCGCCGGGCGCGCTCGGCGGCGTTTTCATCCGGCACGATGTTCCGGTCTGGTCCCGAGTCCATGAACTGGCCGCGCCGGGGCCGGCCCAGCGGGTCGTATTGCTGGCGCATGAAGCCATAGGCCATGCCGCCGCGCTGACGGCCCTGTTGCCGCGCCATCTGGCGGGCCATCTGCCGGGCGCCGCGGCGCAGGGCCTGCAAGGCCTCGCGTTGCTGGCGCAGGGCGTCGGCCAGGCTACCCTTGCCCAGGTCGCGGGCCGCGCCGCGCATGGCGCGCTCGGCATTCTTCAGGGCCTCGCCCGGCGCCTTGCTGGTCATGCTGCCGCCATCCGGCCGGCCGGCGTTGCCGTTTCGCTCGTTGCCGGGGCCGGGCAGGCGCTGGCCCGGCTGGTCGCGTTGCGCCTGGCGTCCTTGCCGATCCTGCTGGCCCTGTCCGTTCTGTCCATCCTGCCGGGGGGACTGAGGCGGCGTTGGGGATGGCGGAAACATGCGTTGCATCTGTTCCAGCATCTGCTCCAGCGTCTCGGCCAGCCGCTCCTGCCGTTGCTGCAGGTCGGGCATGGCGCGCCGGCCCGGCTGGCCATTACCGTCCTCCTGGCCGGGCTCCTGTGCGCGGCGCCAGGTTTCGTCCAGCAATTTCTGCTGTTCGCGCATGAGCTTTTGCATTTCTTCCAGCGCGCGCTGTTGCGGCGAGGGTGGACCGGACATGCGGGGAGTGGCCTGCAGCCCCTGCAGAAGTTCGTCCAGCTGAGACAACAGGCGTTGCGCGTCTTCCTTCGCGCCGCCGCGGGCCAGTTTCTCGATGCGGTCCAGCATGCGTTGCAGGTCTTGCGGCCGCACCAGGCGCATCTGGCCGTTGTGGCTCAGGCGCGGCTGTCCGTTCTGCATCTGGCGCCGGGCCAGTTTGTTGAGATATTCGTTCAGGGCCTGCTTCAGCTCGGCCATGCGGCGGGCGATTTCTTCTTCCGAGGCGCCGTTCTTCAGGGCCTGTTCCAGTGCCTTGCGGGCGGCTTCCAGGCGGCGTTTGGCGGCGGCGAGGTCACCGTCCTCGATGTCTTCGGCCAACGTCCACAACAGCTCGACGATGCTTTTGAGCTCCTCTTCCGTTTCGGCGCGCAGAAGGGCGATGGCGGCCTGCCTGAGGTTCAGGTAGGCGCCGCTGGAGCGAAGCATCTCCACCGGCCAGGCCAGCAGGGCCATGAGCACCTCGGCCACGTCACGCTTCGTTTGCGGCTGCAGGATGAGCTCGCGGCGCTGCTCGACGATGGCGCGGGCCATGAGCTGGCTGAAGGGGCGCGTGGGCAGGACGAACACGTGGGTTTTCGAACGCCCCGTCTGGCCGGCCATGTCCGTGGCCTCCAGCGTCAGGCGCACCCTCAGCCCCGCCCACGGATGGGCCATGAGCTTCAGCAGGTCGCGGCCCCTGATCTTTTTGCCGGCGCGCAGCACCTTCAGCCGCGCCCGCGGCGCGTCGAAGGCCAGCATGCCTTCGGCGGGCTCGTGCAATTCGATGATGGCGCGGGCAGACTTCACGCCATGATCGTCGCTGGCCCGCCATTCCACCACCAGCGCACCGCCGGGGCCGACGGCGGGCGGTTTCGTCAGGCTGATCTCGGGCGCCATGTCGGCCAGCACGTGAAACCGCCAGCTGACGGACACGGGGCCGGAGAGAGACACCTGCACGGGCCGGTGCAGCCGCAGCCGCAGCCGCCAGCTGTTTCTGTCCACGGCGGCGGGCCTTTCCTGCCGCAGCAATGCGCCGACGTGGCCGGTGGCGGGGTTGAACTCGTGCACGGTGACCGTGGGCGCCGTCGCGCCGGTGAAGCGCAGTTCCAGCTTGCTGCCCTGGTGCACCTTCAGCACGTCTCTGGCGTGCGAGACCTCGCCGTTGGTGGCCAGCACCAGAGGAGGTTTGCGCACGAAGGCCGGCGGATCGATCCACGCGTCCAGAAAGGCCGTTCGCTCGGCAAGACCGAGGGTGGGCGGGCGCAGGCTTTCGCGCAGATGATCCATGAAACGCGGGCCGTTGAGCGCGAAGGCCGCGATCAGCGCCAGCGCCAGGCCGAAGCGCAGGGCGTGCGGGTCGCGGTAGGGGGCGTCGGAGCGGGGCCAGCCGGCGCGCAGCGAGCGGACGAGCTTGCGCATCCGGGCGCGGTGGGCCTGCCACAGGGCGAGGGTGGCGCTATCGCCGGCGTCGTCTTCCTCCGCCCCGGCGGCGGGCATGGCCAGTTCGTCTCGCAGGGTGCGCAGGGGCTGGTGATGCAGTCCCGAAACTTCTTCCAGCCGTGCCAGCCCTTCCTCTTCCGAGGGAAAGCGCAAGCGCCGCAGGGAGGGCGCGAGCAACCACAGGAAGGCGCCGACCAGCGCCAGCAACACGACAAGACGCGGCAGATCGGGCAGGGCGGGCAAAATGCCGGTGACCACCAGCAGCAGCCCCAGCCCCATAACCATGAGGGGCCAAAGCAACACCCGCCACAGACGTTGCGCAAACAGCACCAGCCGGGCGCGCAACACGGCGCGTTGAAGCCGTCCTTCTTCGGAAAAGGCAAGATATGTGCGCCAGTTTCGCCTCATCAAATTCACCCTATCACGCCGTGGCCGGGGGGCGTCTCAAAATTTCGCAATGCAGCGCATTTGCTTCTGCCGACGTTTTGTGGCCATTTCACGAACATGATCAACGCGGGGACGAAGAACGGAACGATGAACATGTTGGAGCTGGCCGAGGCCTTGCGGCGGCGCGAAGGGCGCATCTTTCGCCTGCCCGAGCCGGAGCGGCCCGAGGACGAGAGCGACCTGCAGGAACGCCACAGTCACACCGGCGGCGACCTATTGCGCATGGCCGCGCGCATGCAGGGGGCGATGCGGAAACTGGGGTTGTCGGACGGTTCGGCGCTGCTGCTTTCGCCGTCGCACACGCTGGAGCAGTTCGTGCTGTGGCTGGCGGCGGTGGCGGGCGGGCATGACATGCTGCTGGCCGCCGCGCCGGCGGAAGGAGAACGGCTGGTGCGGGAGCGCGCGGCGGCGAATGGCGTGGGCGCCATCGTCTGTCCACCGGCGGAAAAGGATCGCTGGCGGCCGCTGGCCGAGGAGACGGGGACGAAACTGGCCACCCTGGGCGGACACTGGCAGGGGGCGTTTTTCATGTTGCAGATGGTGCGGCCGGAAACGGAAATGACCCGGACCGAACGGCCGGGGGAAACCGTGTTCGCCGGTGGGGAGGGACGTGCGTTGGCGGCCTTGTTGGCGGCGGCGGAAACCCTTGCCGGGCGGGCCGGCCTGCGCGAGGCGCCGGCGATGGTGCTGTCGGCGCCGGTGCTGGCCGCGCCGCGGTATCTGGCCGCCGCGCTGGCGGCGCTGATAACGGATGCGCCCCTGCACTGGCTGGCGCCGGCGGAAAGGGAAAGGGCGCTGCGGGAGTGGCCCGACCTGCCGAAAGGCGCCGTGCTGCTGGCCGATGCGCCCTTCCTGGCGGCGCTGACCACGCGGCGGCAAGGCGCCATCTTGCGGAAGGGGATGCGTTCTGTCGACATCGATGGACTGACGGAGGGGAGCTGAATGCGCACTTGTTTCGTCGAACTGGAATACGCCACCGAGAAGCGCTTTCAGGTCATCGACGTGACGGAGGATATCCGCGCCGCGGTGCGCGACGGCGGCATCGGCGAGGGGATGGTGGTCATCACCTCCCTGCACACCACCGTGGCGCTGACCGTGAACGAGAACGAGGAACGCCTGTTGCGGGACATGGAGACCTTCTTTTTGTCCGTGGCCCCGCCAGAGGCGAGATATCTGCATAACGACATACACTTGCGCGATTGCCCGCCGGATGAGCCGGAGAACGCGCACGCGCATCTGATCGCCATGATGCTGGGCAATTCGGAAACGCTGGCGGTGCGTGAGGGCGACCTCGCGCTGGGCCGCTGGCAATCGGTGCTGATGGTGGAGCTGGACGGTCCGCGCACGCGCAGGCTGGCGTTGCGGGTGCTGGGGGCGTAATATCACGCCTGTGGGCACGAGCCGGGGCAAGGGGGCCTGGGGCG
>JALVSR010000139.1 GCA_027024225.1 Hyphomicrobiales bacterium | reverse complement strand
AGGTTGTGGAGGCGCGCAAGGACGTGACGGTAGTGCTGCACCCGCTCACCGACGATCGGCGCATCCTGCCGCTGGAACGCACCAACGAGGAGCTGGAAGCGCCGGACGACTTCATGCTGGTGGTGTCTTACAACCCCGGCTACCAGAACGTACTGAAGAACCTGAAGCCCTCCACCCGCCAACGCTTCCTGGCCATCAACTTCGACTATCCACCGGCGGAAGTGGAAACGGAAGTGGTGATGCACGAGGCCGGGCTGGATGCGGATAAGGCCGCCGGGCTGGTGCGGCTGGCCCGCCGCCTGCGCGAGCTGAAGGATCATGATCTGGAGGAAGGCGCCTCCACCCGCCTCATCGTCTATTGCGGCCAGCTCATCGCCGACGGCATGGACATGCGCGAGGCCATCGAGGCGGCGCTCATCGAACCGCTGGCCGACGACGAGGACGTGAAGGCGGGCCTGCGCGAGGCGGTGGCGGCCATCATCGGCTGAGCCTGACCGGGGGAGCGAGCATCACATGGCCTTCAGCCTGAGCAAACTGCTGGAGCCGGAGGAATTCGTCGGCGAGCTGTGGCACCGGCTCATCGCGAAACCCACCGACCTGCCCCGTTTTCCCGAGGCCGTGGTGACGTTCACGTCGGTGCAACGTCAGCTTGGCCCCTTCTTCCGCGCGCTGGGCGGGGAAAAGGGCGTGGAGCTGAAGGCGCAGGGGCTTGAAACCTCGCACACAAGGCTGGGCTGGCGGCACCGGCTGGGGCATTCGGCCTTCCAGGTGCCGCGCGCGCGTTTTGACGGCGACACGCTGCTGCTGCCGGAAGAGCTGGACGTGTTTCCCTCCCCCGACCTGAACCGCGACCTGTATTTCTGGCTGGCCGCATGGGCCGCGGGCATTAATGGTGATTCGGGCCGTTCGGCGCAGGATTCCTGCGCTGAAGCGCGTGCTGTGCCGGCCCGCTCCCCCGCCCAAACACGGGATTCTTCGCTGGAATGCGGCATCAGCCCTCGCCCCCTTCCGGCCACCCAGATCATGGAGCCAAGTGGCCGGGAGGGGGCGAGGACTTCATCTGGCACTCCACCCCATCCTGAAGCCCATGCCGATCCGTTGCGGGCGGATATCGCGGCGCTGCGCTTCGGCTGGCACATGTCGCGGCGGGTGCTGTTTTTCGCACCGGGACTGAAGGCGCGCTATCGGCGGCTGTGCGCGGCCGCACTCGATATCCGTCCGGAACGCAAGCTGCCGGAAACGGAGCAAATGGTGGAGGATGCCATCCGCGCCCTTCTGCGCGCCGCCGACGCCCTGCCCCCGGAAGAAGAAACCACGGCCAACCCCATTCTCGCCGCCATCGTCGAGTCGGGGACACCAAGTAAAAATTCACCAATTGACGGCTATTCAGATTTCTCATCGAATGATTCTTGCGCTGAAACGCATGCGGTTCCGGCCCACTCCCCCACCCAACCACCCGATATGGTGGGCAAGTGGTTGGGTGGGGGAGTGGGCCTTGCCGCAATTCCCATGGCGGAGGCCGACCTTTCGACTTTTTCCGCGCCGCGCGGTTATCACCCGTTCCTGCCGGTGCCGCTGTGGGGCGATGCCGTGCCGCGGCGGCTGGATGTCCGTCATCAGCGCCCCGACGACGCCGAGGCCGGCAGCAGAGAGGCCCCGGCAGAGGAAGACCGCGACCGCAAGTGGCGCGCGAAACGCGAAAGCGGCGAGAAGGCCAAGCGCAAGGATCCGCTCATCCTACACCGCTTCGAGGCGCTGCTTTCCATCGCCGAGTTCCTGAACCTCTCCCGCCTGGTGGACGACGAGACCGACGAGGAAGAGGCGAAAAAGGCGCGCGATGACGTGGACGAGCTCTCTCTGGTGGACGTGAAAAAGCGCCCGAAAACGCGTCTTGCCTTCGACCTGGACCTGGCGCCGGAGGATGTGGAGCGCGAAAGGCTCTCCGGCCGGCACACTTATCCGGAATGGGACTACCGGGCGCAGGCCTACCTGCCCGACCATTGCCGCGTGCTCACCTCCGTGGCGGAGGAGGCGGAAGACGACACCTGGCAGCCGGATGCCGACATGCGCCGGCGCATCCGCCAGGTGAAGCGCCAGTTCGAGGCGCTCAGGCCAAAGCGCGAGCTGCTGCGCCGCCAGCTGGACGGCACGGAACTGGACGCCGACGCGCTGGTGCGCAGCATCAGCGAACTGAAGGCTCATGGCGAGGGTTCGGAGCGCATCTGGATGCAGCATCTGCCGCAGTCGCGCGACCTGTCCGTGGCGGTGCTGTTCGACACCTCGCGCTCCACCGAAAGCTGGGTGCAGGGGCGGCAGGTCATCGATATTGCGCGCGAAACCCTGCTGGCGCTGGCGGCGGGGCTTGAAGCCTGTGGCGATGATCACGCCATCTATTCCTTTTCTTCCATTCGGCACGAGCGGGTGTTCGTGCAGACCATCATGGACTTCGACGAACGGTTCGGAGAGGCCATCATCCGCCGGGTGGCGGCGCTCAGGCCCGGCTTCTATACCCGTCTGGGCGCGGCCATCCGCCATGCTTCGGCGCAACTGGCGCAACGCCCGGCCAGCCGTCAGCTATTGCTGGTCATCACCGACGGCAAGCCCAACGACCTCGACCACTACGAAGGGCGCTACGGGGTGGAGGACACGCGCATGGCCGTGCGCGAGGCGCGCATGGCGGGGCAGAAGGTCTTCGGCGTGACCATAGACCGCAAGGCGCGGGAATATTTCGGGCATATATTCGGCAGGCACGGGCACGCCATCGTCTCGCGCCCCTCACGGCTGGCGCAGGCCCTGCCCCGGCTCTACCGGCACCTGATCATGTAAAGGGGGACATGATGAACGGGCGGATGGAAGAAGGCGCGGCGGAAGCGGCCAAAACGGCCCAGGCGGCGGAAATTACCGCCAAGACGGCGGAGGCGGCCTCGCTGGACAAGGGCTGGGGGCCGCTTTCCGAGCTGCCGGGCAATCCCATGATATGGCTGCTCATCATCTCCGAGCTGCTCATTTTCGGCGTCGGCTTCGTGGCCTTCGCGGTGACCTTCGTGCGCGATCCGGAGATGTTCCGCGCATCACAAGACACGCTCAACCGCCTGGCAGGCGCCATCAACACCATGGTGCTCATCACTTCCGGCGCATTCGCCGCGCTCGCCGTGCGGGCGGAGGCGGAAGGCAACACCAGCCGCATGCGGCTGTTCGTGGCGCTGGCCATCGCGCTGGGGATGGTGTTCCTCGGCGTGAAATGGGTGGAATACTCCGCCGAGCTGGCCGCCGGGCATACCATCGACACCAACACCTTCTTCGCCCTTTACTGGCTGCTCACGGGTTTTCACGCCCTGCACGTGGTGCTGGGCATCATCATCCTGGCCGTGGTGGCCATCTGGCATTCGCTGGACAACCTGGAGACGGGCGCGGCCTTCTGGCACATGGTGGATCTCATCTGGGTCATCCTTTTCCCGGTGGCGTATCTCTTGCGCTGAAGCGCAGAGACTTTTGCGCCGAAGCGCGTCGCTCCGGCCCGCTCCCCCATCCGACCACCCAAATTATCGAAGCCAGGTGGTCAGGTGGGGGAGAGGGCTTTTTTCGCACGGAAGTGCATCGCTCCGGCCCGCTCCCCCGTCCGACCACAGGGTTCTTCAGTAAGTGTCCAACCGACCCTCCCCGCTCTCCCTCCCCACCGCCCTCAAGTATCATGTGCAAAGCGGTGGGGAGGGGGAGCGGGGAGAACTGATTTCGGGAATTGGCCCCTGAATCGAACGCCGGATCGGGCTATAGTCCGCACGAGAATCGTTGAAGCGGCTTTGCGGGCGGACGGTTGCAACATGCGCATCCTGCACACGGCGGACTGGCACCTGGGGCGCATCCTGCACGGCGTGCACCTGACGGACGACCAGGCGCACGTGCTGGAGCAGTTCATCAGCATGGCGAAGGACGTGCGGCCCGATGCCATCATCGTAGCCGGCGATATTTACGACCGCGCCCTGCCCCCGCCGGAAGCGGTGGAGCTGCTGGACGAAACCCTGGCGCGGCTGGTGGCGGAAACGACGGCGCACATCGTCATCATCGCCGGCAACCATGACAGCCCCACGCGGCTGGGGTTCGGCTCCGTCCTGTTGCGCACCGCGCGGGTGCATCTGCACACCCGGTTCACCTCCACGCCGCGACCGCTGACGCTGACCGACAAGCATGGCCCGGTGCGCATCTGGCCACTCGCCTATGCCGAGCCGGCACAGGCGCGCAGCGTGACGAAGGACAATGCCATCTCGAGCCATGAGGACGTGTTCGTCCATCTGCTGGGCAACATCCGCGCGCATATCGCCAGGCTACCAGGGGGGCGCGACGTGCTGGCCGCACACGCCACCGTAGTGGGGGCGGAAACATCGGCCGATGCGGCGGACGCCGCCGAGCGCCCCCTTGCCATCGGCGGGGCGGAGGCCGTGCCGCCCGCCCTGTTCGATGGCTTTCATTACGTGGCGCTGGGGCATCTGCACCGGGCGCAGCGGGCGGGCGCGGCGCACATCCGCTATGCCGGCTCGCCGCTGAAATATTCTTCGGCCGAGGTGACCCACGAAAAGTCCGCGACACTGGTGGAGCTTGACGCGCGGGGCGACGCACGCACCGAACTTCTACCCCTGACGCCCAGGCGCGACCTGCGCATCATCACCGGCACGCTGAAAGACCTGTTGCACCGGGCGCAGGACGATCCGGCGCGCGATGACTACATCATGGCCGAGCTCATGGACACCCTGCCCGTGCCCGACCCGAAGGAGCGCCTGCGCCAGTTTTATCCCAACATCCTCACCGTGCGGCCACGGGGGCTGGAACTTGCGGGTGGCGGCGCGGACACGGCCCGGCGTGAATTGCTGGGGAAGGCCGCGCGCTCGCCGCTGGAGCTGTTCATGGAATTCCACGCCTTCGCCACCGGCGAACGGCCGGATGAAGAAACCCGCGCGCTGATGCAGGAGGTCATCAGCGCGGTGCGGCGCAAGCGGCGGGAGGATGCGGCATGAGGCCCGAGCGCTTGCTTATGCGCGCCTTCGGCCCCTATGCGGGCGAGGAGGCGCTGGATTTTTCGCCCCTTGAGGCCGAGCCGCTGTTTCTCATCCACGGCCCCACCGGCGCGGGCAAGAGCACCCTGCTGGATGCCATCTGTTTCGCGCTTTACGGCGAGGCCTCCGGCAGCGACCGCGAGGCGGCGCAGCTGCGCAGCCAGTGGGCGGCGCCGGAACGGCTGACGGAGGTGGAGCTGGACTTCCGGTTGGGGAATGCGCGCTACCGCATCCGCCGCCGGCCGAAGCAACGGCGTCCGAAGAAGCGCGGCGAGGGCTTCACCACCGAGGAGGCGAAGGCCTGGTTGTGGCGTCGAGAGCCGGGGCTGGCGGAAGATGACGACGGCGAGCTGCTGGAAAGCGGTGTTTCGGACGTCACCAACAAGGTGCAGGAGCTGCTGGGGCTGAGCGCGGCGCAGTTCCGGCAGGTCATCGTGCTGCCACAGGGCGAATTCCGCAAGCTGCTGACGGCGGAGACGGCGGAACGTCAGAAAATTCTCGAACGCCTGTTCGACACGCAGATCTACGCCGACATCGAGGAAGAGCTGAAAGCCCGCGCCAGCGCGACAAGAGAAGAGCTGCAGAATGTCAAGGCGCGGTTGCACGCGCTGCTGCACGCGCAAGGGCTGGATGACACGCCGGCGGCGGAAGCGGAACGGGTACTGGCGGAACAGGCGGCGGCACTTGAGAAAGAGATTCGGGAAATTTCCGCAACCATCGGAAAAATACGCGCAAAGGAGAAGGCCGCCACCACCCTGCTGCGGGCGCGGGAAGATGAAACGACAACTGCGCAAGCTCATGCCACGGCCCTGAACACCCTGGAGCAGGCAAAGCGCGCACACGAAGAAAGCGCTGCGGCGCTGCAACAGGCGCTTGAGAAGGAAGATACGCTTCAAGAGCTGGCCCGGCGCATGACCGAGCTTGAAGCCGCGCTGAAGGACGCCCAGCAGCTGGCCAAGCGCTCAGCCGAAAAGGAACGGCTGGAAAGGGACTTGCGGGATTACGCAGAGAAATTGCGCATAGCGGAGCAGGAGCAGAAGCACCTGGCCGAGGAAATGGCGCAGGCCCGCGCATTGCTGGATGCCTTGCGCCAGCAGGCGGCGAGAGTGGAGCTGCTTCGGCAGGAGTGCGGGCAATGGCGAGAGGCGCTGAAACAGCGCGATGAGCTGCGCAAGCTGGCGGCGGCGCAGGAAAAGCGGCAAGGCAGGGTGAGCGCGCGCGAGGCGGCGCTGCTACAGGCGCGGGAGCAGGCCGCGCAGGCGGCGGAACATCTGCGCGCCCTGCAAGGCCGCCTGCGGCATGCCCATGCCGTGGTGCTGACCCGCAGCCTCAAGCCCGGCGCGCCCTGCCCCGTGTGCGGATCGCCCCATCACCCCGCCCCTGCCAGCGCGGCGGATGACGCGCACGCGCCCACGGAAGAGGAACTGGCCCAGGCGGAAGCGGCGCTGGAAGAAGCGCAAAAGCTGGAGCAACAGGCCCGCGATGCGCGCGAGGAGGCGCAAAAGGCATTTGCCCAGTTGCAAGGTGAGCTGAGCGCGCTGCAACGCACCCTCGCCCATCCCGATCTTTCGGAAGATGAGCTGCGCGCGCGCCTGCAACAGGCCGAAGCCGCGCTGACAGAGGCGCAAGAGGCGGCGAAGCAGGCTTCACGGACGGAAGACGCGCTGAAGAAAATGCAGCAGCGCGAGCAAACCGCGGGCGCGCAACTGGAAGAGCTGCGGAAAAAGGAAAGAGCAACGGCGGAGGCGCTATCCGGCCTGAAAAGCCTCGTCGAGGAATTGCGCAAGCGGCTTCCCGAAGACCTGCGCGACGTGAAAGAGGTGCGGCGGCGGCTGAATGCCACGCGAGCGGAGCACGAGCGGCTGAAACGCGCGCTGGAACAGACCCGCAAGCGGCACGAGGACGCCGAGCGCGCGCTGGCCGCTGCCCACGCCCGGCTGACGGACGCCGAGGCCGCGCGCGAGAAGGCCGCCGAAGCGCTGGAAAAGGCCTTTCACAAGGCGCTGGAAGCCGCCGCCCTGCCCCCGGATGCCACGCGGCCTCCGGCAGTGGCAGAATTGCGCACGCTGGCGGAAGAGCTGCACGCGCAGCTGAGCATGGCGCTGGAGCGCAAGGGCGAGCTGGAGGAAGAACAGCGGCGGCTGAACGCGGCCCGCGCGCGCCTGCAGGAACTGGTGGCGGAACTCGCCCGCGCGCAGGCGGATTTTGACCGCATCTACGGCCTTGCCCAGATGGCGGCGGGTTCGGGGAGCAACACGAGGAAGATCTCGCTGCAGCGCTTCGTGCTCTCCGCCCTGCTGGACGAGGTGCTCTCCGCGGCCAGCCTGCGGCTCATGGCCATGAGCCAGGGACGCTACGAGCTGCGCCGGCGCGAGGAAACCGACGACATGCGCAAGGTCTGGGGGTTGGAGCTGGAGGTGATGGACTTTCACACCGGCAAGGCCCGCCCGGTGCGCACACTTTCTGGCGGGGAGAGCTTCATGGCGGCGTTGTCGCTGGCGCTGGGGTTGGCGGAGGTGGTGCAGCGCCGCTCCGGCGGGATATGGCTGGAAACCCTGTTCATCGACGAAGGCTTCGGTTCACTGGACGCGGAGGCGCTGGAGCAGGCCTTGAACACCCTGCTGGAATTGCGGGCGGAGGGCCGACTCATCGGCATCATTTCGCATGTAGCGGAGCTGCGCGAGCGCATTCCGGCCAGGGTGCTGGTGAAAAAGACCGACCGCGGCAGCCGTTTGGCGCTTGAGGCATGAGCCGTGCGCGTTTTGCGCACCACCACCCGTTCACCCGCCCGTCTGCATCGGTTCATGCCAGCATGCTCAAGGAGTATGGGCCCGAGAATTGTCGAGAGCCGAGGGCTTGGGTGCACGCGCGCGGTGGTATCGCAGCGGTTATCCTCATGCGTGTTGGCGTCACTCGCGAGCGGAAGAATGGGGCCTTGTCCTGGCTCCTGACCGCGATGCGGTGGGAACGGCGGGCACTCCCGGTCTTACGGCAAGGATCGCACCGGAGCTCGCGCGCCGCCGGCGCAGGTAAGCGGCAAGGAATTGTTCGGCAAGACGCACGGCCTGCGCCCGCTGGGCATCGCTCAGTCGAAGGCGCCGGCGTGCGGCGCGCAGCGCTTCCGCGTTGCCGCGCACCAGTGGCCCTTCCAGACGGTAGGTCACGATGCGCCAGGCTTCCGCCGCGACGGGATCCGCCTTGAAGACGCCCTTCAGCCCCGTGGCCGCCAGGCGGGACAGCTGCCGCGCCGCCGGCGCATGACCATTCATGGCGGCGCGCTTCAGCCAGCCCACCACCCAGCGCTTGCGCGCAATGCGGCCGTTCGATTGCAAGGCCACCATGGCCATGCCGTAGAAGGCGCCGGCATGGTTGTAGGAGGCTGCCATGTTATAGAGCAGAAAGGCGCGTTTCAGATCGCGCGGGATCTTCTTGCCCACGCCCTTGCGATAATAATCGGCCACGCGCACCAGCGCATCCACGCTCATCATCAGTTTGCGGACATTCCATTCTTCCGGGTC
>JALVSR010000138.1 GCA_027024225.1 Hyphomicrobiales bacterium | reverse complement strand
CGCCAGGAGTTCACCACGTAGTCCCAGCTCAGCCACCAGGTGGCGGCGGTCAGTGGCAGCAGAAAGGCAAGCGTGCCGAAGAAATCCACCATGGCCTTGTAGCGGGGCGATGCGTCGCCATAGATCACGTCCACCCGCACATGCCCATCGTGCAACAGGGTATAGCCGGCGCCCAGCATGAACACGAGGCCGTGCATGTACCAGATGGATTCCTGCATGGCGATGTTGCCGATGGCGAACACGTAGCGCATGACCACCACGGTGAACTGCACCAGCACCATGATGAGCGCCACCCACGCCAGAGCGTGGCCGATTTTCTCGTTCAGCCGGTCGATGAGATTGACCAGTGCCTGCATGGTGGATGCTCCGCGAAGAACGGTTGCCGAAGGAATGCTTCCGGCTTTTGTGGCGGTGATGGAAAGAATGGCGGGCCGGAGATCGCACCTGTCTCCGGCCCGCCTGCATCGTCAGGGCTTACCAGCCCGCCAGCTTGCGCTTGGTAGCGTAGGCCACGTCGGAAATGTCGCTCCAGCCCGTGACCTCCTTGCGGAACTTCATGAAGCTCTCGAACACCTTCTTGGCCATGGGAGAGGAGGCCGCGGCCTCTTCCAGCACCTCCTTCGAGGCCTCGCCGAAGGCCTTGAAAATCTCATCGGAGAATTGATGCAGCTTCACGCCGTGCTTCTCCACCAGCGTGCGCAGCGCCGCGCCGTTGTTGGCGTTGTATTCGGCCAGGCTGTAGGAGTTTTCCGCCTGCGCACAGCTGATGAACAGCTCCTGGTCGGCCTTGGACAGGCTATCCCAGAACTTCTTGGACACCCCCACCGACAGCGTGGAGCCCGGCTCGTGGAAGCCCGGATAATAATAGTGCTTGGTGACCTTGTAGAAGCCGAAGGCCAGATCGTTCCACGGGCCCACCCATTCGGTGGCGTCGATGGTGCCCGACTGCAGCGCCGGCATGATCTCGGCGCCGGCGAGGGTGAGCGCCGTGGCGCCGATCTTGTTCAGCACCGCGCCGCCCAGGCCCGGCATGCGCATTTTCAGGCCCTTGAGGTCCTCGATGGTGTTCACCTCCTTGCGGAACCAGCCGCCCATCTGCACGCCGGTGTTGCCGCACGGAATGGCCTTCACCCCGAAGCCGGCGGAAAGCTCGTCCCACAGCTTCTGCGCACCGCCATGATAAAGCCAGGCGTTCATTTCCGTGGCGGTGAAGCCGAAGGGCACCGCGGTGAAGAAGGCGAATGCCTTGTCCTTGCCCTGATAATAATATTCGGCCGAGTGATACAGCTCCGCCGTGCCGCTCTGCACCGCGTCCAGGCATTTCAGCGGATGCACCAGCTCGCCACCGGCATAGACGCGGATCTTGAAGCGGCCATCGGAGGCCTCTTCCACCCGCTTGGCGAAGCGCGCCGCCGCCGTGCCCAGGCCGGGGAAGTTCTTCGGCCAGGAGGTGACCATCTTCAACTGCTTCTTGCCCGAAGCGATGGCCGGCGCGGCCAGCGCCGAGGCGGCCACGCCCACGCCTGCGGTTTTCAGGAACTTGCGGCGATCCATGGTCTTGTTCTCCCTGTTGCTGCTGTTGTCGATTGGCAGATCTGTCAGCTCGGATAAGCCCCTCTGGATGGCGGGAACAGGCCAGAGGCGTGGCTGAACGCCACGAACCTTGGGCGGATGGACGGGGTGGATGGCAGTGCCAGAGGCATGCGCACATCCCTTGGGCGGGATATGGCGTTTTTTCCTTGGCCGGACATGCGAAACACGGTGCCCCACCGCGCCTTTCCGCCAGTAGCGTTGAGTAAAAAGCAGCGCAAGGTGTGAATCAAGCATTTTTTGGCAAGGTTTCTCCTGCCGCCGGCCTTGTGATAGGCTGCCCTGCAAATCAACAGGCGGACCGGGAGCAAACGATCATGGAAGGAATCGCCACCGTCCTCATCATCTTCGCGGTGCTGGTGCTGCTCGTCCTTTACATGGGCGTGGTCATCGTGCCGCAGGGCTACAATTACACGGTCGAGCGCTTCGGCAAGTTCACCCGCGTGCTCACGCCGGGGATGCACATCATCATTCCGTTCTTCGATCGCATCTCCAACAAGGTCAACATGATGGAGCAGGTGCTGGAGATTCCGGCGCAGGAGGCCATCACGAAGGACAACGCGCTGGTGCGGGTGGACGGCGTGGCCTATTACCAAGTGGTGGATCCGGGGCTTGCCACCTACGAGGTCAACCGGCTGGAATACGCCATGGAAACGCTGGTGATGACCAACATCCGCACCGTGGTCGGCTCCATGGACCTGGACGAGCTGCTGGCCAATCGTGACGAGATCAACGCCCGGGTGCTGAAGGTGGTGGACGAGGCGGCCTCGCAATGGGGCACCAAGGTCACGCGCATCGAGATCAAGGACATCCTGCCGCCGGCGGACCTGGTGGACGCCATGAGCCGGCAGATGATCGCCGAGCGCAACAAGCGTGCGCTTATCCTGGAGGCGGAGGGGCAGCGGCAGTCCGAAATCCTCAAGGCCGAGGGCGAGAAGCAGTCGCAGATTCTCAAGGCCGAGGGCGAGCGCCAGGCTGCTTTCCTGGAGGCGGAGGCGCGCGAACGCCAGGCCGAGGCGGAAGCCAAGGCCACCGCCATGGTCAGCAAGGCCATCGCCGAAGGCGATGTGCGTGCCATCAACTATTTCGTCGCCAGCAATTACGTGCAGGCGCTGGAAAAGCTGGCCAGCGCGCCCAATCAGAAGGTGCTGATGATGCCGGTGGAGGCCTCCAGCGTCATCGGTTCCATCGCCGGCATCGCCGAGCTGGCAAAAGAGGCGCTGGGTGAAAACGGCAAAAGAGGAGAGGCCAGTGGCGGCAAGAGCGATTCCGTTTCAAGCTCCAGTGGTACATGGGAGGAGGCCTGAGGCATGGATTTCACAAGCCTGATCGATGCTTATGGCTGGTGGATCGCAGGGCTTTTGCTGCTCATCGGCGAGATTCTCATCCCCGGCATATTTCTCATCTGGCTGGGGCTGGCGGCACTCATCATGGGCGTCATCGACGCCCTGTTTCCGGCCCTGCCCTGGTATTGGCAACTGGCGGTTTACGCCGTGATTGCGGGGGCGATGGTGTTCGGCGTTCGACCGATACTCTCGCGCGAGCTGGACAGGGAAACCGAGCGCCCCACGCTGAACCGCCGCCTGCACGCCATGGTGGGCCGCACCGGGATGCTGAGCGAGCCCATTGCCGGCGGCGTGGGCCGAGCCCGCATTGGCGATACGCAATGGCGGGTGCGGGGGCCCGACCTGCCGGAAGGCACGCGCGTGCGCGTGGTGGGCGTGGACGAGGAAACCCTTGCCTTGCTGGTGGAGCCAGACTTGAAGCCCGCCTTCCAGGATGGCGCATCTTCCGCCGCCTCCTGACCGCGTCCACACGTTTCGAAGGACGATTCGCCGAAGAACTGAACGGGCTTTGCAAACCCCGGCGAATTCATCGGACATCATGCCAGGCGCCAGACTGCGCAAAGGCTGACCGAAACAACCTCCGCCAGGGCGTTTTTTCTTCCGACATCGGGGTGCAGTTGGGGTAAGGGGCGATTTTCCGTGTGCTCTGGCATGTTTCGGACCGTGTGAACTTGTGTGTGCAACGAGGCGGCAGGCCGGGTCACATCGTCCCAAAACCTCGCGCAATGACTTGCGGCGGGCAGACGCGGCGACAAAGCCAGTGTTCTCGGAGGGCAAGCCTGCGTGCGCGAAAGGCTTCGGTGTTCGGTTCGATGCAAGGAAGCCTTCTCCTCATCGGGATGCCTGGAGATGCCTGTAGTGCCTGTTCGCCGCGATGGCGATGGGGCATGCACGACAGGCCGAAGGGCAGAGGCACCCTGAATAAGGCTCCCTGAAGCTGCAGGTGATGTTGAAGGCGAAGGCGTGATTCGCAGTCTATTCCAATCATATTGGAGGTTGGGCTTGTATGCCGAAACATGCGGCGATGGAGTGCGGGTGCTGTGGCCAGATGGCCCGTGTCGTTTTCATTTGTCCGCTGTCGCGCCGGTGATTTCGCAACAATGGTTCGGCCGAAAATGGCGAAGCCGGCGCCATCTCGTAAAAAGCCGTCCCCGTTGTGCCCATTGTGGACCCATTGTCGATTTTCGGCCTGTCACGATGCCCGAGAGAGCGGCGCAAAATACCGTCATGAAAAACGCAAACTCATGTTTTTTCGTTGCCTTTCGCCAGGTTGGCGCGCCGGATTCATGGCGACCGGCCTTGAGACTTTCGCCCATGCGGAAAACGGCTGGGGCTGTCCTGGACAAATCACGCAACATCGTTTCATATCATTGAAATTACGATAATTTCCCAGTATCTGGATGGCATGACTCTTGAGGGCCAAGAGAAGCGCCAATGGCGATTTTTCGCCATTGGCGCTTCCTTGCCGTTCTTTTCATAACTCATTGAATGTCAAACATGAAACCGCTTTGCAGCACCCCGCAGGGCCGTGCTTGACATTCAATGAGTTGTGAAACAGCAAATTCGTTATCCAGGACCGCCCCAAACGGCTATATGGCCGCGCCTGTCCCAAACACTTGGCCACGATAGGCGAGAGCCTCGGCGATGTGCAGGCGGCGCACCTTTTCTTCTCCCGCCAGGTCGGCCAGCGTACGCGCCACCCGCAGCACCCGGTGATACCCCCGTGCCGACAGCCGCAAGGCCTCCGCCGCTTGCTCCAGCAGCTTCCGCCCCGGACCATCCGGGCGGGCCACCTCGTCCAGCACCCTGGCCGGCGCCCGCGCGTTGCAGCGCACGTGCTCCAGCCCCAGCTGTTCATAACGGCGCTGCTGGACCTTCCGCGCCCGGGCCACCCGCGCGGCCACCTCCGCCGAGCCTTCCTTCGCCGGCGGCAGCGAGAGATCGGAAACACTCACCGCCGGCACGGTGATGCGGATGTCGAACCTGTCCAGCAGCGGGCCGGAGATGCGGGCCTGATAGTCTTCCGCACAGCGCGTGCCGCGCCGGCAGGTGTATCCCGGTTCCAGCGCCATGCCGCACTTGCACGGGTTCATGGCCGCCACCAATTGGAAGCGGGCCGGAAAGGTGACGTGATAATTGGCCCTGGCGATGCTCACATGGCCGTTCTCCAGTGGCTGGCGCAGCACTTCCAGCGCCCTTGGCGAAAACTCCGGCAACTCGTCCAGGAACAACACGCCATTGTGCGCCAGCGACATTTCCCCCGGTTTTGCCCGGTGTCCGCCACCGGCCAGCGCCACCTGCGATGCCGTGTGATGGGGGGCGCGAAAGGGCCGTGCGGAAATGACCGCGCCATTTGGCAGCATGCCGGCCAGCGAGGCGATGACGGAGGTTTCCAGCATCTCTCGCGGCGTCATGGACGGCAAAATGGAAGGCAGGCGCGCCGCCAGCATGGATTTGCCCGCGCCCGGCGGTCCGTTCATCAGCATGTGATGCCCGCCGGCGGCGGCCACTTCCAGCGCGCGCTTGGCGCTCTCCTGTCCGCGTACATCACGCAGGTCCGGTCGTTCACCCGCGGCCGCAACCACGCTCGGCCGAGGGCGCGGGAGCGGGTGCATGCCGCGGGCATGGTTGACCACCTGCACCAGCGAAGCTGCGGCCACGATTTCCAGCTCCTCGCCCGCCCAGGCCGCCTCGCCGCCATTTGCCGCCGGACAGACGATGCCGCGTTCGGCCTGCAAGGCGCGCATGGCGGCGGGCAACACTCCCAGCACCGGGCTGATGCCGCCATCCAGCGACAACTCTCCCATCACGAGATGGCGCGAGAGGAATTCCCGGGGCAGAGCGCCCATGGCTGCAAGCAGCGCCAGTGCGATCGGCAGGTCGTAATGACTGCCCTCCTTTGGCAGGTCGGCGGGCGAAAGGTTCACCGTGATGCGCTTTGCCGGCAGGGCCAGCCCCACCGCCTGCAGTGCGGCGCGGATGCGTTCGCGGCTTTCCGCCACCGCCTTGTCCGGCAGGCCGACGATGGAAAAGGCCGCCATGCCGGAGCTGATGAGCACCTGCACATCGACAAGAGCGGCCTCCATGCCGTTGAATGCCACCGTTTGCGCACGTGCGACCATGACTCCCCGCCGTATGGAAATCCCTGCCTGATGCTGTGCAGCATAAGAGAACTGGCAGATACAAGTCAAGAACATGAATGGAACAGAAGCGCTGATATACACGGACTTTTCACAAGTTGTGCACACCCCCGCAAAAGGTGCTGCCGGCAAGCGAACAAATTGCCCTTGCATCCGGCGGCCTTACGTCCGATATAGAAGACCGGAAGGCCGGCGGCGGACGTGCGGTCCGCCCAGCGGGTCAGGTCCGGAAGGAAGCAGCCCAGGCGAGACGCTTCGTCACGGGTCGCTGTCCGGTCTTCCACCCATTGATTTGTCGTGGCAAGAGCCTTTTTGACGCGCTGCGCGCGAACGCCTCAACGCACGGAGGCGCAGCTTGACCGAAACGCCAGCCAGCAATGCCAGCGAAGAGAAGCCCGTCCGGACGAGCGGCGGCTATCGGGTGCTGGCGCGCAAGTATCGCCCCCGGACATTCGACGAGCTGATCGGCCAGGAGGCGCTGGTGCGCACGCTCACCAACGCCTTCGAATCGGGCCGCATCGCGCAAGGATACATGCTCACCGGCGTGCGCGGCGTGGGCAAGACCACCACCGCGCGGCTCATCGCCCGGGCGCTCAACTATTCCCTCTCCGACAGGCCCACCGTGCACATGCCCGAGTTCGGCGAGCATTGCCAGGCCATCCTGGAGTCGCGCCACGTGGATGTCATCGAGATGGACGCCGCCTCGCACACGTCCGTGGAAAACATTCGCGAGATCATCGAGCAGGTTCCCTACCGTCCGACTTCAGCGCGCTACAAGGTCTATATCATCGACGAGGTGCACATGCTCTCCAAGGCGGCCTTCAACGCTCTCCTGAAGACGCTGGAAGAGCCGCCGGAGCATGTGAAGTTCATCTTCGCCACCACCGAGATCCGCAAGGTTCCGGTGACCATCCTGTCGCGTTGTCAGCGCTTTGACCTGCGCCGGGTGCCGGCGGAGGTGCTGATGAAACATCTGGCCAACGTGTGCGAGCGCGAGGGCGTGGAGGCGGAAGAGGCCGCGCTGCGCGCCATCGCCCGGGCGGCGGAAGGCTCGGTGCGCGACTCCCTTTCGCTGCTGGATCAGGCCATCGCCTATGGTGGCGAGCATGTGCGGGCGGAGCACGTGCGCGAGATGCTGGGCCTGGCCGACCATGGCCGCATCATCGACCTGTTCGAGAAGTTGATGAAGGGAGAAGTCGCCGACGTCCTTTCAGCCTTCGCCGATCTTTCGGCCATTGGCGCGGCGCCTTATCAGGTGCTGGCCGATCTTGCCGCCTTCACCCACCTGGTGACGAAGATGGCTATCCTGGGCGAGGAAGCCGCCGATGCCGGCATCAGCGAGGAAGAACGCGCGCGCGGGCTGGTGCTGGCGAAGCGGCTTTCCGTGCCGGTGCTGGCGCGCACCTGGCAGATGCTTCTGAAGGGGCTGGCCGAGGTGCAATCGGCCGCCCACCCGCAAATGGCGGCGGAGATGGTGCTGGTGCGGCTGGCGCACGTGGCCGATGTGCCACCGCCGGAAGAGCTTGTGCGCAGGCTGGAGCAGTCGGCGTCCCTTCCGGGCGGCGCCGCCGCGGCCTCTTCTGCGCCGACGACATCGGCCGCTTCCGGTGCCGCGCCGCCGCCTGCCGGTGCGCGAGCCGGCGGCAATGCCCCCGCCATGCCTTCCGCCGCACCGGACGGCGTGCCGGTGGATGCGCCGAAGGCCCAGCTGGCCGCGCCGCCCACGCAAGCCACGCCGGCGCCCGCCTCCCTGCGAGAGCTGGCGGCGCTGGCGGAAGAACGACGCGACTTGCGCATGGCGGCGAATATCCGCAACTTTCTGCGTCCCGTGTCCATCGAGCCGGGCAAGCTGCGCATTGGGCTGGCGGAAGGCGCACCGGCGGATCTGCCGCGCCAGCTGGCGGCGCGGTTGCAGCAATGGACGGGCATGCCCTGGGTGGTGTTGCGCGAGGACGGGGTGGAGGCGCCGACCCTGGCCGAGCAGGACCACGCCCGGCGCGACGACCTGTTGCGTCGGGCGCAGGAAGACCCGGCGGTGAAGGAAGTCCTGAGGCATTTTCCGCAAGCGCGCATTCTGAACGTGACCCCGGCGGGATCATCTGTTGCGGATGACGTTCTCTCCGGTGACGAGCAAGACGAGGAGGCGGACTGAAGCCATGAAGAACATCGGCGAATTGATGCAACAGATGCAACAGATGCAGGCGCGCATGCGCCAGATGCAGGAAGAGCTGGAAAACGCGCAAGTGACCGGCGAGGCCGGCGGCGGCATGGTGCGCGTGGTCATGTCCGGCTAGGGCGAGGTGAAGGACGTGCAGATAGACGAATCGCTGCTCAAGCCGGAGGAAAGGGAGATCGTGGAAGATCTCGTCGTGGCGGCGGTGAATCAGGCCAAGCAGCGCATGGAGGAAATGATCGCGGAAAAAATGAAGGAGGCCACCGGCGATCTGCCGCTGCCTCCGGGTTTTTCCCTCTGATACCAGAACCTCTGATACCAGAATGGATAAAGAACCACCCACCGCCCCGCGCCC
>JALVSR010000137.1 GCA_027024225.1 Hyphomicrobiales bacterium | reverse complement strand
CATGCCGCGCAGCGGCTGGCTCTGCCACCGGAAGGCATGGTGATGATCGGCGACAACGTGCATGATGGCGAAATGGCCCGGCGAGCCGGCTGCAAGGCCTTCATCGGCGTGCTTTCCGGCACATCCGGTCATGCCGACCTTGCGCCCCTGGCGCGGCACGTGGTCAGGGACGTGGGAGAGGCATTGCGAACGATACTGCGGGAAACCGAAGGAAGGCATCTTCCACTCCGACAACAGGCGGAGTGAACGAGGCAATGCCCTGCCTCGCGGCGATGCCGGACCCCCGAAAGGACCCCGAAAGGACCCTGGAAAGAACCGCAGTCAGTCCTCCAGGAGTTCACGCATGGCGGCAACCAGATCCGGCCATTCCAGCTCTTCCAGCGGAATGATGCGCACGTCAAACACCGCCGCCTTGCCCATGAGCGCCTGGTAACGGGGGCGGTCACCCTGCTCTTCGTCATGCAGGTCCGAGGTGACCAGCACCCCCACCCTGTCGCCTTCCCGGCCGAAATGGTCCCCCAGGTTGTCGGCCTCGTGCAGGGCGTCCATCAGGCGGTTGCGCAATTTGCGGTTGGTGCTGTCGAAATCCGACTGCAGGGCCTTGCACGATATGAAGGCCAGCCGCGTTCCCTTGCGCAGGATGACGTCGATTTCGTTTTCCCCCCGGTATCCGCGCACCTCCCAACGCACGCACTGGGAATAGATGCCTTCGTCCGCCCCCGCGTGCATGCCGGCCAGCCACGCCAGCTCTTCCAGCCAGCCACCGGAGAGAAAACGCCGCGCCAGCGCACCGGTGGGTCGCCACAATCCCCCGACCTGTTCCACAAAACCGGCCTTGCGCAGCCCCTCTATCAAGCGCGCGTCGAACTCCCTCCCTTCCGGGGAAAAGGGCTGCATCCCCGGACCGTTGAGCAAGGCATTGCGCACTCCTTCGAACAGACGGTAGTTGTCGCCAATGAGACGCAGCAGGTCGGCGCGGGCGAGCGTTTCCACTTCGTCGCCGCTGCAGCCCTTCAGAAAGGCGTTGCGCTGTTGGAGCAGTTCCGCAATGCTTGGCATGAAAGTCACGTATCGAACCTTGCCTCCGCAATTCGCGAGGCGGGAGGGTTGATGGCCTGCGTCCCGGTCAGAATTCACGAATGGCGCTGAACCCTGCGCAAGCCGCACACATCACCGGCGCCGCGCGATTCATCAATCCTGACTAGACATTTCAGCACAATTACCACCGCACACACCCGCCCCGCACGATGCGCGGGACGGGATTTCACATGCTGGATTTCGCAGGGAACTCGCCCCTGCCTCCCACCCGCTCAGTTCAGCGGCTTGGAAAGCGTGAACGCCCCGCGCAGCTGGCCCAGCTTGAAGCCGGTCGCCTTGTCTTCCGGATAATGCTTCCTGATGACGGCCAGCACCTCCTCCTTCACCTTTTCGCCATGGCAGTTCAGACAGGGCTTGCCCACCGGAATGGCCTTCATGAAGCGAAAGACCTTCTTGCCATCCATCTCCACCACCGCGGCCTTGGCCAGCGTCTTCGGATCGGCGCCTTCGGCGATCTTCTTCTCGAACTCCTCCAGCACCGCCTTTTCCCAGGCGTCCGGAGCATTCTTGGGGTTGCGCAGCTTCAGCGCGGTGCGTCCTACCTTCCAGCCCTTCCGGTTGTGCTTCGCGGTGATTTCCTGCGCCTTCTTGTGGCACACCTCCACCGCGTTCACCGGCCCGCCGGCCTTCATGGCGGAAACCAGTTCACCCTTCAACTCCTTGAAAAATCCCTGGATGATCTGTTTCGCCTCGCCTTTCAGCGCTTCCACGTCCGCCGCCAGCACCGGGTTGGACGCCAGCGTGCACGCCATGCCCACGCATGCCACGTACGACAGCAACAGTTTCTTTTTCATCATTGCCACTCTCCGCAGACTGCACCAAAGCCAACCACCGGAACCGCCACACCTGCGTCCGGCGCATGGAGCCTTTCGATGTCCCTTGTTGGTTACCCCCTCGATCGTCACTAACTATATCCAATAAAGGCAGCCTTGTGGAACCCCGGACACGGGAAACCAACCGGACGAGAGAAGGGAGATTCACGCAAATGCGACAATCTGTCCATAGCAGCCATGCAAAAAATGCCTTTACAAAACGCAATCTAGAATTATTCTAACAACAGATGGTGAGGCGCACCCGGCTGCATTCCTTGCGTCTCGCCTCATCAGGACCCGGACACGAACCGACAACGAGTTGCATCGTGAAAAAGAAAGAAAGAAGGAGCCAAGCCATGACCGAGATCAACGAAACCGTCCAGACCGAGGAGATCGTCGGTTTTCCGCGCCTGAACGAGCCGGCGCCGGAATTCACCGCGCAAACCACGCATGGCGTCAAGTCGCTGTCCGACTATCGGGGCAAGTGGCTGGTGCTGTTCTCGCACCCGGCGGACTTCACGCCCGTGTGCACCACCGAGTTCATCGCCTTCGCCAAGCGGGCCGATGACTTCAAGGCCATCGACACCGAGCTTCTGGGCCTGTCCATCGACTCGAACTACTCGCACATCGCCTGGGTGCGCAACATCAAGGAGAAATTCGGCGTCGAGATCCCCTTCCCCATCATCGCCGACCTGAAGATGGATGTGGCGAAGAAGTACGGCATGGTGCATCCCGGCGCCGATGACACCCACGCGGTGCGCGCGGTGTTCGTGATCGATCCGGAAGGCATCCTGCGCGCCATGGTCTATTACCCGCTGACCAACGGCCGCTCCATCGACGAGATCCTGCGGTTGGTGAAGGCGCTGCAGACCACCGACAAGTATGGCGTGGCCACACCGGAAGGCTGGCAGCCGGGCGATCCGGTGATCGTGCCGCCGCCGGCGACCGTCGAGGAGGCCGAAAAGCGCTTCCAGATGGAAGGTGCGGAGGTGAAGGACTGGTACTTCGTGACCAAGAAGGCCAACGCCTGAGGCTCCGCAATCATGCACGACCGGCCACGCGCAATTGCGCGTGGCCGACCGAACGCGATCTTTCCACAGCCGTCGCTCCCTCCCCTTCCCCTCCTCAAATCGACGGCTGCCGCCCCGCCGGCGCCCTCCCCGGCGGGGCTTTTTCCGTGTTCTTTCGTTTTCTCCCGCTCTGTCTCTAATCACCCCGAAAGGCGAAACCCACCGGGGTTGAAGACAGGTCCTCGCATGCATAAATCAATGATTGCCGCAGGCTGAATCCACTCGTTCGCGAGTAAGGCAAGGCGATTCGTTTTCAGCCGTTGGCGCTTCTTTCCGTTGCCGATGATTGCAACGTTTTCGCCAGCCCGGCAGCTGGGGGCTGGAAAGAGGATTGTTGTGAGCATCAACGATGGAGAGGAGAAAGATGGCGAAAAAGATCAGGGTTGCCATTGCAGGTGTGGGCAATTGCGCAAGTTCTCTTGTGCAGGGTGTCGAATACTATCGTCGCAATGGATATGATGGCTCCACCGGCCTGATGCACCCGGACATGGCAGGTTACAAGCCGTGGGATATCGAATGGGTGGCCGCATTCGACGTGGACAAACGCAAGGTGGGGCAGCCTCTGGAAAAGGCCATCTTCGCCAAGCCCAACAACACCATGGTGTTCCAGCCGGAAATCCCCGAGACCGGTGTGACGGTGAAGATGGGTCCGGTGCTGGACGGCGTGGCGCCGCACATGGCCGACTATGACGAGGACGTGGCCTTCCGCGTGGCCGACGCCGAACCCGTGGACGTGGTCGAAGAGCTGAAGAAGTCGGGTGCGGACGTGCTGGTGTGTTACCTGCCCGTGGGTTCCGAGCAGGCGGTGCGGCACTACGCGGAAGCGGCGCTGAAGGCGGGCGTGGCCTTCGTGAACGCGGTGCCGGTGTTCATCGCCTCCGATCCGGAATGGGCGGAGAGGTTCCGCGCAGCGGGCGTGCCCATCGTGGGTGACGACATCAAGAGCCAGGTGGGCGCCACCATCGTGCATCGGTTGCTCACGCGCCTGTTCGCCGACCGTGGCTACGCGCTTGAGCGCACCTATCAGCTCAACACGGGTGGCAACACGGATTTCCTGAACATGCTGGCGCTGGACCGGCTGAAGTCGAAGAAGAAGTCCAAGACCGGCGCGGTGGTCTCGCAGCTGGACGCGCCCATCGACCCGAAAAACGTGCACATCGGGCCGTCGGACTACGTGCCCTGGCAGAAGGACAACAAGATCGCCTTCATCCGCATGGAGGGCCAGGGCTTCGGCGGCGCACCCATCGAGCTTGAGCTGAGGCTCTCGGTGCAGGATTCGCCCAACTCCGCCGGCGTGGTCATCGACGCGCTGCGCTGCGCCGCCATCGCGAAGGAGCGTGGCATGAGCGGCCCCGTGTACCCGGCGTGCAGCTACTACATGAAGACGCCGCCGGTGCAGATCCGCGACGATGCCGCGCGCGAGGCGGTGGAGGCCTTCCTGGCGGACGAAGACTGGGAGCGCTTCTTCCCCCTGCCCAGCCAGCGGGAAGTGCGCGAAGCCGCCGAGTGACGCGGCCACACGCGAAACGAAAGCGAGGCGGAAGGAATTGTTCCTTCCGCCTCTTTTCAATTCCCCCCGGTTTCCCATTATACCAGATTGCGCAATGTCTGACCGAAGAAACCGCCCCGCGTCCCCACCCAACCCCTTGTTTCTCACAATTTGGGGGTTGGGTGGGGGCGCGGAGCGGTGGGTGGTCCTTGATGCATTTTGATATTCAAGGAAAAGGGCAACGAAGAAATTCGCCGTTGCCGGGTCGTGACGGCGCAGGTGGTGGATGCGCGTCCACGTCACCGGCCCGACGATGCGAAGGGATGATGGGAGAGCCGCCGTGACCACTTATGCCGCCAAGCATCGGGATGACGCCGAGCTCGCCCTGTTGCGCGACCTGGCCAATGTCGGCATCGGCGCCGCCCTTGCCGCCGGCACCAACCCCGCCCGGGTGCGAAACGCCAAGGGCGATGCCGTGCGGGCCTTCGATCTTGCCGCCCACGCGGCCATGGAGACGCTGCTGCGCGAGCGCCAGGTGCCGCTGGTGTTGCTTTCGGAGGAAGCGCGGCCACAGCACATGGGGCGTGGAGCGCCATTGATGCGCCTCGTCATCGACCCGGTGGACGGATCCGACAACTTCGCCCGTGGCCTGCCTTTCGCCGCCATGTCCAATTTCTGCGCCGCTGCCCTGCCCCCGGCGGGGCCTCTGGCCGCATCCACCGTGCGCGCCGCGCTCATCCACCCGCTGGCAGGCGCGGACGCCACGTTCGTCATGGACCATGAGGGCGCCCGGGCCGAATGGCCCGAAGGTTCCATGGCGCTGCGGGTGAACAAGGTAGAGCGCCTGCAAAAGGCCATGATCTCGGTGGAGCTGAACCATCATGCGCCCGGTCTGCCACTGGCGGAGGTCATGCAGACGGCGCGGGGGGTGCGCACGCTTGGCTGCTGCTCCGCCGCCCTGCTGGCCGTTGCGCGGGGGCAGCTGGATGCCCATATCGATGTGCGTGGACGGCTGACGGCCGAAAGCTGGCTGGCGGCCGCGGCCATGGTGCGCGCCGCTGGCGGCGTGATCATGCTGCTGGATGCGGCGCTGGAGCAGGCGCCGCCGCCCGCGAACCTGCTGGAGCGGCGCTCCATCATCGCCGCCGCCAGCCGCGACCTGCTGGAAGACATTCTGGCGCGGCTGCGCAAGGTGTTCCTTTGAAACGAACCACTTGTGAATGGCAACCACCAGCGAAGGGAAAAACGGGTCGGTGATGTTTCAGCCTGGAGACGTTTCCGCGGCAAGGGCCACACCCCCCACCCTGTCTTCCACCCGGAAAGAACATCCCATGAGCAGCGAATGGCCGCGGAAAACAGGGCGCATTCCCGCACCCACGCGCGCGGTACTGCTGGCCGCGGGCGAAGGCTCGCGCCTGTTTGCGGCACAGGAGCGGCCAAAGCCGCTCACGCGGGTGCTGGGGCTCACCCTGGCCGAACGCGCGGTGCTGTTCTTCCGTGACATCGGCGTGCGGCGCCTTTACGTGGCGCTGGGCCACCGCGCGGATGAAGTGGAGCGCCACTTCCTGGAAACGGGTCGGCGCCGCGGCGTGGAGATCGTTCCGGTGCGGGTAAAGGACTGGCGCGATGGCAACGGCGCTTCGGCGCTGGCGGCCATGGAGGCCCTGCTGGCGGATGCGCAAGGCGAGGCCTCCGAAGGCCCCGGCGAAACGCTCTCCTTCTGGCTGGCCATGTGCGATCACCTGCTGGACCCGGCCATGGCGGAGGAAATGCTGCGCAAGCCCTTGCCCTCGGGCGCGGTGCGGCTGGCGGTGGATCGCAACCTGGCCGCCATTTTCGATCCGGCCGATGCCACGAAGGTGCGGCTGGAAGAACGCGAAGGCGAGCTTTTCATCCGTGCCATCGGCAAGGATATTCCGCAGTGGCAGGCTGTCGACACCGGCCTGTTCCTGTGCACCGATGGCATGATGCACGCTCTGCGCCGGGCGCGGGAGGACGGTGACGAAATGAGCCTGTCCGCCGCCATGCGCAGACTGGCCACGGAAAACGGGGCGCTGGCGGCCGATGTTTCCGGCGCGCGCTGGCTGGACGTGGACACGCCGGAAGCCCTGGCAGAGGCCGAGCGCCGATTGCTGAACGCCGAACGCGGCAAGGCGCACGACGGACCCGTCTCGCGCTGGCTCAATCGGCCCGTCTCGCGCTGGCTCACCCGGCGCATCGCGCATCTGCCCGTCACGCCCAACCAGATAACCATTTTCTCCTTCCTGCTGGCCACGCTGGCGGCCTTGCTGATGGCCCTCCCCGGCTGGTGGACGCTGGCGCTGGGAGGGTTGCTGGCGCAGCTTTCCTCCATCATCGATGGCGTGGATGGCGAGATCGCGCGGCTGAAGCGCCTGCACAGCAACTTCGGCGCCTGGCTGGACGCGGTGCTGGACCGCTATGCGGACGCCTTCTTGCTGTTCGGCCTCACCTGGCACGCGTGGAGCGCCGCCGTGGCCACAGGTGGCACCGGCGCGGCGGCCATCCTGTGGGGCTTCGCGGCCATAGTGGGCAGCTTCGTGAACAGCTACACGGCGGACAAGTACGACGGCTTCATGCGCAAGCGGCTGGGTGCGGCGCGTGAACAGCGCTTTCGCATGGGACGGGACGTGCGGGTATTTCTCGTCATGCTTGGCGCTTTGCTGAACCTGCCGCTGCTCACGCTGGCGTTGATCGCCGTGGTGATGAACGCGGAGGTGAGCCGCCGCATCTGGCTCTTGTGGCGGCACGCCGCCTGACAGAGGCAAAGGGCAAATGCCCTCATTGCGCCAGGGTGAAAGGAGAGCGGAGGGGGAGCGGCATTGTGTCGCGCGTCAGATGACGGGCTTTCCCAATTGTGGTCGAAAATCTTCAATACCAGCATCGGGAATGGTGGACGAATCGAGGAGGGGGCGAATCGCAGCCGGAAGGCGCAGGAGCCTTTGCCCGTGGAGTGCCTTTGCGCTGGGCTGAAGGACATGCGAATACGGCAAAAACTGGCGCGCCAAACGGTGCAACAGCGCTGAAACAGGCGGACAAATGAGCAAGACAGGTTTTCATCACATCCCACGGCAACCACATGCCCGGCCTCTGACCCCCGCGCTGCGCCGCCCATGGTTGCCGGCCATGCTGCGGGGCGCACGTGGCGCGTGTCCGGCTTGCGGGGAATCCTCTCTTTACGCGTCGGGTCTGCGGGTGGTGAAAAAATGCGCCCGTTGCGGAGAAGAGCTCTACCACCACCGCGCCAGCCGCATCAGTCTGCCCATCGCCGCGTTCGTGGCCTTGCAGCTGGTGGCCTTGCTGATGTTGCTGGCCCACATGGTGCACCTTGCGTGGCCGCAGTGGGCGTGGGCGCTGTTGTGGACCATCGCCACCGTGGTGCTGTTGCGTCCGTCAAAGGGCGCCATCGTGGGCCTTCAATGGGCCCTGCGGCTGCACGGGTTCCAGTATGCCGCCATGTGCCGTCCACGCCAGCCTTGAGCGCTCCATTTGCGATGCGGGCTTTCCGCCCGCCATGACACTGACGCTGGCGAGGATTCAGGTCTTTTTCATCTTTCCGTGACAGGATACGGGTCAGGGTGTGGATCCCCGGATGACGGCGATGCTGGTGGCATTTTCGCGAAATGACGCCGGGCCTGTGTCCGCGGGAAATGGCCGCATCCCTTTTTTCAGGGGCGAAAGCCGGCGAAATGCACCGAAAATGGCGCCGGGCGCCACGGGATACATATGGCCCTGCCCCAAGGCGGTGGCCGTGCCTTTGCAAGGATCGTCACGCCCAAGCGGT
Organism: Hyphomicrobiales bacterium; assembly: GCA_027024225.1. Lineage (GTDB taxonomy): Bacteria > Pseudomonadota > Alphaproteobacteria > Rhizobiales > Aestuariivirgaceae > Thermopetrobacter. The sequence goes on along the minus strand of JALVSR010000137.1, from coordinate 52,955 downwards.
GCATGCTTTCCGCCGGTATCGGCCGTATGGCCATGAAGGTCGCAAGAAAACCGCGAAAATGGACCATCCTGCATTCACGCGGCAGGGATCGAGGATGCCATGCAGCACCTTTGGGAAAAGTTGATACATGATATTTCGCAGGTCTTGCGACAGGGAGATCCACCGATTTCCTCCCAGTTGGTCGTTCTCGCCCTCGCTTACATCGTGGTGCAGTCATACTTCTGGTACAAGCGCAAGGTCCGTCGCGCAAAGGTGCCTTCCACCATCATGACAACCAACGTCTTCCTGCTGGCCGCCATCGCGGTCATTCTTGGCGCGGTGAATTTCGCCCTGGACATTTACCGCACCCACCTCATCCGGATTTGGGGGACGCTCTTTTGATCTCGCCGATGGGATCCGAAAGGGAAGACCGCAACGGGCGGCCCCTTCACAACCAGAAGAACTCTCCGCCCAGGTTCCGGGATTCATCCGCGCCAACCAGGCAACAAATGCCGCCCGGCGCCGGGCAAGCCGCTCCGAACAGGCCCGATCATGGATATTGGACCGTGAAAAAGCAAGAAAAGAGGCATTTCATTCCGTCAGGTTGGCCACACTTCTGAGAAGCTGGCCAGCGCGTTCCAACTCCGCCAGCGCTTCGCGCAGATTCGCCAGCATGGCGTCATCGGAGGGGGCTGATACCGCGGCCGGGGAGGATTTTTCCCGCTGTTCCGGTTGCGCGGGCGCCCCTTCCGAGGCGCCGGCTGGCTCCGAGGTTGCGGAAGAAGCCCGTTGTTGCGTCAGGGCAGCCATGTTGATGCCCATGGCCGGTCCCGGCGCTATCTCTCCCTTGCCAATGGCGATGACATGGGCAATGCCATGTTCACGCAGGATCTTCTGCACCCCCTTGATGGTATAGCCTTCTTCGTAGAGTAGCTGACGGATGCCGCGCAGCAAATCGACATCTTGTGGACGATAATACCTGCGCCCTCCCGCCCTTTTCATGGGGCGGATCTGCGAGAATCGTGTTTCCCAGAATCGCAGGACATGTTGCGGCACTTCCAGCTCACCAGCCACTTCGCTGATGGTGCGGAAGGCATCTGGCGCCTTTTGCATACCCCCTCCTTCCGGCGGCCGGCCTGGAAAAGACGCACCACGAACCACTCAATGACAACACCGTGCAGGCCTTCGGCATCCAGGGAGCGAAAAAACGTCTCACCGACGCGCTAGCCGAAATATCCTTGCGAGCTCAGCGAATTCTTGCGCAACAATCGCTCAACACCCTGCCTTGAAACTCAAGAACGCGAAGAAATCCTCAGGCCAAACCGCTACATATGGCTTTCGCCCCCCGAATCATCCCCACGCCATTCATAGCAACATTTCGTTAAAGTTGTAACTTTTTTCCGACCATGAAGCAAAACACACGCCATCGGGCGCCGTGCCGCACGGAAGAAGCGCCCGCCAATACGTTCTGCGGTCCCTGCTGCTTGCTGTGCGGCATGGCCTCATGCGCCCCGGTCCCCATCAAGTGTCCAAACGCATACGCTCCGGGCCATGAAGACCGCGCCCAGCCGAAACGCGCCCAGCCCGCAAGCTCTCCCGGCAGAGCTTATTCCTTTTCGTCACCGTTGATGCGGGCCTTCATGTGCGGGCTGGCGCGGAAGCTGGGCACACGACGGGGGGTAATGATGGCCTCTTCCTTCGTGCGCGGATTACGTCCAATGCGCGCCTTCTTGTGGCGGATCCTGAAGGTCCCGAAAGAAGAAAGCTTCACGACCTCATCCTTGTCCAGTGCGTCGATTATGAGGTCCAGCACCTGTCCCACCAGCTGGCGCGATTCGGAGCGTGAAAGCCCAACCTTGCGATACACGGCCTCCGCCAACGTGGCACGGGTAACCGTATTCTTTTCCGACATGATCACCCCCTGATATGATGACAAATCACGCCTTGTGCCAGCAGCCATCCCCTGGCCTTGCGACCCAAACGCCCTTACGACCGGCCAGCCGGGAACATCAAGAGCGATGCTGGAAAGCGGAGTTTCCTTCCGGAACAATAACACCGCATTTCTAGAAAGTTGTAGCGCGGGCGTCAATGCATCGCGGCCATCCGGGGCGTCCCGTGCCACCTGCGCCGCACAAGCCTCTTGAGCACGGCGGCGCCTTTCTATGCCATGGCCTTTTGCAGGTTCTCGTCGATCTTATCCAAATAGCCGGTGGTGGTGAGCCACTTCTGCTCCGGGCCGACGAGAATGGCCAGATCCTTGGTCATGTAGCCCGACTCGATGGTTTCGATGACCACCCGTTCCAGTGTCCGGGCGAAATTGACAAGCTCCTGGTTGCCGTCCAGCTTGCCACGATGCGCCAGCCCGCGCGTCCAGGCGAAGATCGACGCGGTGGAATTGGTGGAGGTTTCCTTGCCCTCCTGGTGCAGGCGGTAATGGCGTGTGACGGTGCCGTGCGCGGCTTCCGATTCCATGATCTTGCCATCGGGCGTGAGCAGCTGCGAGGTCATCAGTCCCAGCGAGCCGAAGCCCTGGGCCACCACGTCGGACTGCACATCGCCATCGTAGTTCTTGCAGGCCCAGACGAAGCCACCCGACCATTTCAGCGCCGCGGCCACCATGTCGTCGATGAGGCGGTGTTCGTAGGTCAGGCCGTGCCTGTCGAACTCCTTCTTGAACTCCTTCTCGTACACCTCCTGGAAGATGTCCTTGAAGCGGCCATCATAGGCTTTCAGGATGGTGTTCTTGGTGGACATGTACAGCGGCCACTTGCGGTCCAGCGCGAAGTTGAAGCAGGCCCGCGCGAAGTCGTAAATCGACTTGTCGGTGTTGAACATGCCAAGCGCCACGCCGCCGTGATCCTGCACCGTGAACTGGTGAATTTCGCGCTCGATCACCGTGCCGTCCTCGCCCTCGTAGCGGATGGTCAGTTTGCCCGGCCCCTCCGGCACGCGGAAGTCCTGCGCCTTGTACTGGTCGCCGTGCGCGTGACGGCCAATCACGATGGGCTTCGTCCAGCCCGGCACCAGGCGCGGAATGTTGCGGCAGACGATGGGCTCGCGGAAGATCACGCCGCCCAGGATGTTGCGGATGGTGCCGTTGGGCGAGCGCCACATCTTCTTCAGGCCGAATTCCTTCATCCGCGCCTCGTCGGGCGTGATGGTGGCGCACTTGATGCCCACGCCGTATTCGCGAATGGCCAGCGCGGCGTCCACGGTCACCTGGTCGTTGGTGGCGTCCCGGTTCTCTATGGACAGGTCGAAATACTTGATGGGCAGGTCCAGGTAGGGGAGAATGAGCTTCTCCTTGATCATGTGCCACATGATGCGGGCCATTTCGTCGCCATCGAGCTCGACGACGGGATTTTCCACCTTGATCTTCGCCATGTCTGCCCTCTTCTCACGAGTGTTCGTTCGCGATGAAATGTCGATGCTTGGCGTGTTGTCTAGACGAAAAAGCCCCGCTGGGAAAGTGCGCGGCGCCTGATACCGGTCAAGGACTTTTCCCCCGGCCCGTGAAGGTCTAGGATGTATCTCGAGCGGTGACCCATTCGGCGATGCAAGAACTGGAGCGCGTCATGAGCGGTGTGGAACAGGGCGACTACGATGTCATCGTGGCGGGCGCAGGCCCGGCGGGGCTGGCGGCGGCGGCGCTGTGCGCGGAACAGGGCCTGAAGACGGCCATCGTCACCGGACCGGTCGATCCGTTCGAGAAACGGCATGACCCGCGCACCATTGCGCTCATGCGCCCGTCGGTGAAACTGCTGGAGCATCTCGAACTGTTCGAGCCGCTCAAGCCCGTCTCCAATCCCTTGCGCAAGCTCAGGCTGGTGGACGACACGGGCGGCATCTTCACCGCCCCGACGGTCACGTTCGAGGCGCGCGAGGCCGGCTGGGATGCGTTTGGCTGGAACATCCCCCTGGAAGACCTCCACCCGGCGCTGGCGGAGAAGGCGAAGGAGCTGGGCGTGGAATTCATCCGCGATTCCGCCACCGGCGTGGCGCCGGAGCGCAAGCGCATCGCGCGGCTGAAGCTGGAATCGGGCGGGGAGCTTTCCGCGCCGGTCATAATCGCGGCGGACGGGCGCAACTCGCGCGTGCGCGGCTCGGCCGGCATGATCATGCTGCGGCATGATTACGACCAGGTGGCCCTGGGCTGCTTCTTCGACCATTCGGCGCCGCATGACGACATGTCCACCGAGTATCACAAGCCGCAGGGGCCGTTCACAACCGTGCCGATGCCGGGCAACCGCTCCTCGCTGGTGTGGATGGTGAAGCCGGAGAAGGCGCGCGAGATCATGGCCCTGAGGCCGGAGCAGCTGGCCCGGCGCATCCAGATAGAGAGCCACGGAGACCTGGGGAAAATCTCCAATACCACCGAGCTTCAGAGCTTCCCCATGCAGACCATGGTGGCGCACGACTTCGCGAAAGACCGCATCATCCTGGTGGGCGAGGCGGCGCACGCGGTGCCGCCCATCGGCGCGCAGGGGCTGAACATGTCATTCCGCGACGCGGCCCTGGCCGCCGAGCTCATCGGCGACGCCTTCGCCTTCGGTGACGACTGGGGCGGCGAGAAGGTGATGCACGATTACGACCGCATCCGCCGCCGCGACGTGTTCCCGCGCAAGATGGCAATTCACGTGGTCAACACCGCACTGCTGTCCAACTTCCTGCCCTACCAGATGGTGCGCGCCGGGGCCATTACGCTGGCTGCGCGGGTGCCGTTCATCCGCGACATCATCATGCGCCAGGGTCTGGCGCCGTCGAACGAACACGTGCCGCGCATCATGCGCGAAGAGGACATGGCCGGCGCGGCGTGAAACCTGTATCCCTTCCTTTCCGCGCATGGCAAAACATCGCAAAACATGCGATGACTTGCCAGCATGCGGTCATGGCTCTAGATATTTCGCACGGCGGGGATGCTCCATTCCTCTTGCCAGGAAGGATTTCGCCTTGCCCAAGAGGCTCATGAGCGCCATGCCGGCTTAGCTCAGTTGGTAGAGCACCTGATTTGTAATCAGGGGGTCGGGGGTTCAAGTCCCTCAGCCGGCACCACTTTCCGATCAATGTTGATCGATTTGCAGACGCCCCTGCCCTTTTGCAAAAAACCTCCCGGCCATGGCCAAACGTCATGAACGCCGCCTGGGGCCTGCCGCGATCATCCATGCAGCCCTCTCCCGTATCAAGGCGTTTCTAGGGCCTGACCCGAATGCTCCCCTGTTCCAGCCTTGTTTGGAAAAACGACCTAAATGGTTCATCCAGGCCGCTCTCCACCACAAGCATCCCGATACCTTGCCATCAGCCCTGTCGCCGCATTCCCAAATCCCACGGCCAGGAAGACGGGCTTGCGAAACAGGGAAGCCGAGGGCCGCTCATTTTTTGTCACGCCGCCCCCAGAGCTGCCGCAGGTAATTCCTGAAATCCTGCTTCTCGTAGGCCCTTTCCGTGACATACAGCAAGTAGGCCTTGAAATTGAAAGGGTTGGGCAAGCCAACCATGGCCGTGATGAGCCGCTCCTTGGGGTTTTTCACCTTCATGGTGTCGGCATCCGGACGGAAAAACAGGATGTAGGGCGTCCAGTACTTGTCCATGTAGCGTTTTGCCCACTCGTTTTCCGGCAAGGCAGTGCCGTCGAAATCCGTCACTTCCTGGCTGCCCTTCAGATTGATCTGCAAGACGCGAAAATTCTTGCGCATCAAATCACAGATTTCCGGCATACCGCCAAAATACTGCTCATGCATCATCTTGCAGTAAGGGCAGCCCTTCTGCTCGATGATGACGGCAAAAAACTTGCCCTCCTCCCTTGCTGCGGCCAGCTCTTCACGCATGTCAAAAAAGGTGTCCTGCACAAACCACGGCTGTTTGTGCAGGCCATCCTCGGTCAGCTCGCCTTTCGTGCACCCGGCCTTTTCCGCCGCCCCCACCGACGCGACCGCACCACCGGCAAGAACGGTTGCCGCAAATGCATGCAACAAGTTTCTTCTGCTGATCATCCCATTGCTTCCCTTGCCTGAACGTTTCCTCGAGAATCCGGGCTCGACCCGCCGTCTGCGGATGGACCGGCTATTGTTGTTTGCGCACTGAAGTGTAGCCTCGGCGCACACTTTTGGCCAGAATGGCGGTTCCGGAACAAGTCGGCAAGGAGAGCAAAATTTCGTGAATGACGCACATGTTCCAAGAATAGGCCTGGCACTGGGCTCGGGCGGCGCAAAGGGCTGGGCGCACATCGGCGTGCTTGAAGTTTTGCTGCACGCCGGCATCAGGCCGCACGTCATCGCCGGCACTTCCGCCGGGGCGCTGGTGGGGGCGGCGCTGGCGCTGGACCGGCTGGAGGCACTCAAGCAGCGCGTGCTGAAGCTGACCCTGCGCGAAATTCTCTCCACGCTCGAATTGCGCCTTTCCGGCGGCGGCATCATCAGCGGCATGGGCATCATCCGTGAACTCGAGGCGCTGGGCATTTGCGGACAAATAGAGGAGCTGCCCCTGCCCTTCGCCGCCGTGGCCACGGACCTGATCAACGGCTCGGAAATATGGCTGCGCGAAGGCGAGCTGAGCAAGGCCATTCACGCCTCCATCGCCATCCCCGGCGTCATCGCCCCCGTGCGCCACGACGACCGCTGGCTTATAGACGGGGGGCTGGTGAATCCGGTGCCGGTTTCCGCCACCCGCGCTCTGGGGGCCGATGTGATCATCGCCGTGGCGCTGGACCAGGACATTTCCCTGCGCTACCGGCTGCCGGAGAAGACCGTGGATCCGCTGGAAGCCATGGTGGACTATCTGCCGGGCTTCCTCGCCTCGCCCCTGCGCCGGGTGCTGCCGGACATGACGCGGCGGGAAAGATCGCCCGGCTACGTGGACGTGGTGACCGGCGCCATCGATATCATGCAGGCGCACATCGCCCGCACCCGGCTGGCGGGCGAGCCTCCGCACGTGCTCATTCGGCCCCTGTTGCCCGATATCGGGCATTTCGATTTCGACCAGGGAGAAAAAATCATCGCCGCCGGACGCGAAGCGGCGCAAGCCGCCCTGCCCCATGCTCTGCGTGTTCTGGACCACATGCGCCCGCTGACCGCGGCACGCGCGAAGCCCGCGCCACCACGGGGCTGATGCCGGGTTGCGCAAAGGCGGGGGATGTGGATGGGGCTTTATGCATCTTGGCATGAACCGCCCTCCACCCCCGAACACCCTCACGGGCAACGGAACCCTCCCCATTCGGGCGTGCCCCGAAGATGATCAGGACTTGCCGGACAACAGCTCTGGCGGCAGGGTGCGCACGTGCACATCCCGCTGCGGGAACGGAATCTCGATTCCGGCTTCCTTCAGCGCGCGGAAGATCATGTAATGCAGGTCGGAAGCCACCCCGCCCAGCTGCCCGGCGTCGGGAATGTAGGCCCGTAGCTCGAAATCCAGCGAGCTGGCGCCGAACCCCATGAATTGCACGAACGGATCGGGCCAGGCCAGCACCTTCGGGTGTTCGCGCGCGCATTTCAGCAAGATGTCGCGCACCTGTTCCGGATCGGCGTCATAGGAAACCCCCACCGGCACCCGCACCCGGCCGATGCGGTTTTCATGGAACCAGTTCAGCACCGGCTCGGAAATGAGCTGCGAATTCGGCACGATTACGGACACGCGGTCGAATGTCTCTATCTCGGTGGAGCGCACGCGGATGCGCTTCACGATACCTTCTTCGCCAGCCACGCGGATACGGTCGCCCACCTTGATGGGCCGCTCCGCCAGCAGGATGAGGCCGGAGACGAAATTGTTGACGATGGTCTGCAGGCCAAAGCCGATGCCAATGCCCAGTGCGCCGCCGAACAGGGCGAACGAAGCCAGATTCATGCCCGCCACCGAGATGGCCACCAGGAAGGCCCCCACAATGCCGGTATAGCGCGCCACCGTGAGGATGGAGTTGCGAATGCCCTCGTCCATGTCGGAGCGGGCCAGCACCCGCTTGTCCAGCCACAGGATCAGCAACCGCACCACCAACAGGCCAATGAAGAAGACCAGGATGCCAAGCAGGATATTGGCCGGCTCGATGGTGATGTTGCCCACCTGGAAGCCGAAGAAGCCCTGGCGCACCCACACCCAGACATCGGTGAGCTGCACCGCCCATTGCATCAGGATGAGCGGCAGCCCCACCAGCACCACCGCGATGTCCACCAGGGTGGAAAACAGCACGCCGGCACGGGCGATGGTGGCTTCCGGGATGAGCAGATTTTCGCGCAGGAAACGCCCCACGGGCGAGTGGGGGTCAAAAGCGCTCTTCACCAGCGCATCGGCCAGGTGATGGACCAGGTACAGGGCCGCCACCAGCGCCGCGGTGAAGACCATCTGCCGGGCGATGAAATGCGCCAGCGCCACGTATCCCAACAGAAGCGCCAGCACGATGACCACCAGCAGCAGCAGCAGCAGCACGTGGAACACGTAGCGCACCCAGCCGAACAGGAAATATTTCGGGGCGGTGTCGGGCGCCACCTCGCTGAGCGCGCGGGCGCGGCGAATGGTGAAGATGAACATCCACACCAGCACCACGTGCAGCATGGCCATGAAGGCGCTCCACGTCTCGATGAACGAGACGGGCATGAACAGCTCTTCCGCCGAGCGGATGATGATGACGTCCAGCCCGTGCAGAATGGCGAGGAGCGCCGCCCAGCGGTAGGCGCGGTTGGCGCCTTCGTGCGCGATGTCCACCAGCCGCATGTGGGGAGTGCGCGGACGCAGGATGCCGCGCGCCAATGCCATGAGCACTGCGGCATACAACGTGCCCATGGCGATGGCGGTAAGCACCCGCTCCATGCGCGGCGAGGGTGTCCCCAATGTGAACAGCACGATCTTGAGGAAGGCCAGCAACAGCACGGTAAGCAGGGCCACAAACAACGGCACGCGCACCGCCCGCCACAGCCGCTGCACCCTGTCGGCGCTGGCCTGCCCTCTTTCCCACGGGCCGCGCCATTGGCGCCAGGCCCATATGACCGCGGCCAGCGCCAGGAAGATCAGGCCCGATGCCACCAGGAGGCTATGGCGCTTTTCCTGCCGCAGCCAACCGTTCACCATGACCCGCAGCCGCGTCCAGTATTCCGGCAGCTGCGCCAGACCGTCCGCCCACAGGAAAGGATTGAGCACCGAGCGGGAGGGCTTGAGAATCTCGGAGAAGAACAGGCTGCGCTGGCGGGCGCTGGCGCGGTCGTGCAGTTGTTGCATTTCCAGCAACAGCAGCTCCAGGCGACGATCGGCCGCCTCCAGCCGTTGCAGAACCTGCCGCAGCAGCTTGCGCCTGGCCGCGATGCCGGGGTCTTCCGTTTCCCCTGCCTTCGGCGCCGGGCCCAGCGCCTTGAGCTGTTGGCGCAAATGCTCCAGGGGGGCCTCCAGCTCCTTGCGCCCGGCCAGCAGATCGAGGCTGAGCTTGTTGAGCGTGGAGCGGCTCTCCCGCAGCAATTTTTCATCGGCGTCGGGGCGTTCCACCTGCAGCCGCAACCGGCCCAGCGTCTTGTCCGCTTCGGCCGCCAGGCGCTCCACGCGTCCGGCCACGGCCTTCGCCTCTTCCACCGTGCCGCTGAGCGCCGCTTCCAGGCGCACATTGCCAGATGGCGCCGGCCGAGCGGCTTCATCCGCATCGGCCTTTGAGGAAGGCTCGCGATCGACGCCTTGTTGCTGCGCATCCGATGACGGCCGGGGCTCTTGCGCCAGCGCCGGCGCGTGAAGGGCTGCCGCGGCGCTCATCACCGCCAGCACGATGAGCATGAGGGCGCCCGACCACAGGCGAGGGGTGATGCGTCCATCACGGCAAGGTCCGCAATGCGCACCGTTTCGCGAAGGCGGCCGCTGTCGTCTCATTCTCCTGCGCACCCTCTTTTTACCGCCCAAACGCCTTTTTCCGTTTCTGCGAAAGAACGAAGGGCGCCGTCTCAGAACAGCCGCGACTGATGCACCGCCGCCTCGATGAACGAGGCAAACAACGGATGCGGGTCGAAGGGACGCGACTTCAGCTCCGGATGATACTGCACCCCGATGAACCACGGATGATCGGGATATTCCACCACTTCCGGCAATAGTCCGTCAGGTGAAGTGCCGGAAAATACGAGGCCATGTTTCTCCAGCACGTCGCGGTAGCGCATGTTGACCTCGTAGCGGTGCCGGTGACGCTCGGAAATGCGCGTGGTGCCGTAAATCTCCGCAACGCGCGAGCCTTCCTTGAGCACCGCGTCATAGGCGCCCAGCCGCATGGTGCCGCCCATGTCCATGTTCTCGGAGCGCTGCTCCAGCTCGCCTTCCTTCATCCACTCGGTCATCAGGCCCACCACCGGCTCCTCGCACGGGCCGAATTCGGTGGAGCAGGCCTTCTCCAGCCCCGCGAGATGCCGCGCCGCCTCGATGACGGCCATCTGCATGCCGAAGCAGATGCCGAAATACGGCACCCCATGCTCGCGCGCGAACTTCGCCGCCATGATCTTGCCCTCCGCGCCACGCTCGCCGAAACCGCCGGGCACCAGAATGCCGTGCACGTCCTCCAGATACGGCGCGGGGTCTTCCTTCTCGAAGATTTCCGACTCGATCCAGCGGATGTTCACCCTCACCCGGTTGGCGATGCCGCCATGGGTGAGCGCCTCGATAAGCGACTTGTAGGCGTCGATGAGCCCGGTGTACTTGCCCACCACGGCGATGGTCACCTCGCCCTCCGGGTTGTGGATGCGCTCCGAGATTTCCCGCCAGCGCGAAAGGTCGGGCTGCGGCGCGCCCTCCTCCATGCCGAAGGCCCGCAGCACCTCCCTGTCCAGCCCCTCGCGGTGGTAGGCGATGGGCACATCGTAGATGGACTTCACGTCCAGCGCCTGGATCACGGCCTCCGGCCGCACGTTGCAGAACAACGCGATCTTGCGCCGCTCGCCCTCGGGTATCTCGCGGTCGGCTCGGCACAGCAGGATGTCCGGCTGAATGCCGATGCTGCGCAGCTCCTTCACCGAATGCTGCGTGGGCTTGGTCTTCAGCTCTCCTGCAGCCGGAATGTAAGGCACGAGCGTGAGATGCATGTAGGCCGTGGTGCCCCGCGGCAACTCGTTGCCCAGCTGGCGGATGGCCTCGAAAAAGGGCAAGGCCTCGATGTCGCCCACCGTGCCGCCAATCTCGCACAGCACGAAGTCGTAGCCCTCGTTGCCGGAAAGAATGAAATCCTTGATCTCGTTGGTCACGTGCGGGATGACTTGCACCGTGGCGCCCAGGTAGTCGCCCCGGCGTTCCTTGGCGATGATCTGCTGATACAGCCTGCCGGTGGTGATGTTGTCGTCACGCACGGCGTCGCGACCAGTGAAGCGCTCGTAATGGCCAAGGTCGAGGTCGGTTTCCGCCCCGTCGTCGGTGACGAACACCTCGCCATGCTGATACGGGCTCATGGTGCCCGGATCTACGTTGAGATAGGGGTCGAGCTTGCGCAGGCGCACGGAATAGCCGCGCGCGATCAGGAGCGCACCAAGTGCCGCGGACGCGATGCCCTTGCCCAGCGAGGACACCACGCCACCGGTGATGAAAACATATCTGGTCATGAAATGAATCTATGCCCGATTCGATCGCGCCTGCGAATGCGGCAATTCACGTTGTCCACATTCGGCATATATCCGCTTCCGTCCGGAGGGAAAAGGGACAACCGGCGGGATTTGCTTCCCGCATCTTCCCTGCGGGCGCAATAACGATGAAAAAGCACCAAATTGCACCTCGGTAATGGTGCAGCCCCCCAAGATCCCCACCAGCAACTCCAACCATCGAGCTAGGCTCGGGCTTCGATGGGGTTGTGGATACCGTGGGCGGTAATGGCCTCGGCCATTCCATCCCCCGCAAACGGATTGGTCATCCTCCACAGGCGCGAAACAGGTGACATGAGGCGACACCGCCAGCGGTGGGATCCGGCGCAGGACGCCGCTCGCATCATCCGCAGCAAGGGTTTCTCGATGGCCTGAGCGAGACTGGAGCCGGACAATTCATGCGCCCGAGCTCACGGGCGCAAGGCCCCCTCACTCCCGTTCAACCGGCCGGGCGAGAAAGGCGGGCATGTTGGTCTCGTCAAAGGCGGCGGGCTTGTTGTCGCTCTTTTTCCCTTTCCCGCCATCGCCATTGCCAGAAACCTTCCTCCGGCTTTCGGAGGCGCCTTTTTGGGCGCCTTTTTCGGCACGGCCGGCATCACCGGCCTGCGCCGACGTTCCGCCCGCCCCCTTGCGCTTGCGGCGACGTTTTCTTCCGCCTTCTTCCCTCGCTTGCACCCTGCCCGTCTGGGCGGCAGCCTCTTCCGCGCCGCCGCGCGAAGACGCCAAGGCTCCGCTTCTTCCACGTCCTTTTCCGCCGCGACGCGCGCCTTCCTTGTCGTGGCCTCCGCCCCGGCCGGAGCGCCCGCGTTTCCTGGCCCGCACCCGCTCGATGTCCTCTTCCGAGGGCGCTTCGCCCTCCCACGGAATTTCCTTGCCGATCAGCTTCTGAATGGCGGCCAGGATGCGAAAATCCTCCGGCGTAACCAACGAGACGGCCTCGCCCTTGCGCCCCGCGCGCCCCGTGCGGCCGATGCGATGCACGTAATCCTCCGGCGAGGTGGGCAAGTCGTAGTTGAACACATGGCTCACTTCCGGAATGTCCAGCCCGCGCGCGGCCACATCGGAGGCAATGAGAAAGGTGATCTCGTTGTCACGGAACTTCTGCAGCGTCTCCAGCCGCTCGTACTGATCCATGTCGCCGTGCAGCGCGCCGGCGGAATAGCCATGCTTGAGCATGGATTTCAGCAGGATGCCCACGGTCTTCTTGCGGTTGGCGAAAACGATGGCATTCCTGATGTTCTCCTTGCGCGCGTCGATGACCTCGCGCAGTTTCGCGCGCTTGGCGGCCTCATCCGCCGGCGCCAGCACCAGCTTCTGGTCGATGCTCTCGGCGGTGGAGGACGGCGGCTGCGCTTCCACCCGCACCGGCAGGTGCAGGAACTGGTCCACCAGCCGCTGGATTTCCTTCGGCATGGTGGCGGAGAAGAACAGCGTCTGCCGGGTGAACGGCAAAAGCTTCACGATACGCTCGATGTCGGGGATGAAACCCATGTCCAGCATGCGGTCGGCCTCGTCGATGACGAGGATTTCCACGCCCGTCAGCAGCAGCTTGCCGCGTTCGAAATGATCCAGCAGCCGCCCCGGCGTGGCAATCAGCACATCCGCCCCGCGGTCGATGATGCGCGACTGTTCTTCGAACGACACGCCACCGATGAGCAGCGCCACCTTCAGCTTGTGGTGCTTGCCCAGCTGCTGGAAGGCGTCGTAGACCTGCGCGGCCAGCTCGCGCGTGGGCTCCAGGATGAGCGTGCGCGGCATGCGCGCCCGCGCCCTGCCCTTTTCCAGCAACGTCAGCATGGGCAGCACGAAGGCCGCCGTCTTGCCCGAGCCCGTCTGCGCCAGGCCCAGCACGTCCTTGCGCTGCAATGCGTGGGGAATGGCCTCGCGCTGGATCACGGTGGGTTTCGTAAAGCCGGCGTCCCTGACCGCCGCCAGCGTTTTCTCGCTCAGGCCCAGATCCTCGAAGCCCGGCTCGTTCGTCGCCGCATTGGCATTGTCGCCTTCGGCGGCTGCCTCCGCCTCCGTGGCGGCCCCCGCTGCGGTCTTCTGCGTGGATGCGCCTTGCGTGAGGTTGTCGGTAACCTTTTCCTGTTCGCTCATGATGTCTTTCGATAATTGTGCATGCCTATCCGCCTGGATGCAGGCCGGAACATGGCCCAACGCCAGCTGGCAGCAAGTTTGATGCGGCTTCTGGCGGGCGAGTGTGGCTTCCGGCCCCATTGCCGTCCGCCACGGGCGGACAAATGCGGCGAATCCGCATATGAACCTGTCAGGAACATAGGCCGAAACGCACATGAGTCAAGAAAGTGCGCCATTTCCGGCCTTTTTCGACATGGTTGAGCGCATGTTTTCGTCATTTCACCCGCCTCGTTTTCCACCAGATGAATTGCGCATGGCGCCAGGCGCTCGTTCTTCTTGCCGCCATCGTCACGAAAACCTATCAGGAAATGGGAATCGGCAAGGCAACACAGGCTACACTACGGGAGGCATGACATGGCGGCACAGGCTCCGGTTTGCGATTTCGGCTTCAAGGCGCCGGACTTCGAACTGCCCGGCGTGGACGGCAGAACCTACACCTTCGATGACATCGCCGGCGAAAAGGGCACGGTGGTGGTCTTCATCTGCAACCACTGTCCTTATGTGAAGGCCATCATCGACCGCATCGTGCGCGACGCGAAGGAGCTCATGGAACACGGCATCGGTTTCGTGGCCATCTCTTCGAACGACGCCAACTACCGGCCCGAGGATTCCTTCGAGAACATGAAGAAATTCGCCGAGGAACACGGCTTTCCCTTCCCCTACCTCTACGACGAGACGCAGGAGGTGGCGAAGGCCTACGGCGCGGTGTGCACGCCGGACTTTTTCGGCTTCAACGCCAACCGCGAGCTTCAATACCGCGGCCGGCTGGACGAATCGAAGAAGGAGCCCGTGCCCAACGCCCGCCGCGAGCTGTTCGAGGCCATGCTGCAGGTGGCCGAGACCGGCAAGGGACCCGAGGAACAGGTGCCCAGCATGGGCTGCTCCATCAAGTGGAAGCCGGAAAACGATCCGTGGAACAACGCCGGCTGAGGCCGACCGATACAAGACCGCGGCCAGGAAACAAACATCGGGCCTTCCGCAGATGCCGGAAGGCCCTTTTTCTTCCACCGGAAGAAAATGTCATACCAATATGCATGAAGGATGACCGGCGCAAGCCGCCCCGCTCCCCGCCCAAGCCCTTGTTTTTTGACAACTTGGGGGTTGGGCGGGGGCGATTGCCCGTCATTCCGGCGGCCCTGCGCGCCACTGGCGTTTTGTCTCTTCCCGAAATTCCTCGAACCGACTCTGCGCGATGGCCTCGCGGATGCCGGCCATGAGCTGCTGGTAATAGGCCACGTTGGCCAGCGACAGGATCATCTGCCCCAACAATTCGCCCGCCTTCACGAGATGATGAAGGTAGGCGCGGCTGTATTCGCCCAGCGCCGGGTGCGGGTTGCCGGGGTCCAGCGGACGGGTATCGTCGCGAAAGCGCGCATTGCGCAGGTTCAGCTTGCCGAAGCGGGTAAAGGCCTGTCCGTGCCGCCCGGCGCGGGTGGGCATCACGCAGTCGAACATGTCAACGCCGCGCGCCACCGCTTCCAGGATGTCCTCCGGCGTGCCCACGCCCATGAGATACCGCGGCTTGTCCGCGGGCAGCAGGTCGGCGGTGAACCCGGTGAACTTCAGCATCAGCTCCTGCCCCTCGCCCACCGCCAGCCCGCCGATGGCATAGCCATGAAAGCCGATCTCCAGCAGCCCCTTCACCGATTCCTCGCGCAAATGCGGTTCCACGCCCCCCTGCACGATGCCGAAGATGGCCCTGCCCTTCGTGTCGCCAAAAGCCTCCTTGCAGCGCGCCGCCCAGCGCAAGGAACGGCGCATGGCCTCGGCCTGCTCCTTCACCGTGGCGGGCAGCGAGACGACCTCGTCCAATTGCATGCGGATGTCGGAATCCAGCAGCGCCTGGATTTCCATGGCCCGCTCCGGCGAGAGAAAATGTTCCGAGCCGTCGAGATGCGAGCGAAAGCACACGCCCTCCTCCGTCACCTTGCGCAAGGATGAGAGCGACATGACCTGAAACCCGCCCGAATCGGTCAATATCGGCCCGTCCCAGCGCATGAAGGCGTGCAAGGAACCGAACAGCTCGTGGATGCGCTCCGCACCCGGCCGCAGCATGAGGTGATAGGTGTTGCCGAGGATGATGTCGGCCCCGGCGGCGCGCACGTCATGCGGCCAGATGCCCTTCACCGTGCCGGCGGTGCCCACGGGCATGAAGGCGGGCGTGCGGATGTGCCCGCGCGGCAGCGAAATTTCGCCCAGCCGCGCCTTGCCGTCGGTGGCCTTGAGCGTGAATGTGAAATCCTCGGCCATTGGCCCGCAAAGGCCCTAGCAGGACGGAAGGTCGTAGATGGGAAAGCGCCCGGTCAGCTCGATGACCTCGCGCTTCACCTCTTCCTCCACGTCCGCGTTGCCCTCCTCGCCGTTTTCCGCAAGTCCGCGCAGCACCTTGAGAATCAGCTCGCCCGTGCGGCGGAACTCCTCTGCGCCGAAGCCGCGCGTGGTGGCCGCCGGCGCGCCCAGGCGGATGCCCGACGTCACGAAGGGCTTTTCCGGATCGTTGGGAATGGCGTTCTTGTTGCAGGTGATGTTGGCCCGGCCAAGCGCGGCTTCCGCCGCCTTGCCCGTCAGCTTGAGCGGCCTCAGGTCGATGAGCAACAGGTGCGTGTCCGTGCCGTCGGTGATGATGCGAAGCCCGCCACTTTTGAGCGTCTCGCCCAGCACCTTCGCGTTTTCTACCACCTGCGCGGCGTATGCGGCGAATTCCGGGCGCAGCGCCTCGCCGAAGGCCACCGCCTTCGCGGCGATGACGTGCATCAGCGGCCCGCCCTGAAGGCCGGGGAACAGCGCGGAGTTGATCTTCTTCGCCAGCGCCTCGTCGTTGGTCAGTACCATGCCGCCGCGCGGGCCGCGCAATGTCTTGTGGGTGGTGGTGGTGACCACGTGGGCGTATTCGAGCGGGTTGGGGTGCGCGCCACCGGCCACGAGGCCCGCGAAGTGCGCCATGTCCACCATCAGGATGGCGCCCACCTCGTCGGCGATTTCGCGGAAGCGCGCGAAGTCGATCACCCGCGGATAGGCCGAACCACCGGCGATGATGAGCTTCGGCCTGTGCTCGCGCGCCAGCGCGGCCACCCGGTCATAGTCGATGCGCTCCGTCTCCGGGTGCAGGCCGTAGGTGATGGCGTTGAACCACTTCCCCGACATGCTCACCTTCGCCCCGTGGGTGAGATGGCCGCCGGCGGAAAGATCCATGCCCATGAAGGTATCGCCCGGCTGCAACAGGGCCAGGAACACTGTCTGGTTTGCCTGCGCGCCGGAATGCGGCTGCACGTTGACGAACTGAGCGCCGAACAGCGCCTTCGCCCGCTCTATCGCCAGCTCCTCGGCGATATCCACATACTGGCAGCCGCCGTAATAACGCCGGTGCGGGTAGCCCTCGGCATACTTGTTGGTCATGACCGAGCCCTGCGCCTGCATCACCGCGCGCGAGACGATGTTCTCCGATGCGATAAGCTCGATCTCGTGCTGCTGGCGCTGCAGTTCGCGGGCGATGGCGTTCATGACTTCCGCGTCCGCGCCGGCGAGCGGACGGGAGAAGAAACCGGCATGGGTATTGCGAGACATGATGACCTGTTCCCCGATATGGAAAGCCTTGAGATCCGTGTGCGTGTGTTAGGCCGAATTATCCCCGCGCGCAAGAAACGCACACGGGGCATTCCACAATCGGAACGCCCCGCCGCGATCTTTCACCTCCTGGAAACGAGCCGCACCGCAACCGCCGCAGCCCTGAAAAAATGGGCCGCCCCCCGCCTCACTTCGTCGGGGCGGTGGGCAGCTCCGGCGTGGCCTTGCCGCCGGGCAGTTTCGGCAGCACGGGCGCGCCGGGCTGTTGCTGCGTTTGCGCCGGGGCGGCGTCGAACACCGATTTCGGCTTGTTGGAGCGCACGGAAAGAATGGTAAGCGCGATGGAGGTGATGAAGAACACCGTGGCCAGCGCGGCGGTGGCGCGGGTGAGCGCGTTGGCCGCGCCCCGGGCGGAAAACAGGTTGCCGCCGCCCGATCCGCCGATGCCCAGCGCCCCGCCCTCAGAGCGCTGCAACAGAATGACGCCGATGAGCGCCAGCGTCACGATGAGATGAATGGCCAGCAATACCGCTTCCATGACGATGCCTTCTCCTGTTCCGCCGCTTTTGCTCCAGCCCCGCCGGCACCTGGGCCTGCGGCACGAGATTCAGGCTCATCACCGGCATGACGAGCCTGGTTCCATGCCTTCCGTAGCGCCATTGCGCCCCGCAGGCAAGTGGAGCGGAGTCCTGAAGGAGCGTCCAACCGGCCCTCCCCGCTCTGGATTCTTGCGCTGAAGCGTTTTCCACCCACCACCCGGCGCTTCCGCCAACCTCCCGGTCATGATGGCATGAGGCTGGCCAGGCAAGCGGGATGGTGAGGAGCGGGATGGTGCCTTACAGGTAGGCCTCGATGATGCCGAAGAAGTCGTCCGCCTTCAGCGAGGCGCCGCCCACCAGCGCGCCATCCACGTTCGGCACGCTCATAAGTTCCTTCGCGTTGTTGGGTTTCACCGAGCCGCCATACTGAATGCGCACTCTCAAAGCCTCTTCCTCGCCGCCCATCTTCGCCGCCAGCTCCTTGCGGATGTGGGCATGGGCTTCCGCCACCTCGTCCGTGGTGGGGGTAAGGCCGGTGCCGATGGCCCACACTGGCTCGTAGGCGATCACCGTGTTGGCTGCGTTCGCACCCTCGGGCACCGAACCCGCGATCTGGGTGGAGAGCACCTGAAGCGTCTTGCCCGCCTTGCGCTCGTCAATGGTCTCGCCGATGCAGATGATGGAGATTAGCCCGGCGCGATGCGCGGCCGCGGCCTTCTTCTTCACGATTTCGTCGGTCTCGCCATGGTCCGTGCGGCGCTCCGAATGCCCCACGATGACCGCCGTGCAGCCCAGATCCGCCAGCATTTCCGCCGCGATGTCGCCGGTGTGCGCGCCGCTTTGCTCCCAGTGACAGTCCTGCCCGCCCAGCGCGATGGTGGAATCGCCCAGCACCTGCGCCATGGGATGAATCAGCGTGAACGGCGGGCACAGCATCACGTCGCAGCGCGGGTTCACGCCCTTGAGCTTCTCCATCAGCGCCCTCGCCTCGTCCAGCGAGGCCAGCGTGCCGTTCATCTTCCAGTTGCCGGCAACCAGCGGCGGAAAGTCATGTGCAGGCATGTGCGAATTCCCCTCCTCTCAGGTTCGTATCAAACAAGGCCCGTGTATATAATCCCCACGACCCCGAAGAAGCCCCCGCGAAACCGGGAAAATCTCCGGGAGCTTTGGTGCGGGCTGAATAGCAGCCCCCGACGAAAATGAGAAGTGCTTGAATGACGCGGGCAAGGGCTTAATATGCGCGCGAAAGCGCGCCGGCACGGCGTGATTCACATGACCTTTTTCATTGCGGAAGGCCGAACATGCTCACCTCCATGCGCGAAAAGTCCGGCGGCGTCCTGGCCAAGATCTTCATCGGCCTGCTGGCCATGAGCTTTGCCATCTGGGGCATTTCGGACGTTTTCCGCGTCAGTCCGGAAGACACGCTCATCACCGCTGGCGAAACCACCATCCCGGTGAGCGCCTATTCCGACCGTTTCCGCGCCACCCTGCAGCAGATCGCCCGCCGGACGGGCCGCAGCATCAGCCCGGACGAGGCGCGGGAAATGGGGCTGGACCGGCAGATTCTCATCCAGCTCATCCGCGAGGCGGTGCTGAAGGAAAACGTGCGGCGGCTGGGCCTTTCCCTGTCGGACGAGTTCATCGCCCGCCGCATCAAGTCCATGCCGCAATTTGCCGGACCGGATGGACGCTTCGACCCCGAAAAATTGCGCCAGGCGCTCTTCGCCGCCGGAATGAGCGAGGCGGAGTTCGTGGCGGAGGAGCGCACCGCCCTGCTGGGCAATGGCGTGATGGCGGCTGTAACGGCGGACGTGGTGGCGCCCAGGACCCTGTTGGAGCAGATCCACGCCTTTCGCAACGCGGCGCGGGATGCGGAATACGTGGTGATCGTGGCCAACGAGGCGGCGGTGCCGCAGCCGGACGAGGCCACGCTGAAGAAATATTACGAGAAGCACAAACAGCGATTCACCGTGCCGGAACGCCGCATCATCCGCGTGCTGGCGCTGGAGCCGGAAAAGCTGCTCGACAAGGTGCAGGTGGACGAGGAAGAGCTGAAACGGCTGTATGAAGTGCAGAAGGATCGCTTCAACGTGCCGGAGCGGCGCACGGTGGAGCAACTGCGTTTCGACAGCGAGGACGAGGCGAACACGGCGCTTCAGGCGCTCAAATCCGGACAGAAGACCTGGGAGCAGCTGCTTGAGGAGAAGAAGCTCAAGCCGGAAGACGTGCGCCTCGGCCCCTTTGACCGCAAGAGCTTCCCCGACGAGAAGCTGGCAGAAGCCGTCTTTTCCGTGAAGGAAGGCGAGGTGGCGGGACCGGTGAAGACGCCCTTGGGAGTGTTCGTCGCCCGCGTGGTGAAGGTGCAGCCGGCGCAAACGAAAACCTTCGAACAGGTGCGCGGCGAGCTGGAGAAGCACCTAAAGCTGGAAAAGGCGCGCGACCTGGCCGCCGAACTCTACGACAAGATCGAGGAGGCGCGCGCCTCCGGCATGGGGCTGGCCGATGTCGCCGCCGCGC
The DNA here is from genome assembly GCA_027024225.1 of Hyphomicrobiales bacterium. GTDB lineage: Bacteria > Pseudomonadota > Alphaproteobacteria > Rhizobiales > Aestuariivirgaceae > Thermopetrobacter. Next base: position 32,647 of record JALVSR010000137.1, on the reverse strand, counting down.
AGGGATTGGAGCTGGCTACCACCGAGCCGGTGACCCGCAGCGGCACGGACGAAACGGGCAAGCCTCTCTCGGTGCCCGGCGGCATGCAGGTCGTCGCGGAGGCCTTCCGGGCCGAACCGGGCATGGACAACGACGTGGTGCAACTGCCGAACGACGGCTACGCCTGGTTCGAGGTGGTGAAGATCCTGCCGGCCGGGCCGCGCCCCTTCGAGAAAGCGCGCGCGGACGTGGAAAAGGCTTGGAGGGCCGAAGCCTTCTCCGCCAGCCTGCGCCGGCAGGTGGAAGAGCTGAAGAAAAAGGCCGAATCCGGCACCCCGCTTGAAAGGGTGGCCGAGGAAATCGGCGCCACGGTCAAGACCATCGAGAAGGTAAAACGCAATGATGCCCGCCCTGACTTCCCCGGCGTTGCCGTGGAAGCGCTGTTCGCCGCCAGGCCGGGCGCGTTCGCCGTGGCCATCGCGCCCGATGGCAGCAAGGCCTGGTTGATGAAGGTGAAGGAGCGGCCGCTGGCGGAACTGGACGCCAGCTCCTCCGAGGCCAAGGCCCTGCGCACGGTGCTGAGCCGCGGCATCGCCACCGACCTTGGCGCGCAATACATCGCCGCCTTGCAACAGGCCTACGACGTGCAAATCAACATGAACCTCTGGCGCCAGGCCAGCGGCGCGCAATGATCGCGATCGTGTGGCCATCCGCCCGCACCGCCGCTGGCCATGCCAATCATGACCGCTTTTTCATTGGCAACGTGCTATCGGCTGGGCCACTGCTGCCACAATGCATGCGAATTCGTGAACTCCCTGCATCCCTGGCATCATGATACATCCGGAAACCACATACGAGGACTTCATCGCCGCCTATGAGGACGGCCGCCCACAGGTGCTGGCCACGCGCCTGGTGGCCGACCTGGAAACCCCCGTCTCCGCGCTGATGAAGCTCAAGCCCGGCGCGCAGAACATCTTTCTGCTGGAGTCGGTGGAAGGCGGCGCCGTGCGCGGGCGCTATTCGCTCATCGGGCTGAACCCGGACGTGGTGTGGAAGGTGGAAAAAGGCCAGGCCCTGTTCAACCGCCGGGCATTGGAAGACGTTGCCGGCGCCTTCGAGCCGGACAAGCGCGCGCCGCTGGACAGCCTGCGCGCCTTCATTGCGGAAAGTCGCATCGACCTGCCCGACACCCTGCCGCCCATGGCCGCGGGCATATTCGGCTACATGGGCTATGACATGGTGCGCTACATGGAGCGCCTGCCGGATGACAATCCGGACGCGCTGGGCCTGCCCGAAGCGCTGATGATCCGCCCCACCATCATGGTCATTTTCGACGCGGTGGCGGATGAAATGGTCATCGTCACGCCGGTGCGGCCCGAACCGGGCGTTTCGGCGCAAACGGCATGGAAGCGGGCGCGGGCACGGCTGGAGGAGGTCATCGCCAGGCTCTCCGGCCCCATCGAGCCGGCCCTGCTGCGCGAGCCCATGCGCGAGATTTCGCTCGCCCCGCCCGTGTCCAACACGCCGCCGGAGCGCTACATGGAAATGGTGGAGCGGGCGAAGGAATATATCCGCGCGGGCGACATCTTCCAGGTTGTGCTCTCCCAACGCTTCGAGACGGACTTTCCCCTGCCCCCGCTGGCCCTTTACAGGGCGCTGAGGCGCACCAACCCCTCGCCCTATCTCTATTACCTCGACTTCGGCGAGTTCGCCGTGGCCGGTTCCAGCCCGGAGATCCTGGTGCGGGTGCGCGATGGCAAGGTCACCATCCGGCCCATCGCCGGCACGCGCCGCCGTGGACGCACCCCGGAGGAAGACAAGGCGCTGGAAGAGGAACTGCTCTCCGACCCGAAGGAGCTGGCCGAACACCTGATGCTGCTGGATCTTGGGCGCAACGACGTGGGCCGCGTGGCCGAGATCGGCTCGGTGGAGGTGACGGAAAAATTCGTCATCGAGCGTTACAGCCAGGTCATGCACATCGTCTCCAACGTGGAGGGCCGCCTGCGCGCCGACGCCGACGCGCTGGACGCGCTTGTGGCGGGCTTTCCCGCAGGCACGGTTTCCGGCGCGCCGAAGGTGCGGGCCATGGAGATCATCGACGAACTGGAGGTGCACCGGCGCGGCATCTACGCCGGCTGCGTGGGGTATTTCTCCGCCGCCGGCGAGATGGATTCGGCCATCGTGCTGCGCACCGCCATCGTCAAGGACGGGCGCATGTTCGTGCAGGCGGGCGCCGGCATCGTGGCCGATTCCGTGCCCAGGCTGGAGCAGAAGGAATGCGAGAACAAGGCCCGCGCCCTGTTCCGCGCGGCGGAAGTTGCGGCGCGCTTCGCCGGCAACGGGAAAAAGGGACAGTGAGGATACTGATGCGATGATCCTGCTGCTGGACAACTACGACAGCTTCACCTTCAACCTGCTGCACTACATCGGCGAGGTGGGGCTGCAGATGGGCCACGAGCTTGCCATCGAGGTGCACCGCAATGACGCCATCACGGTGGACGAGGCGCTGGCCATGCAGCCGCAGGCCATCGTCATCTCGCCCGGCCCCTGCACGCCCGCGCAAGCGGGCATTTCCGTCAATCTCGTGAAAACCGCCACCGAGCACGGCATTCCGCTGCTGGGCGTGTGCCTGGGGCACCAGAGCATCGGCCAGGCCTTCGGCGCGGATATCGTGCGCGCACCGGAGCTGATGCACGGCAAGACCGATTCCATCCATCATATCGGCGAGGGCATCTTCCGCGGCTTGCCGCAGCCCTTCACGGCCACGCGCTATCATTCGCTCATCATCGACGAGGCCACCCTGCCCGCCGAGCTGGAAGTCACCGCCCGCACCTCCGCCGACAAGGGCGGGCTCATCATGGGCGTGCAACACAAGGAATTGCCCATCTTCGGCGTGCAGTTTCATCCGGAGAGTATCGCCACCGAGTGCGGCCACGCGCTGCTGAAGAATTTTCTCATTCTCTCCGGCACCCTGGCCGCCGCACCATGAATTGAGCTTCCTCCACGGTTCGAGCCGGTCATGCCATCCTTCGATGCATGGAGAGCGATTGCGGCAAGGGCTGGCCGGGCCACGGGTTCCGGCACGGGAACGCGCATGCCGGCGGCCCGTTCCGCACGGCATCGTCCCTTCATTTTTCCAGCCCACCGAGGCAGACGTATTTCAGCTCGGTGAACTCCTCCACGCCATGCCTGCCGCCCTCGCGGCCAAGGCCCGATTCCTTCACCCCGCCAAAGGGCGCCACTTCCGTGGAAATGATGCCGCGGTTCACTCCCACGATGCCGTATTCCAGCGCTTCATACACCCGCACCACGCGCCCCACGTCGCGCGCGTAGAAATAGGCCGCAAGGCCATAGGGCGTGTCGTTGGCCATGCGGATGGCTTCTTCCTCCGTCTCGAAGCGCATCAGCGGCGCCACGGGGCCGAAGATCTCTTCTTTCGTCAGCGCCATCTCCGGCGTGATGTCGCACAGCACCGTGGGCTCGTAGAAGGTGCCGCCCAGTTCGTGCCGCCTGCCCCCGGTCAGCACCCGCGCGCCCTTTTCCTTCGCGTCTTCCACCAGCCGCTCCACCTTGGCCAGCGCTTCCTCGTTGATCAGCGGCCCCTGCGCCACGCCCTCCTCGGTGCCGATACCCACCTTCAGGCCCTTCACCGCCTCCGCCAGCTTTTCGGCGAAGGCGTCATACACGCCCGCCTGCACCATGATGCGGTTGGCGCACACGCAGGTCTGCCCGGTGTTGCGGTATTTACTCATGATGGTGCCCTGCACCGCCTCGTCGAGGTCGGCGTCGTCGAACACGATGAACGGCGCGTTGCCCCCCAGCTCCAGCGACACCTTCTTCACCGTTTCCGCGCACTGGCGCATCAAGAGCTTGCCCACCTCCGTGGAGCCGGTGAAGGTAAGCATCCGCACATCCGGGTGCGAGGTCAGCACGCCGCCGATGGTGGGGGCATCCCCGGTGATCACGTTGAACACTCCCGCCGGAACGCCCGCCCGCGCCGCCAGCTCCGCCAGCGCCAGGGCCGAAAGCGGCGTGTCCTCGGCCGGCTTCACCACCATGGTGCAGCCCGCCGCCAGCGCCGGACCCACTTTCCGCGTGATCATGGCGTTGGGGAAGTTCCACGGGGTGATGGCCGCCACCACCCCCACCGGCTGGCGCAGCACGTGAATGCGCGCATCCACGAAGGGGCTGGGGACGATCTCGCCATACAGCCGCTTGCCTTCCTCCGCCGCCCACTCGATGAAGCTGGCGCCGTAAGTTACCTCGCCGCGCGATTCGGCCAGCGGCTTGCCCTGCTCTGCGGTCATGATGATGGCCAGATCCTCGGCGTGCTCCAGAATCAGGTCATGCCACTTGCGCAGGATCGCGGCGCGGTCTTTCGCGCTCAAGGCCGCCCACGCCGGTTGCGCCGCCTTCGCCGCGGCGATGGCCCGCTCCGTTTCCTCCGCGCCCATGTCCGGCACCTGCGCCAGCACCTCGCCGGTGGCGGGGTTGGTCACGGCGAAGGTGCGCGTGCCCGGCACCCACGCGCCGTCAATGAAACAGGCCTCGCGCAACAGTTCCGGATCTTTCAACACGGATTTGAGCGGACTGGACATGGCGCACTCCCCACTGGATTATTCAACCTTGCACGATTCATAAGCCGAAACCGAAACATGGGAAAGGCGCAATGGGCCACATGACAAGGCCGAAGCTGGTGGAGATCACGCCCGAAGAGCACGGCGTGATGCTGGACATACGCTACGCCACGCCGGAAAACATGGCGGGCAAGCCGCTTTATGCCGAGCCACGCTGCTTTCTTCGCCCCGAAGCGGCAGAAGCGCTGAAGCGCGCAAGCGACCTCGCATGCCACGCAGGCTTTCGGCTGGTGGTGTTCGACGGCTACCGCCCGCCACAGGCCCAGCGGGCGCTGTTCCGCGCCTGTCCCGACCCGCGTTACGTCATCCCGCCGGAAGTCGGCTCCACCCACACCCGCGGTGTGGCCGTTGACCTCACCCTGGCCGATGCAGATGGCATGCCGCTGGAAATGGGCACGGACTTCGACGACATGCGCGAAATCGCATGGCCAGCCTCCCGAAAGGTTTCGGCAGAGGCATTGAAAAACCGCATGATGCTTGCGGGCATCATGCATGCGGCGGGCTTCACAGGCATCAGGACGGAATGGTGGCATTTTCAGCTGCCGGGCACCTGGCCACTTTTGCCGCCCACCTGCTTGCCTGCCGATGGCGCGAAAGCTCTCTCGGCCAAGTGATTCAAATTGTGCGGATGCCATCACAACATGTTGAAACCCCCGACATATTCGCATTTCCTTGATTCCGGCCGCCCGAGAGGTCATATCTTGTAGTAAATCCCGAGCCGCCAAATCAGGTTTGCGGCGCCGGTCTTGCCGGCCAGCCGCGGGGAGGAGGACACCATGGTTGACGTGCTGGAGCAGATCAGGAAGCACGCGGAAGAAAGCCAGCCGAAGCTTGACCCGAACATCGACGTGACGGCGGAAATCGACCGCCTGCGCAAGGAGAAGAACGCCGTCATCCTGGCGCACTACTACCAGGACCCGGATATCCAGGACATCGCCGACTTCGTGGGCGATTCGCTCGATCTTTCGCGCAAGGCCGCGGAAACGGACGCGGACATGATCGTCTTCTGCGGCGTGCGTTTCATGGGCGAGGTGGCGAAGATATTGAGCCCGCAGAAAAAGGTGGTCATCCCCGACATGATGGCCGGCTGCTCGCTGGAAGAGGCCATCACGGCCGATGACCTGGAGATCTTCCGCGCCGAGCACCCCGACCACGTGGTGGTGACCTACATCAACTCTTCCGTGGAGGTGAAGGCGCTGTCCGACTACGTGGTCACCTCTTCCTCCGCCATCGACATCATCAGGGCCATCCCGGAGGACAAGCCCATCCTGTTCGTGCCGGACAGGCATCTGGGCAGCTGGCTGGAAAAGGTCACGGGGCGCAAGATGGACCTGTGGCCCGGCACCTGCATCGTGCACGACAAGTTCTCGACGGAAGAGCTGCTGGAGCTGAAGAAGCAATACCCGGACGCCAAGGTGGCGGTGCACCCGGAAAGCCCGAAATCCGTCGTCGATCTGGCCGATCATGTGGGCTCCACCCGCTCCATCATCGAGTTCGTGGTGAACTCCGATGCGAAGCGCTTCATCATCGGCACCGAGACGCACATCATCCACCAGATGCGGAAGCTGGCGCCGGAGAAGGAGTTCATTCCCCTGCCCGGCCTGTCCGACAACAATTGCAAGTGCTCCGTGTGCCCCTACATGGCGCTGAACACCATGGAGAAGCTCTACGTCAGCCTGCGCGACGAGAAGCCGGAAATCATCATCAACGAGGATTTGCGCATCCGCGCGCTCACGCCCCTGCAGCGCATGCTGGAAATCTCCGCGAAGGCGCAGGCCGAGCGCGCGAAGAAAACCGCCGCCGAATAGCGCATTTCCGCCTGGGCGTCCAAACAGCGGAGGAATGACAGGCGCTTTGCCCTATGCCTGTCCTTGCGCAGGTGATAGAGTATTGCGCAAATCAACTTCATCATTTCGGGAGGCAATCTCATGGGACTGTTCGATTTCATCAAGTCCGCGGGGAAAAAGCTGGGCTTCGGTTCTGACGAAGAGGAAAAGGCGCCGCCGGCTGAAGAGCTGAAAAAGGAGCTTCAGAAGCTCGATATCGGCGCCGACGACGTCGAGGTGGAGGTCGAGGGCGACAAGGTGGTGCTGAAGGGTGCCGTCGCCTCGCAGGAAATCCTCGAGAAAGCCATCGTGGCGGTGGGCAATACCATCGGCGTGGCCAAGGTGGAAACGAAGGTGGAAGTGGCCGAGGGAGAGGAAGGCGAGCCGGTCTTCCACATCGTGCAGAAGGGCGAGAGCCTGTGGAAGATCGCCGAGCAGCACTATGGCGACGGCAGCAAGTACATGGCCATCTTCGAGGCCAACCGGCCCATGCTCTCGGATCCTGACAAGATCTACCCCGGCCAGGCGCTGCGCATTCCCCAGAACGTCTGATGCCCTCGCATGAGCGCGGATGAAACCCTGCTGCCGCTGACAGACCCCCTGACGGAAGAAGACGTCCGCCGGGTGTTGCAGGCCGCCTTCGACGAAGATCTCGACGGGGCGGGCGACATCACGTCGAAGGCCGTCATACCGGCTGATGTGCGTTTTTCCGGCGTCATGCAGGCGCGGGAAAACTGCATCATCGCCGGACTGCCGGTGGCCCAGCGCGCTTTCCTGTTCATGGACGAGAACATCCGCTTTCACGCGGAAGTCAACGACGGCGCGGAGGTGAGCGCCGGGCAGGCGGTGGCGCACATCGAGGGCCCCGCCCGCGCCCTGCTGGCGGCGGAGCGCACCGCGCTCAACATCCTGCAACTGCTCTCCGGCATGGCCACGCTCACCCGCCAATACGTGCGCGCCATTGCGGGCACGAAGGCAGTGCTGCTGGACACGCGCAAGACCATTCCGGGCCTCAGACGCCTGTCGAAATACGCCACCCGCATGGGCGGAGCGCAAAACCACCGCATGGGCCTGTATGACGCCATTCTCATCAAGGACAACCACGTGGCCGTCACCGGTTCCGTGGCCGAGGCCGTGCGTCGCGCAAGAGAAGCCGAGCACGAACAGGTGGAGGTGGAATGCGACACGCTCGAACAGGTGCGCGAGGCCGTTAAGGCCGGGGCCACGCGGGTGTTGCTGGACAACATGACGCCCGACGAGCTGCGCCAGGCCGTGGACCTCGTGGCGGGCCGGGCGGAAACGGAAGCCTCCGGCGGCGTGACGCTTGAGAACATCCGCGCCATTGCCGAAACTGGCGTCGATTACATTTCCACCAGCCGCATCACCATGGCCGCGCCCGCCATCGACATCGGCCTGGACTGGAAATGAGTGGCCGGAACAGGCCATAATGGCCCCTGCGGCATCCCGCCGCAGCCGTTTCCTCCACCCCTTCGCCCGGGGGCGCCGCCATGACCACCCGCCGCGACTGGACAGCAGAGGAAATCCGCGAGGTGCTGGCGCTCTACCTGCGCACACCCTCCGGCAAGCTGCACGAGCGCAATCCGGACATCGTGGCGCTGGCGCATCGCTTGGGCCGCACCCCCGGCGCGGTGGCCACGAAGGCGTGCAACCTCGCTTCGCTGGACGATTCGCTGCCCCGTCAAGGCCTCGGCAATGCCAGCCGGCTCGACCGGCGAGTGTGGGACGAGTTTCTGCAAGACCCCGAATCCCTCCTGCCCGTCTATCAGCGGCAATTGGGCGGGAAGGGTGCGCCGCCGGGTCTTGCGGAGGATGCGGGCGAAGAACTGCGCCCGCCCCTGCCGGCGGAGCAGACCGAGCGCATCGTCGCCGTGCGCCAGCGGCTGGGGCAGGACTTCTTCCGCCGCATGGTGCTGGCCAGCTGGCGCGAGCGCTGTCCGCTCACCGGCATTGATGACCCCCGCCTGCTCAACGCCTCGCATATCGTGCCGTGGCGCGACGACCCGCAGAACCGCCTGAACCCGCGCAACGGCATCTGCCTGAACACCCTGCACGACCGCGCCTTCGACCGCCACCTCATCACCTTCGACGAGGACATGCGGCTTGTCATCGCGCCCGATGTGCCAGGCAACGCCCGGCGCGTGCTGGAGCGGGTGGAATCGCCCCGCCTGGAGCTCCCCGAGCGCTTCCGCCCCGACCCGGCCTTCCTCGAACACCACCGCCGCCGCTTCCATGAACGGCAAAAGACATGAACAGCAACAGGGAGGCTGATGCCGCGCCCGCGTCCGCCGTGCATTTTTTGGACAGGCTCGCCTCTTGCCCCTCGCCGCACCATGAGCCATGAAATAGGCTCACGCGCGAATTCGGGCGAAGGAAACAATGGGCGGAAAACAAAAGGAATACCTCCACGACGTGCTGGTCATCGGCTCCGGCGCGGCGGGGCTGCAACTGGCCATCGAGCTGGGCGAGGCCGGCATACACACCGCCGTGCTGGCCAAGACGGTGGTGGAAGAAACCAACACCTTCTACGCCCAGGGCGGCATCGCCGTGGTGCTGGACGACGAGGACAGCTTCGAGGCCCATATCCGCGACACCATGGAGGCCGGCGCGGGGCTGTGCGACGAGAAAGTGGTGCGCTTCGTGGTGGAAAACGCGCCCGCCGCCATTAAGAGGCTCATTGACTACGGCGCGCAGTTCACCCGCGGGCCTAACGGGCGCTTTCACCTCACCCGCGAGGGCGGGCATTCCGCCCGGCGCGTGCTGCACGCGGCGGACGCCACCGGCAAGGAGATGGAATGCACCCTGTTGCGCCAGGTGCGCGGGCTGGAGGCGGTGGAGATCTTCGAGCACCATATCGCCATCGACGTCATCCGCGAGCGCCTGCCCGACGGCTCGCGCGGGCGCGCCGTGGGCGCCTACGTGCTGGACAAGACGCGTGACACGGTTGATTTGTTCCGCGCCAGGGTGGTGGTGCTGGCCACGGGCGGCTCCAGCAAGGTCTATCTTTATACCTCAAACCCCGACATCGCCACCGGCGACGGTGTGGCCATGGGCTGGCGCGCGGGCTGCCGCGTGGCCAACATGGAGTTCGAGCAGTTCCACCCCACCTGCCTCTATCACCCGGAGGCTAAGAACTTCCTGATATCGGAAGCCGTGCGTGGTGAAGGCGGCATATTGAAGCTGCCCAACGGGGAGCGCTTCATGCCGAAATATCACCCCATGGCCGAGCTCGCCCCGCGCGACATCGTGGCGCGCGCCATCGACAACGAGATGAAACGCCGCGGGCTGGACTATGTGCTGCTGGATATCTCCCACAAGCCCGCCGATTTCATCCGCGAGCACTTCCCCACCATCTACAAGCGCCTCAAGGAATACGGCATCGACATGACGAAGGAGCCCATCCCCGTGGTGCCGGCGGCGCACTACACCTGCGGCGGCGTGATGGTGGACATGCGCGCGCACACGGATGTCGAGAACCTCTACGCCATCGGCGAGGTCACCTACACCGGCCTGCACGGGGCCAACCGCATGGCCTCCAACTCGCTGCTGGAATGCCTCGTCTATGGCGACGCGGCGGCGAAGGACATCATTGCGCGTATCGGCGATATTCCACCGCCGCCTCCCCTGCCCCACTGGGACGAAAGCCAGGTGACGGATTCCGATGAAATGGTGGTGGTGTCGCACAACTGGGACGAAATCCGCCGCTTCATGTGGGACTACGTGGGCATCGTGCGCACGGTGAAGCGCCTGCAAAGGGCCAAGCACCGCATCGACCTGCTGCGGCGGGAAATCGACGAATATTACGGCAACTTCCGCGTCACCTCCGACCTTCTGGAGCTGCGCAACATCGCCGTGGTGGCCGACCTGATGATCCGCTCGGCCATGCAGCGCAAGGAAAGCCGGGGGCTGCACTACATCTTGGACTATCCCGAGCCGCGCGAGGAAGAGCGCCACCCCACCATCCTCACCCCGCCCGGAAAGCCCTGAGGAGATCGGGACGAAGGCGATTGCCCCATCACCATCCGCCCCTTGTCGTCCGCGCCGGTCCGCCGCGGCAATACCGCTCAATCGCGCCAGCGCGCCTCCTCTCCGCCCAGCTCGGCGCGCAATTCGCCCACGTGCGCCAGCAGATCGCCCGCCGTCATCGCCGGGCCGGCGCGCCAGGCGGCCTGGGCGTGGATATGCGCGGCGGCCGCCGCCGCGGCCAGCGCCGGCATCTTCTGCGACAGCAGGCCAGCGATGATGCCCGCCAATACGTCGCCCGCCCCGGCGGTGGCCAGCCACGGCGGGCTGCCCGCCTCCATCACCGCCCTGCCCTTCGCATCGGCAATCACCGTGTCAGGCCCTTTCAGCAACACCACGCAGCCCGCACGCCTCGCCGCCTCCTTCACCCGCTCGAGCTTGCTCGCCGTGCCCTCGTGATCATAGGCGAGGTCCGGGAACAGGCGCGCGAATTCTCCCTCGTGCGGGGTCAGCACCACCGGCGCACGGCGTTTGCCGATGGCCTGGAACAAAACCTCGGGATCGGCCTGAAAGATGCTGAACACGTCCGCGTCCAGCACCACCGGCAGACGGCGGACATGCTCCAGCACCGCCAGCGTCATGTCGCGCACCACCTCGTTCACGCCCGCGGCGGGACCTATGAGCACGGCGCTGACATGCTTCAATGACACCGCGTCCACCAGCTCCGGCGCATTGTCCACCGGCTGCAGCATCACTTCGGTCATGTGCGCGGCCTGCGCCGCCAGCGCCTCGCAGCTGCCCGCCAGCGTCACCGCGCCCGCACCGGCGCGAAAACCCGCCAAGGCCGCCAACCGCGAGGCGCCGGTGTGCAGGGCGTCGCCGGAGAGCACCATCAGCGAGCCGCGCTGGTACTTGTGCGTGCCGCGGCTGAGCGCCGGCAGCGCCGCCCGCCACAGCGAGGGCGCGTTCTCGAAGGCGGCCGGCGTGATGCCGGCGTCGGCGAACACCCGCTCCGGTATGCCGATCTCGGCCACCCGCACCTCGCCGCAGAGGTCACGCCCCGGATACAGAAGGTGCGCCGGCTTCTTGCGGAAAAAGGTCACGGTCATGTCGGCCGCGATCGCCATCCCACCCTCCGGTGGCTTGCCGGTGTCGCCATGAATGCCGGAAGGCACGTCCACCGCCAGCACGCTCACTTCACCGTGCCTGCGCGCGCGCGTCAGCAGGGCCGCCACAGCCGCTGCCGCGCCGTCCAGCGGCCCGCGCAGCCCGGCGCCGAAGAGGGCGTCGATAATGAGATCGAAGGCGTGAAAGGCGGCCTCTCGCGCATCGACGAGGGATTCGACGGACAACAGCTCGCCGTCCCACTCCCCGGCGGCCCAGGCGGCGTCGCCCCCTAGATCCTCCCGCGCCCCCAGCAGAGCCACTTTCACGTCGCATCCCCTGCCCTTCAGGATGCGCGCGGCAACGAAGCCATCGCCGCCGTTGTTGCCTGGCCCCGCCAGCACCAGCACGCGGCGGCCACGCCCGCGTTTTTCCAGCATCTCCAGCGCCGCAGTGGCCACAGCGGCGCCGGCGTGCTCCATCAGCGCCCTGCCGGCCACGCCGAATTCCATGGCCCATTCATCGGCTGCGCGCATTCCGGCGATGTCCAGCACCTCCAGCCCTTCGCCAAGCAGCTCCACGGCCACGCCATTCGCAGCACTTCTCGTCATCCCTTCAATCCCCCCTGACAGGTCCATGTTGAAGGCCTTTGGACTACGAGACCCGCATGATTGCCTGATAAGTGGGAATGCCCGGCGCTCTTTGCAATCGGACTGGATGAGCACTCACTGCACACTTTTTGAGCACCTCGCCCCATCAATAGGCAGCACCGGGCGGACGCCGGCATGCCGCAATGCCAGAAAATCCGCAAATGGGCGCTTTTCCGGCATTGACTCATTTGGCATGCTTTCTGCTAATGAAGGCGGGCAGGCGCCAGCGCATGGAGGCGGATATCGGAGGCCTGTCCGCTACACAGGCCGGAAACGATCATGGTGAGGGGATTCCAGTGAAAAAGATCGAGGCCATCATCAAGCCCTTCAAGCTGGATGAGGTGAAAGAGGCGCTGCAGGAAGTGGGCGTGCAAGGCATCACGGTGCTGGAGGCCAAGGGATTCGGCCGCCAGAAAGGCCACACCGAGCTTTACCGCGGGGCGGAATATGTCATCGACTTCCTGCCCAAGGTGAAAATCGAGGTGGTTGTGCCGGACGACATGCTGGAAAAGGCCGTGGAGGCCATCCAGAACGCCGCCCACACCGGCCGCATAGGCGATGGCAAGATCTTCATTTCAGAGATCGCAGACGCCATCCGCATCCGCACGGGAGAGCGCGGCCCGGAGGCGCTCTGAACGCCAGCCATCTTTTGATTTCATGCCCGGTTCGTGAGGGTTCATCAAGTTCAACCAACAGCAACACGAGGGAGACGTCATGGCAAACGATGCCGAATCCGTCCTGAAGATGATCAAGGACAACGATATCAAGTTCGTGGATCTGCGTTTCGCCGATCCGCGGGGCAAGATGCAGCACTTGACGCTGGACGCCAGCCAGTTCGGCGAGGACGCGCTGGCCGACGGCGTGATGTTCGACGGCTCGTCCATCGCCGGTTGGAAGGCCATCAACGAATCCGACATGGTGCTGATGCCGGACCCGGAAAGCGCGCACATCGATCCGTTCTACGCGCAGCCGACGCTGGGCATCATGTGCGACATCCTGGAGCCGGACACCGGCGAACCCTATGACCGCGATCCGCGCGGCACCGCCAAAAAGGCCGAGGCCTATCTCAAGCAGTCCGGCGTGGGCGATACCGCCTACTTCGGCCCGGAGGCGGAGTTCTTCATGTTCGACGACGTGCGCTTCGCCGCCGAGCCCTATGACTGCTTCTTCCACCTGGATGACGTGGAGCTGCCCAAGAACACCGGCGCGGAATACGAGACCGGCAACATGGGCCACCGCCCGCGCACCAAGGGCGGCTACTTCCCCATCAACCCGGTGGATTCGGCCCAGGACATCCGCTCGGAGATGGTCTCGGTGATGCGTGACCTGGGTCTGGAGCCCGAGAAGCACCACCACGAGGTGGGCGCGGCGCAGCACGAGCTGGGCATCAAGTTCGACCGTCTGGTGCGCATCGCCGACAAGCTGCAGCTTTACAAGTACGTGGTGCACAACGTGGCGCAGGCCTATGGCAAGACGGCCACCTTCATGCCCAAGCCCGTGTTCGGCGACAACGGCACCGGCATGCACGTGCACCAGTCCATCTGGAAGGACGGCAAGCCGCTGTTCGCTGGCAATGAATACGCCGGCCTGTCCAAGGAGTGCCTGTATTACATCGGCGGCATCCTGAAGCACGCGAAGGCCATCAATGCCTTCACCAACCCCACCACCAACTCCTACAAGCGGCTGGTGCCGGGTTACGAAGCGCCGGTGATGCTGGCCTACTCGGCGCGCAACCGTTCGGCCTCGTGCCGCATCCCGCACGTGCCCTCGCCGAACGCCAAGCGCATCGAGATCCGCTTCCCCGACCCGTCGGCAAACCCCTATTTCGCCTTCACGGCCATGCTGATGGCGGGCCTGGACGGCATTCTCAACAAGATCGACCCGGGTGAGGCCATGGACAAGGACCTCTACGATCTGCCCCCGGAGGAGGCCAAGGCCATCCCGACGGTGAGCGGCAGCTTGCGTGAGGCGCTGAACAGCCTGGAGGAAGATCACGAGTTCCTGCTGGCCGGCGGCGTCTTCACCAAGGACCAGATCGAGGCCTACCTGGAGCTGAAGTGGGAGGAGGTCATCCGCTTCGAGCATATGCCGCACCCGGTGGAGTTCGACATGTACTACTCCGTGTAATCCGCCTTTCTCGGGCGAATTGCACGAACGCCAACGAATGCGCCCGCGGGCTCCTCGCCTGCGGGCGTTTTTCATTAGGCAGGGGGCAGATGGCTTCATCCCACCTTCTTGCTCCATCCCTCCTTTCACTAACTCGTCATTCCGGCGAAAGCCGGAATCTTGTGCGGCGTGCTCCCGGGCGAGCGCCCTGGCCTACTTCTCGTCGGCACGCCCTCTCCCACGTCATTCAATCCAGGGCAAGGCACACATGCGGACATGCCTGAAACCGGTCCGCTCCTGTGATGGCTACCGTGGTGTTTTGCCCCCTTCTGGTTGTTCCTTTTCATCTCCGCCTTGGGCACCGCGCAAATCGCAACCATAGCCTCCGAAGCAAGTGGCTCCGGATGCCGGGACAAGCCCGGGCATGACAAGAAGGGAAAGCCCAACCGCCGGAAGGGGGTTTGCAACCCCTTCCGGAATGTTTCGGCGGGATTGGCAATCCCGCCACCAACCCCAACCATCCATGTGCACAGAATACCCCGCCAGACCGTTCCGGCAATCGTGGGAATGCGCCTACCGAATGCGAAAGTGATTGCGCACGGCGAGGAAAAAGAGAAACAGGAAGAAGGCGGAAACAAGCGTTTGCAACATCATCGCCCCGGCAATCCAGTTGGAGAGTTCGACGACGATGTGCCCGTTCTCGTCCGGCAAGCCATAAAGGTGCTTGAGCAGGGTCTGCAGGTGGCCGGTGCGCAACAGGCCGGAAACGACCAGCCCCTCGCGGATGGAGAGCATGAGCGCATCACCGAAGCCGCCACCCACGGCGGTGAGGAAATAATAGAGCGCAAACGCCAGCACGGACGCCACCCAGCCGACAATGGGCCGGGCGAAGCTGCGCCCGAAATCGGAAACCTTCTCATAAATCAGCCCGAACCAGAAGCGCCCCGCATGAGGACCACAATTGTCGCACTCTCGGACCTTTCTGCGCAGCCACAATCCTATCCTTCGAGCGCCCCATCTCCCATAACGAGAACATAAGCGGGAAAAACATAAGCGGGAAACGCGCCATAACAGCCCTCTCAATCCACGCCATTCGCCGAAGGGAAAATCCTCGCCAAAGCGACGACTACGGGTCTCCTGCGCGAAGAATTCCATTTCATTTAGCCAATCGCGCTGCTGGTGTGCGATATTACCCAGCATACGGAAAGTGCGAGATATTTTCTTGGCGTTCTGTTTGGGATTGGGCACATGCTTGAACCTGAAAAAATGCCCTTCCGTCTTAGCTGTTAGTTGATCCTCTATGTGCATCGCATCCAATGCAGGTGGTGCATGAAAATTGACTTCATCAAAATCAGGTATTTTTTTAAACCAAGTATCAGAAAGATCAAACCCCTTCTTGCTGCCAATTGATGAAAATATTGCGATACCACTAAAATGACAATACCTGAAGGAAACAGGCTTTTCAAATTCCGACAGATAAAAATCTGCCAAGGAAATAAATTTTGAATCATTGAAAAATGAATCCCCAATAAATCGTACATCTCGAAAAGTCGCCTTTCCAACAAAAGTTGATCCTGAAAATCTCAACAATTTTTCAAATTTGGCAGATCTAAAATCTATTGCACCAAAACAATAAATATCTTCGAAACTTGCAAAATCTTGAAATATTGAATGATGAAAAATTGCATCACACTCAAAAACTGCCCCTTTGAAGCTAGTATGCGAAAACAGAGCATCCACAAACCGAGTATCATTTTTGAAAGTTGCATTTTCAAAGTTGGAAATCTTATTAAATGATACTCCATCAAATTTTGACAGATTAAAAAACGTGCTATTGGAAAAGCTGCAATACCCATGGAACTCTGAGAACTCAAAATCTACAATCCCCGGGAAGTCAAATTCTCTAAAGAGAATATCTTTTATAATGACATTATATTTTGTTTCATCATATGCACTATCTTCATCAATATAGAACCTCAAACCTCTAAATACACAGATCGCTGTTGACATCCAGTTCCTTGTTTCTCTGTTGAAGCCTAAAAATTCTCCTGTTATTGGGCATTTGCCTGCGTTCCATTTTCCAGAATCAATCAGGTTCTTTTTAAATTCAACTAACTCATTTGCCCATGCATTCCAATGATTGGCAGCGCTCTGCCAAGCCTTTTCTTCATCATCACCCTTGTCCAGTTTTTCCACATAAATGTTTTGGCATTCCAAGTAGCGCTTGAGGCTGCGGTGCTTGACTGGATCTTCCTCAGCCAACTTATTCAGAACCGCACTGTTGAGTTCCAGATAATCCGTCGCCATGACCAGCGCTCGCGGTGGTGGAATGGGTGGGAATCCTCGATGCATGACGCATTTTCCGGGATTCGGCATCACCATGCAACCCGCGCGCGCAGGTGTTGTGCACGGGCGAACGATCGCACCTGCCACGAACGTCGCCGTTTTTCATCCAGTCTCTAAATCCCGCGCAAGCGGCTTCTCGTAAACGCGCAACACGGCCTCGCGGCCCAGCGCCGCCGCGACACGAACAAGCTGACGTTGGCGTAGGCCTCCAGCACCTGCAAGGCCTCACCACGCACCAGAATGTCCACCGTGCAGAAACGAAGCCCCAGCGCCGCCGCGCGCACAAGCATGTCGTCCAGCCCCTTTTCCCGTAGCAACGACGGCACGAGCAGCAAAGTGCCGGGCCTTTTCCGCGTCACCGCGCCATATCCCCTTTCCATCAGCGTTCTTTCCTACACCGGGGCGTCCGCAAACGCCCGCCTGAAATCTGAAGAGCGCGCCATGCTCCAGATGCGACGCCAACTGAAGGCTCGCCTACGACACGCCACTGCCCCCACCTCGCCCAGCCGCTTCAGCTGATCCCACGACTTTCCCGACTCATCCATTTCCATAACGGAGGCATGAAAAACGCAATTTCAATGCAATGCACACTTTTCCCGGGCAAAAAGAACCGGGCTGGCCAAAAAGGCCAGCCCGGCAAATGAATTGCAGCAAACCTCGAAAAGTTGAGGCGTTTGACAAGCCCAGAGGGTTCAGCCGGCGGCAGCTTCCGCTTCGCCTTCCTCTGCCTGTTCCCTGGCCATGCGGGCGCGGTCCTTCGCACCCTTGGCCTCCGGATCGCGATCCACCAGCTCGATCACGGCCATGGGCGCGTTGTCGCCATAGCGGAAACCGGCCTTCAGTACGCGGGTGTAGCCACCCGGACGCTCGGCATAACGCGGCCCCAGAACGTCGAACAGCTTTTTCGCCACGTCCTTCTTGTTCTGCAGGCGTGAAATGGCCAACCGATAATAATGCAGGCGCTTGGCCTTGTCCTCGGTCTGTCCCTTCTTGGCGAGGGTAATGAGCTTGTCCATGACGCTGCGCAGAGCCTTGGCCTTGGGCAGCGTGGTTACGATCTGCTCATGCTCGATGAGCGCCGCAGCCATGTTGGCAAACAGCGCCTTGCGGTGTTCGGCGGTGCGGTTCAGCCGCCCCTTGCGCTTGCGATGACGCATGATCCTGATCCCCTGTTCCGTCGGCTCCCGGACGGCCAGCGCCGGAAACCTGAAAACCTCAGTAGTTGTTCTCGTATTTCTTGGCCAGTTCCTCGATGTTCTCGGGCGGCCAGTTTGGCACTTCCATGCCCAGGTGCAGACCCATCTGCGCCAGCACTTCCTTGATCTCGTTCAAGGACTTGCGGCCGAAGTTCGGCGTGCGCAGCATTTCGGCCTCGGTTTTCTGAATGAGATCGCCGATATAGACGATATTGTCGTTCTTCAGGCAGTTGGCCGAGCGCACGGAAAGCTCCAGTTCGTCCACGCGCTTGAGCAATGCCGGGTTGAAGGCCAGCTCCGGCTCCTTCTCTTCCTTTTCCTCCGTCGCCGGCTCTTCGAAGTTGATGAAGATCTGCAACTGGTCCTGCAGGATGCGGGCGGCATAGGCCACGGCGTCTTCAGGGGTGACGGAGCCATCGGTTTCCACCGTCATGATGAGACGGTCATAGTTCAATACCTGCCCCTCGCGCGTATTCTCCACCTTGTAGGAGACACGCCGCACCGGCGAATAAAGCGAATCCACCGGGATGAGGCCGATGGGCGCATCGGCCGGACGATTCTGGTCGGCCGGCACATAGCCCTTGCCGGTGCTAACGGTCAGCTCCATGCGCAGCTCCACGTCATCGGCCAGAGTGCAGATGACGTGATCCTTGTTCAACACCTCCACATCCGCCGTTTCCTCGATGTCGCCCGCCGTCACCACGCCCGGCCCCTGCTTGTGCAGGCGCACCTTTTTCGGCGTGTCGGAGTGCATGCGGAAAACGATATCCTTCACGTTCAGCACGATGTCCGTCACGTCTTCGCGCACGCCCGGAATGGAAGAGAACTCGTGCAGCACGCCGTCGATCTGAATGGCGGTAACGGCCGCGCCCTGCAACGAGGAGAGCAGAACCCTGCGCAGGGCGTTGCCCAGCGTCATGCCAAAGCCCCGCTCCAGCGGCTCGGCGACGATGGTGGCCACCCGCTCCGGATCGCGCCCGGGCGTGACCTCCAGCTTTGTCGGCTTGATCAGCTCCTGCCAGTTCTTCTGATTGATCTGCTGCATGGTCTTCCTCGAAATATTCCTGCTTTCGCGTCTCGCATGCGCCCTTCATCCCCATCAGTTGGGGATGGCGCCAGCGAATATCCATCCGTGGCCGCAGCGCAGGCGGCCACCAAGGCGCCAGGGGACTCAGACGCGGCGCTTCTTGCGCGGCCGGCAGCCATTGTGCGGGATGGGCGTCACGTCACGGATGACGGTAATCTGCAGACCGGCCGCCTGCAACGCCCGCAGCGCCGATTCGCGACCCGACCCGGGGCCGGAAACATTCACTTCGATGGTTTTCATGCCATGTTCCAGCGCGCATTTCGCGGCATCCTCGGCCGCCAGCTGGGCGGCGTAGGGCGTGGACTTCCGCGAGCCCTTGAAGCCCATCTTGCCAGCGGAAGACCAGCAAAGCGTGTTGCCCTGCGGATCGGTAATGGTCACCATGGTGTTGTTGAAGGTGGCGTTCACGTGCGCCACCCCTTCCGGCACTGTCCGCCGGGCCTTCTTGCGCGTCTTCAGAGCTGCCTTGGCCATGACTGAACCCAAACCCCTTGTCACTTCACGCCGCCGCCGAAGATGGCAGGGCGGCTGGTTGTTTCGTTATTTCTTCTTGCCGGCAATCGGCTTGGCGGGACCCTTGCGCGTGCGCGCATTGGTGCTGGTCCGCTGCCCGCGCACGGGCAGCCCGCGACGGTGGCGCAGACCGCGATAACAGCCCAGGTCCATGAGCCGCTTGATGTTCATGGCCACTTGGCGGCGCAGATCGCCCTCCACCACGTAATCCCGGTCGATGATCTCTCGAATGCGGATGATTTCCTGCTCGGAAAGCTCATGCACCCGCTTGTTTTCGTCGATTCCGGCCTTTTCCAGGATGTCGCGCGCAAACTTTGGACCAATGCCATGAATGTATTGCAACGCGATGACCACACGCTTGTTGGTCGGAATATTGACACCTGCGATACGAGCCACTGCTGCTGCCTCTCGTTTGCCAAGATCGGGCCTGCCCTGCCGAAGAACCGGGCCGTCCCGCCAGTTGATACCTGCCTCGTGCCTGCCTTGCCGGCGCGATGCTGCGCACAACGCGAAAAATGCGCCAACATGCATTCCGCTGGCGCCAGTGCAGCGATTCCCGCCGGAGACTTGCGATGGTGGGCCTTCATTACGCCGAACGCGCCGCCTCGTCAAGCATTTGCGGGACTGCCGGCATCCTGTTTCATCGCCGCCATGCATCCACTGCATGATGCATGCCGGTCTGGTTGTGAAGGGGCCGGACAGGAGCCACGCCCCCGCCGGGCCGGAGCCCGCTCCATGTCCAGCCCCCGCATGCAATGCCGTGCCGGCCTCAGGCCAGCTGGTCGAGCACTTCCTCGATCTGTTTCGTGACCTCGTCAATGGCGGCCATGCCATCCACCTTCTTCACGATGCCGGCCTTTTCGTAATACTCGATCAACGGCGCGGTCTGGGCATGGTAGGCTTCCAGCCGCTGGCGCACGGTCTCCTCGTTGTCGTCCGCCCGGCGGGTGAACTCGGTGGAACCGCACTCGTCACACACGCCTTCGACCTTCGGCCGCTCGAACTTCTCGTGGTAGCCCTTGCCGCACTTCGCACAGGTAAAGCGGCCGGTGATGCGTTCCACCAGCGCCTCGTCATCCACGTCCAGCACGATGACGGCATCGAGCTTCATGCCCTTTTCCGCCAGCATCTTGTCCAGCGCCTCGGCCTGGGCCACGGTGCGCGGAAAGCCGTCGAAGATGACACCCGGAGCGTTTTTCACGTCGTCCTCGTCCAGGCGGTCGGAGATGATGTTGATGACCACCTCGTCGGGCACCAGCTCGCCACGCTCCATGATCTCCTTGGCCTTCTTGCCATATTCGGTGCCGGCGGCCACGGCGGCGCGCAGCATGTCGCCGGTGGAGAGCTGAATGAGCCCGCGGTTCTTTTCCAGACGCTTCGCCTGGGTACCCTTGCCCGCACCTGGCGGGCCGAACAGGATGATGTTCATTTTTCCCTTCCCTGTCTTGCTCTTACCTTTTCCTCTTGCCCCTCAGCCTGGTTTTCTTGACCAGACCCTCATACTGCTGGGCCAGCAGGTGGCCCTGAATCTGCGCCACCGTGTCCATGGTCACGCTCACCACGATGAGCAACGACGTACCCCCGAAATAGAACGGCACACCGGCATAGGCCGTGAGAAACTCCGGCAGCAGGCAGACGAACACCAGGTAAATGGCGCCGATGGTGGTAATGCGCGTCAAAACGTAGTCGATATATTCCGCCGTCTTTTGACCCGGGCGAATGCCGGGAATGAAGCCGCCGTATTTCTTCAGGTTCTCCGCCACCTCCTTCGGATCGAACATGATGGCTGTGTAAAAGAAGGCGAAGAAAAAGATGAGTGCGCCATACAGGAACAGGAACAGAGGCTGCCCCCGCCCCAGCAGGGTGGTGATGTAGGTGAGCCATTCGGGCCCCTGCCCCTGCATGAAGTTGGCCACCGTGACCGGCACCAGCAACAACGAGCTGGCGAAGATGGGCGGAATGACACCGGCCGTGTTCAGCTTCAGCGGCAGGTGCGAGGCCTGCCCCTGCAGGATGCGATTGCCCTGCTGGCGGCGCGGATACTGGATGGGAATGCGCCGCTGCGCGCGCTCCATGAACACGATGAAGGCGATGACGGCCAGCGACATGACGATGATGCCGATGATGGCGAAGGTGGAAAGCTGCCCCGTGCGGCCCAGCTCCAGCAGCTGCGCGATGGCCAGCGGCAGGCCCGCCACGATGCCGGCGTAGATGATGAGCGAAATGCCGTTGCCCACGCCACGCTGGGTGATCTGCTCGCCCAACCACATCAGGAACACGGTGCCGCCGGTGAGCGTGACCACGGTGGAGAAGCGGAAGAACCAGCCCGGGTCGTGCACGATATTGCCCTGCGCCTCCAGCCCCACGGCGATGCCATAGGCCTGCATGGCGGCGAGGATGACCGTGCCGTAGCGGGTGTACTGGTTGATCTTCTTGCGCCCCGTTTCACCCTCTTTCTTCAGCTGCTGCAGGTGCGGCGAGACGGTGGTCATGAGCTGGATGATGATGGAGGCGGAAATGTAGGGCATGATGTTGAGCGCGAACACCGCCATGCGCCCCAGCGCCCCACCGGAGAGTGAATTGACGAAGCCCAGGATGCCGGTGCTCTGCTGCTGCACCAGCCGGGCGAGCTCCAGCGCGTCGATGCCGGGGATGGGAATGTAGGTGCCCAGACGATAAACGATGAGCGCGGCCAGCGTGAACCAGATACGCTTTTTGAGTTCTTCCGCCTTGGCGATGGCGGAAAAATTGAAATTTGCCGCCAGCTGTTCCGCCGCCGATGCCATGAGGGATCGCCCCCTGATATGCTACCGGCGCCCCTGATAACCAGGGAGCGCCGGATAAACTCATGCCTCTGTCTTCTCAGCCTTTTTCGGCTTCGCCTCGATCAGCTCCACCTTGCCGCCAGCCTTCTCGACGGCTTCCTTCACGGCGGTGGTCACATGGCTCACCTTCAGCTGAATGGGCTTGTCGATCTCGGCCGGACCCAGCACGCGGATGCCCTGCTTCTTGCGGCGCACGGCGCCGGCCGCTACCAGCGCATCCTCATCGATGACGTTTTTGGCGTCCAGCCGCCCCTGTTCCACCAGTTCGAGAATACGCGAAATGCGCACCTCGGCGAAGCGCTTGCCCACATGCAGGCGGAAGCCACGCTTGGGCAGACGGCGATAAATGGGCATCTGGCCGCCTTCGAAACCCTTGATGGCGGTACCGGCGCGAGCCTTCGCGCCCTTGTGGCCGCGGCCACAGGTCTTGCCCTTGCCCGAGCCGATGCCACGGCCAACGCGCCTGCCCACCTTGCGCGAGCCGGGTGCCGGAGAAAGTTCGTTCAGTCGCATGGTATACACTCCAGCGATTCAGGTTCAAATCCCGCAAGTCTGGTCTGCGTCCGTGCAGCCATTCGCAGAAACACCAGCCACTCAGCCCTCGTCCACGATGCGCACGAGATGCGACACTTTCCTGATCATGCCGCGCACCTGCGGCGTGTCCGGGAGAGTGCGGCGGCGATGCATCTTGTTAAGCCCCAGCCCGATAAGCGTGGCGCGCTGATCCTTCGGCCTGCGAATCGGGCTGCCAATCTGCTCCACGGTGATGGTCTTCTGTTTCTTGTCGGCCATGACCTTCATCCCGTTCCTATCATGACGCCCGGCCACGTGGCGCGGGCCCTGCTCAGCGGCCGGCTTCCTCGACCTGGCGGCGGTTCTTCAGAATCTCGGAAACCTTCTTTCCGCGGCGCGCCGCCACTTTCCGCGGATTTTCGCACTTCGAAAGCGCGTTGAAGGTGGCGCGCACCATATTGTAGGGGTTCGACGAGCCGATGGACTTGGCCACCACGTCGCCCACGCCGAGCGCCTCGAACACCGCGCGCATGGGACCACCGGCGATGATACCCGTGCCCGGAGGCGCGGAACGTATGAGCACCTTGCCGGCGTCGTGCTTGCCGGTGACGTCATGATGCAGGGTGCGCCCCTCGCGCAGCGGCACGCGAATGAGGTTGCGCCGGGCCTGCTCGGTGGCCTTGCGGATGGCCTCCGGCACCTCTCGCGCCTTGCCGTGTCCAAAGCCCACGCGGCCTTTCTGGTCGCCCACCACGACAAGCGCGGCGAAGCCGAACCGACGGCCACCCTTGACCACCTTGGCAACGCGGTTGATATGCACCAGGTGCTCGACGAATTCGTCGTCGCGTTCTCTTTCTCTTGCAGCCATCTTGCTCTCTGCTCATGTTGCCACCGCCCGGTTTCATGAATTTCTCATGACCTTGGCGATGGAAGTTGACCCTTTTTCAGAAGTCCAGGCCACCCTCGCGCGCGCCATCGGCCAGCGCCTTCACGCGGCCATGATACAGGTAGCCGCCGCGGTCGAAATAGACCTTTTCGACCCCGGCCTTCTTCGCGCGCTCGGCCAGCAGCTTGCCCACCTCAAAGGCGGCTTCCACATTACCGGTGCTCTTCAGCTTCTTGCGCATTTCCGGCTCGTTGGAAGATGCGGCGACCAGCGTGTGGCCCTTCGTGTCATCGATGATCTGGGCATAGATATACTTGTGGGAGCGGAACACCGACAGGCGGGCCCGCCCGTCGCCCGCACGCGTTTTCAGCTTGCGCCGCACCCGCGCGCGCCTGCGTTCCTCTCTGCTCAGTTTGCGCACCATGGCTCGAACTCGTCCATAAACGTTGTCCTTGTCCCTTCCCCCGGTTTCCGGCGCCGATGGGTGCCAGACCCTGCGGAAGACCAATTGCTCGATCGATTACTTCTTTTTGCCTTCCTTGCGGAAGATGTATTCGTCGGCGTAGCGAACACCCTTGCCCTTGTAGGGCTCCGGCGGACGCCAGGCGCGGATTTCCGCAGCCACCTGACCTACCTTCTGCTTGTCGATGCCGGAAACGATGATTTCCGTCGGCTGGGGCACCTGCACCTCGACACCTTCGGGCACTTCATAGATGACATCATGGCTGAAGCCAAGGTTGAGCTTCAGGTTCCTGCCCTGCAACTGGGCGCGATACCCCACGCCGACAATCTCCAGCTTCTTCTGAAAACCCTCCGTCACGCCGATGACCATGTTGTTGATCAGCGAGCGCGTGAGCCCCCAGGCGGAGCGCGCCGGCTTGGTGTCGTTCTTCGGCGCCACCTTTACCTCGTTGTCCTCGATGACGACTTCCACCAGGTCGTCCAGGAAAGAGGTTTCGAGCTGTCCTTTCGGCCCTTTCACGATGACGGTGTTGCCATCGATCTTCACTTCCACGCCGGAAGGAATGGGCACCGGTTTCTTGCCAATGCGGGACATGATGATGTTCCTTTCCTCAAATCACCGGCCTCCTCGCCCCGGCGCCCCGTTCCGGCGCAGAGGCAGGGGCCCTGATCAGAATACCGTGCAGATAACCTCGCCACCGACGTTCTGCTCGCGCGCCTGCGCGTCACTCATCACACCCTTGGAGGTGGAAAGGATGGCGATGCCAAGGCCGTTGTAGACCAGCGGCATATCCTCGACCGAGGTGTAAACGCGGCGACCCGGCTTGGACACGCGGGTGATCTCGCGGATCACCGGCTTGCCGTCATAGTATTTCAGCTCGACCTCCAGGTCGGCCTTGCCGCCCCCCAGGTCGATGCGCTTGAAGCCGCGAATGTAGCCTTCGTCCTGCAACACCTGCAGAATACGCTCGCGCATCCTCGACGCGGGCATGCGCACGGTGGCCTTGTGCCGCATGTGGGCATTGCGGATGCGGGCCAGCATGTCCGCGATGGGATCGGTAATCGTCATGTCCTCATCTCCTTTCGATCAGCCCCCTGTCCCTCGAAAGCCAAGGAAGACAGAGCGATATCGCACATCCGGCGCGACAGGATCACGCCGGATTCCCGAAAATCCGTTTCGGCCTTACCAGCTCGCCTTGGTAACGCCCGGCAACTGGCCGCTGTTCGCCAGCTCGCGCAGCGCGATGCGCGAAAGGCGGAACTTGCGGTAATAGCCGCGCGGACGCCCCGTGAGTTCGCAACGATTGCGCACACGGATGGGTGCGGAATTGCGCGGCAGCTTGGCCAGCTTCATCTGCGCTTCCCAACGCTCCTCCATCGAGCGCGAACGGTCGCGCGCGATGGCCAGAAGCTCGGCGCGCTTCTTCGCATATTTCTTCACCAGCCGCTTGCGCTTCTCGTTGCTTTCGATCTTGCCTTTCTTCGCCATGTTCGTTCAGCCTCTTCGTGTCGACTCTCGTCGTGCCGACGAATTGTCAGATCATTCAGGCCGCCTGTTGCTGACGGCGCTTGCGGAACGGGAAGTTGAAGCCCTCCAGCAGGGCCATGGCTTCCTCGTCGGATTCCGCCGTGGTGTGGATGATGACATCCAGCCCCAGGATCTTCAGCGCCTTGTCATAGTCGATTTCCGGGAACACGATGTGCTCGCGGATCCCGAAGGCGTAGTTGCCGTTGCCATCGAAGCTCTTCGGGTTCAGGCCGCGGAAGTCGCGCACGCGCGGCAGCGCGATGTTCACGATGCGATCCAGCAGCTCGTACATCCTGTCGCCCCGCACGGTGACCTTGGCGCCGATGGGCATGCCGGCACGCAGCTTGAAACCGGCGATGGCCTTGCGCGCGCGGGTGATGACGGCGCGCTGGCCGGCGATCTTGGTCAGCTCGTCGGCGGCGAACTGCACCAGCTTCGAGTCCTGCACCCCTTCGCCAACGCCCATGTTGAGCACGATCTTCTCGATCTTCGGCACCTGCATGGGATTGGTGTAGCCGAAGCGCTCGATAAGCTGCGGCCTGACCACCTCGTCGTAATGCTTGCGCAGGCGCGGCACGTATTTTTCTTTCGCCTCAGACATCGATCACCTCTCCCGAGCGTTTGGCGTAGCGCACCTTGCGGCCATCATCCAGCACCTTGAAGCCCACCCGCGTCGGCTTGCCGTCCTTCGGGTCCACGTGGGCCAGGTTGGAGATGTGAACGGGCGCCTCCTTCTCCACGATGCCACCGGCCTGGTTGGCGGCGGGCTTCTGATGGCGCTTGACGATGTTCACACCCTTGACGATGGCGCGATTTTCCTTTGGCAAGACCTTCAGCACCTCGCCTTTCTTGCCCTTGTCGCGACCGGCGATGACCACCACCGTGTCGCCTTTCCTGATTCTCGCAGCCATTACAACACCTCCGGAGCGAGCGAAATGATCTTCATGTGATTCTTGGCGCGCAGCTCACGCGGGACCGGCCCGAAGATGCGGGTGCCAATGGGCTCGCCCTGGTTGTTGATGAGCACCGCCGCGTTGTTGTCGAAGCGGATGACTGAGCCATCGGGACGCTTCACGTCCTTGGCGGTGCGCACCACCACGGCCTTGAGCACCTGGCCCTTCTTCACGCGGCCGCGCGGAATGGCCTCCTTCACCGACACCACGATGATGTCGCCCACGGAAGCATACTTGCGCTTCGAGCCGCCCAGCACCTTGATGCACTGCACCTTGCGGGCGCCGGAATTGTCGGCAACGTCCAGCTTCGTTTCCACCTGGATCATGGCTTCACCCGTTCGATTCCAATTACACCGTCTCTTTCGTTCCGTTTCCGGCGGCAGCGGCTGTCCGCGCCAGCCGGGACAAGACCCTCGATCCTGCCAAAGGATGCCTCTGAAAGGCCCGGGGCATGATGGTGGCTGGCGGCCATCCGGCCGGCCAGTCCCTCCACGCCCGCTCAGGCGCGGGCACTCTCCACCCGTTCGATCACCCGCCAGCGCTTCTTGCGCGAAATGGGACGGCACTCCTCGATACGCACCACGTCGCCCACCTTGTACTCGTTGTTTTCATCATGGGCGTGATATTTCTTGGTGCGGCGCACCGTCTTCTTGTACAGCGGATGGGTGAAGCGACGCTCCACCAGCACCACGACGGTCTTGTCGTTGGTGTCGGATACCACCGTGCCCTGCAATACGCGCTTCGGCATTTTTCCCAGTCTCTCTTTGCAAATCAACGCCGCCACATATGAACGGCAGCGCCCGATATTTCAACCATTTTTCATTCATGCACGGCTGACATGCGTCAACCGGCAGCCTGAGTGGCCTTCTGCTTGCGGCGCGCGGTCATTTCCGTCTTGATGCGCGCGATATCGCGCCGCACCTGGCGGATGCGCGCCGTGTTTTCCAGCTGGCCCGCGGCCTTCTGGAAGCGCAGATTGAACTGTTCCTTCTTGAGCTCCAGGAGCGTATTCTTGAGCTCCTCGTCACTCATCGCCCTGATTTCGGCCGGTTTCATGGCCCTTGTCTCCGAATTCGTTGTTCCGTTTCAGTCAGTCGTGCCATCCCGCCCAGCTTGCCGGATCATTCACCCGGCCGCGCCACGAAGCGGCACTTGATGGGAAGCTTGGCGGCGGCCAGCCGCATGGCCTCTTCCGCCACTTCGCGCGGAACGCCGTCGATCTCGAACAGGATCCGGCCGGGCTTCACGCGCGCGGCCCAGTATTCCACCGAGCCCTTGCCCTTGCCCATGCGCACTTCCGTCGGCTTGGCCGTGACCGGCAGGTCCGGAAAGACGCGAATCCACACCTTGCCGGTACGCTTCATGTGACGGGTGATAGCGCGGCGTGCGGCCTCGATCTGACGCGCGGTCACGCGCTCCGCCTGCAGGGCCTTCAGACCGTAGGCGCCGAAGGTCAGCTGGGTGCCGCCCTTGGCCACGCCTTTCAGGCGGCCTTTCTGGACTTTGCGAAACTTTGTGCGTTTCGGCTGCAACATGGTTCAGAACTCCCGAATTTCCAAGCGACCTCAGGCCTGCCTGCCGGGGCGGCCACCTTCGCGCCGGCGACCACCACCGCGGCGTGGACGGCCACCGCCTTCCTGCAGGGCCTTGTCATGCTTCTCCTGGGCGAAGGGATCATGCTCCATCAGCTCGCCCTTGAAGATCCACACCTTGATGCCATTGGTGCCATAAGCGGTAACGGCGGTGGCGGTGCCGTAATCGATGTGCGCGCGCAGCGTGTGCAGCGGCACCCTGCCCTCGCGATACCACTCGGTGCGGGCGATCTCGGCGCCGCCCAGGCGGCCACCGCAATTGATGCGGATGCCCTCCGCGCCCATGCGCATGGCCGACTGCACGGCCCGCTTCATGGCGCGGCGGAAAGCCACGCGGCGCTCCAGCTGCTGGGCGATATTGTCGGCCACCAGCTGTGCGTCGATCTCGGGCTTGCGCACCTCAACGACGTTCAGGTGGACATCCGTGCCCGCCAGCTCGGAAAGCTTGCGCCGCAGCTTCTCGATGTCCGCGCCCTTCTTGCCGATGATGACGCCCGGACGCGCGGTGTGGATGGTCACCCGGCACTTCTTGTGCGGGCGCTCGATGATGACGCGCGAAATGCCGGCGTTCTTCAGGTTCTTGCGAATGTAGTCGCGCACCTTCAGGTCGGCGTGCAGCAGGTCGCCGTATTCGCCCTTGTCGGCATACCAGCGCGAATCCCACGTACGGTTGACGCCGAGGCGGAACCCGATCGGATTGACTTTCTGGCCCATCAGTTCACCTCCTCAACTTCGCGCACCACGATGGTCAGGCGCGAGAACGGTTTCAGGATCCGCCCGACACGGCCCCGCGCGCGCGGGCGCCAGCGTTTCATGACCAACGACTTGCCGACATAGGCCTCGGCCACGATCAGGTTGTCGATGTCCAGGCCGTGGTTGTTCTCGGCGTTGGCGATGGCGGATTCGAGCGTCTTCTTCACCTCGCGCGCCACGCGCTTGCGCGAGAACTCGAGCGTGGCCAGTGCCTTGTCGACCGGCTGCTTGCGGATCATCCGCGCCACCTCGTTGAGCTTGATGGGGCTGGTGCGGATCATCCGGTTGACGGCGCGGGCCTCGTTGTCCGCCACGCGACGCGGATTCTTGCGCTTGCCCATGGTCACTTCCTCTTCGCTTTCTTGTCCGCCCCGTGTCCGTAATAGGTGCGGGTGGGCGCGAATTCACCGAACTTGTGCCCCACCATCTCTTCCGTCACCAGCACCGGCACATGCTTGCGCCCGTTGTGCACGGCGAAGGTGAGGCCGACGAACTGCGGCAGAATGGTGGAGCGGCGCGACCAGATCTTGATGGGGGCCGCGCGGCCGGATTCGCGCGCCGCTTCCGCCTTTTTCAGCAGATACGGATCGACGAACGGGCCTTTCCAGACTGAACGAGCCATGTTGACCGTTTCCCTTGCAAATTACTTCCGCTTCTTGCGCAAATGACGCGACCGCACGATGTACTTGTCGGTGGCCTTGTTGCGCCGCGTGCGCGCACCCTTGGTGGGCTTGCCCCACGGAGTGACCGGATGACGGCCGCCGGAGGTCTTGCCCTCGCCACCACCGTGCGGGTGATCCACGGGGTTCATCGCCACGCCGCGGGTGTGCGGGCGGCGCCCCAGCCAGCGCGAGCGGCCGGCCTTGCCCAGGTTGATATTCATGTGGTCGGGGTTGGAGACGGCACCGACGGTGGCCATGCATTCGGCGCGCACCATGCGCACCTCACCGGATTTGAGCCGCAGCATGGCATAGCCGGCGTCACGCCCCACCAATTGTGCGTAGGTGCCGGCCGCACGAGCGATCTGGCCGCCCTTGCCCGGCTTCATCTCCACATTGTGGATAATGGTGCCGATGGGCATGACCGACAGCGGCATGGCGTTGCCGGGCTTCACGTCCAGCTGACTGTCCGACGCCATGACCACATCGCCGGGCTGCAGGCGCTGCGGCGCCAGGATGTAGGCCAGTTCACCGTCCTCATACTCCACAAGCGCGATGAAGGCGGTGCGATTGGGGTCGTATTCAAGGCGCACGACCTTGGCCGGCACGTCCTTCTTGGTACGCTTGAAATCGATGATGCGATAGCTGCGCTTGTGGCCACCACCACGATGGCGCGCGGTGATGCGGCCGTAGTTGTTGCGGCCGCCGGTCTTGGTGAGGCCTTCGGTGAGCTGCTTCACGGGCTTGCCCTTGTGCAGCTCGGAGCGGTCCACCAGCACCAGGCCGCGCATGCCGTTGGTGATGGGCTTGTACTTTTTCAGTGCCATGTTTCCAACCCTTACCTCTTAGAGGCCCGAGGCCAGATCGATCGTCTGGCCCTCTTCCAGCGTCACGATGGCCTTCTTGACATCCTTCTGCTTGCCGACAGTGCCGCGGAAGCGCTTGACCTTGCCCTTGCGCACCAGCGTGTTCACCTTTTTCACCTTGACGCCAAACAGGGCCTCCACCGCGGCCTTGATCTCCGGCTTGGTGGCGTTTTTCGCAACGTTGAAGACCACCTTGTTCTGCTCCGCCGCCAAGGTGGATTTCTCGGTGATCACCGGCGAAATGATGACGTCGTAGTACCGTTCCCTGCTCATTGGAAGCGCTCCTGCAGTGCTTCGACGGCGGCCTTCGTCAACACCAGCTTTTCGCGGCGCAGTATGTCATAGACATTGATGCCCTGCACCGGCAGCACGTCGATGTTGGGAATATTGCGGGCCGCGCGAGCGAAGTTCTCATTCACCTCGCGCCCGTCGATGATGAGTGCGTTCGCCAGGCCCAGCTTTTCCAGCGATTCCCTCACCGCCCTCGTTTTGGGCTCCTTGATTTCGGTATTTTCCAGCACCACAAGCGCGCCTTCCCTCACCTTGGTGGAAAGGGCGTGCTTGAGCGCCAGGGCACGCATCTTCTTGGGCATGCCGATGGCATGGCTGCGTGGCTTCGGGCCGTGGGCCTTGGCGCCGCCAACGAAGATGCCGGACTTGCGATCGCCGTGACGGGCGCGGCCCAGCCCCTTCTGACGGCCCCACTTGGCGCCGGTGCGGTTCACCTCGCTGCGGGACTTGGTCTTGTGCGTGCCGGCGCGACGCTTCGCCAGCTGCCAGACCACCATGCGGTGCAGCAGGTCGGCACGAGGTTCCAGACCAAAAATGTCATCTGGCAGATCAATGCTGCCGGCCTTCTGCGCGGTCAGATTCTGCACATCCATTTTCATGGCTTCAGCCCTCCTCCGCGCCAGCGGTTTCCGCCGTGGCTTCCTCGCCGGCCGGCTTGCGGATGCCAGCGGGCAGCGGCACGTTTTCCGGCAGTGGCTTCTTCACGGCGTCACGAATGTACACCCAGGAGCCCTTCGCACCCGGCACGGCCCCCTTCACCAGGATGAGCCCGCGCTCGGCATCGGTGCTGATGACCTTCAGGTTCTGCGTGGTAACGCGCCGCGCGCCCATGTGGCCGGCCATCTTCTTGCCCTTGAATACCTTGCCCGGATCCTGGCACTGGCCGGTGGAGCCGTGCGAGCGGTGCGCGATGGACACGCCGTGCGAAGCACGCAAGCCGCCGAAATTCCAGCGCTTCATGGCGCCGGCAAAGCCCTTGCCGATGGAAATCCCGGTCACGTCCACATATTGGCCAGGCACGAAGTGGTCCGCAGTCAGCTCGGCGCCGACCTCGATGAGATTGTCTTCCGACACCCGGAACTCGACCAGCTTGCGCGCCGGCTCCACCCTGGCCTTGGCAAAGTGGCCGCGCAACGGCTTGCTCATGCGCTTGACCTTGGCCTTGCCGGCGCCAAGCTGCACGGCCGTGTAGCCGTCGCGTTCACGGGTGCGCTGGGCCACGACACGGCAATTGTCCACCTTCAACACGGTCACCGGAATGGCGTCGCCATCGTCGGTAAACACCCGTGTCATGCCAACCTTTTGTGCGATCAGCCCTGAGCGCATCATCGCAACTCCCTGAAATTGATGAATTCGCAGCGTGTTTGCCAGATCGATCGTCAGATCTTGATCTCGACGTCCACGCCAGCGGCCAGATCGAGCTTCATCAGCGCGTCCACCGTCTGCGGGGTTGGATCGATGATATCCAGCAGACGACGATGCGTGCGAATCTCGAACTGTTCACGGCTCTTCTTGTCGATATGCGGCGAGCGGTTCACGGTGAAGCGCTCAATCCGCGTCGGCAAGGGCACCGGGCCACTGACCCGAGCGCCGGTACGCTTCGCCGTGTTCACGATTTCGCGCGCCGAAGCGTCCAGGATGCGATGATCGAACGCTTTCAACCGGATCCGTATCGTCTGAGCTTGCATGGCTCTTTCGCCTCTTTCAGATGAAAAGCGCCACCAGCCACCCGCGGGATGACTGGCAGCAGCCCTTCGCGCGTATCCGTTACTCGATGATCTCGCTCACCACGCCGGCGCCGACGGTGCGGCCACCCTCGCGAATGGCGAAGCGCAGGCGCTCCTCCATGGCGATCGGCGTGATCAGCTCCACCTCGAACGTCACGTTATCACCC
>JALVSR010000136.1 GCA_027024225.1 Hyphomicrobiales bacterium | reverse complement strand
TGATACCCCATGCGCATGAGCTGGATGAACAACTGGCGTGGGTACCAGCGCGGCAACAGGCCAATGAACAGGGCATCGCGCAGAAACAGCGCCAGCCGGCCGATTTCCGCCAGCAGCGCAAGCACAAAATGTCCGATGCGGGCCAGTGGATTCATGCCCTGCCCCTTGCCCCTTTCCATTTGCCCGCGCCCATGGCCCGGGCATGCCCGGCCGGAAGATCCACAAGGCTCACGAAGCCGTATACAGACGTGTAAAACGGGGGCCCAGGCTTGTCAAAATCTCGTAAGATATGGTGCCCGCCCAGTGCGCCAGCTCGTCCACACCCACGTGCGGCCCCATTATCTCGGCGCGCATGCCGCGCTCCAGGGATTGCGGCGGAATGGCGGAAACATCCACTGCCGCCAGGTCCATGGAGATGCGTCCCACGTAAGGCGCGAACTGTCCCGCCACATAGACATGGGCCGGTCCGGACCTGGCATCCGCGATGCAGCGGAACAGGCCATCGGCATATCCGAGGCCCAGTATGGCGATGCGCGAATCCTCCTTCGCCTTCCAGGTGGCGCCATAGCCCACGCTTTCGCCACGTTTTACCTCGCGCACCTGCAGAACGGTGGCATACAGCGTCACCACCGGCCGCATGGGATTGGGGCGGTCGGAGAACGGATTGCCGCCATAAAGCGCGATGCCCGGGCGCGCCAGCTCGTGGTCCCAATCCGGCCAGGCGAGCGCCGCGGCGGAATTGGCGAGAGAGGTGGGCACGGAGGGGAACAGGGCGCGGATTTCGTCGAACAACGCCTTCTGCCGCCGGTTCATCTCATGTCCCGGCATGTCGGCGCAGGCCAGGTGGCTCATGAGCAAGCTCAGGCGGAAATTGCGCAGCAGGCCCTCATGTCCGGCCAGTCGCCGCGCCTCGTCCGCGTCCAGGCCCAGCCGGTTCATGCCGGTATCCACATGCACGGCCGCCGGCAGGCGCAGCTCGTGGCGGGCATTGTAGGCGGCCCATTCCTCGATTTCTTCCCAGGAATTGAGAACGGGAATGAGGTCATGTTCATGAAAATGGCCCGCCTCGCCGCGTGGCAGGCCGGAAAGCACATATACCTCCGCCTGCGGCAGGTGGGCTTTCAGATCTTCGCCCTCCTGCGGCAGGGCCACGAAGAACGAGCGGCAGCCCTCCGCCCACAGCGCATCGGCCACCGGCAGGAGCCCCAGGCCGTAAGCGTTCGCCTTCACCACGGCCGCGACCCGCGCGGTGGATTGCATGTCGCGGATGTGGCGCCAGTTGTCCGTGAGCGCCTTGAGGTTTATGTCGAGAATCCCTCCAGCCAGGGCCGGATCCTCCGTCGGCGAGGTCTGCCAGGATGTCCTATCCCGCCGCTGCGCGCGAGATGCGGATGCCAGCAGTCTGGCATCATGCCCCTTCCTGTCAAGCACAGGATGATTCCCCTCGTTGCCGGTCCGGGTCGCACGGTCGCGTTGTTGTGTTGTCCGTTCGAACCCGGCTGTCTCGCCCCCGGCCACGGGAGCGAGAAAACCCCAAAAGGCTGGCCCCAATGTGGCGTTTTCTTTTCTGAATTGTGGCACGGGTTCGCGAACGCGCAGAGGCCGAATGTGGCCGGCGATTCATGATTGGCCATGATCGAGGCCAGGATGCCCCGATCAGGAGAGCTGGCTGGTGTCGATGAATTCCAGTGCCGCGAGACGATTGTAGGTGTGCACCGAATGTCCTCCCCGGACGTTCCTGACGGTGCGCAGAACACGCTGGGTGAAGGGCCTTTCGGGGTGTGGCGCGTCCATCTCGCAAATGGCCAGTTCCGCCCCGTAGGCCTTTTCGCACACTTGCACCGGCCGCACCCATTTCCCCTTTTCACGCCAGAGAAGCCCCCCGGGACGCGCCGCGGCACAGTCCACGAGCACCGGATTGTGAGGATGGGGTTTCCAGGGCCCTTCCAGATGTTCCGAATAATACAGCATCAGGGTATCCCAGCTGGAGGCTGGCGGCGTGGTATCGCTCCCCATGATCCACCAGCATGTTCCGTCATGAAACAGCGTCGCATCGGAGATCGGAGCCTCGATCAAAACGGCGTGTTCTCGCCAGCGATCGGGAAAGCGCTCGCAACGATAAAGGCGAACCTCGCCGGCGGCGCTGGTTTCCGGGATCATCCAGATGCGCCCTTCGTGTCGGAAGACCAGGGGATAGGAGGCGTGCACGTCCACTTCCAGCACCGGCGCGGGAGGCTGGAGCAGATTGCCATTCATGTCGAGGCGGCAGACGGAAATCAGGCCCTTGCGGGTGGCGAAGGGATATTCCTCCACGAACAGCCACACTTCGTTTTCGTGCATGAAGGGAAAGGGATCCGCGAAAAAACGACGCCGGTCATCTGGCAAGAATGACCATTCGGATGGATCGAAGCGGCCATCCTGCCAAAGCGGCCGCCTGTCACGCATGTGCCGCCAGCCCGTCCGCCAGGCCGGCGGTGCGGCACCGAGAAGACGCCTGATTTGCCGCCTTGCCCGGCGCGAAAGTTCCGCGACGAGATTGTTGAACACATGAAGGGCCGATACCTCGCCTGACCAACCTTCCGGTTCTTCCACCCCTTGCGGACCGACGGGATCGGGAGCTTGCCCACTAGCTGCAGGTGACGGAAAGGCGCGGCCGACATGTTGTGCGACGAGACGCGCCGTGCGCGCCAGGACGGAATTGGCGGCGCGTCGGATGACCCCGCGCCCCTGCAAGGCGGGCCTCCCCAGGAAGACGGGACCATGGGCGCCATGCAGCGAAATCGCGGGGCAACGATTGCGCAAGATGGCTAGCAGAACGCCCGATTCGGCAGGAACTCCGTCAAATGACAAGTTCAGCCTGCGTTCGCCCCGCCGGATGTCGTCCGTCAGGTTCAGGACGATATCGGCCTTTTCCTCGTCGAAATTCCCCACGAATGGCAAGCTGTCGCACTCAATGCGATCAAGCGCGCTTTCCCTGCCGAACACCTGGCGTTCGAGCAGCAGCAGGGCTTCCACCGTGGCCGGCAAGCCGCGAGAAGAACGGGGCAGAACGCTTATCTGCAGCGACGGCGCCCATCTTTTCATCTCGTCCACCAACCACCGATGCCAGCGCCGTGTCTGCGATGGGTCGATTTCTATGGCCATGCGCTTCATGTTCGGAAGGACCTGCGTGGTCTAGGTCGTTGTCATCGCACGAACCGCCAATGGGCGACCATGTGCCCGTCGGTCAACCCGCGGAGCGTGTCCGGACCTGGCGAAGGACACGGATGGCGGCGTCACTGGACAAAATCGCCATTCGCCCGTGGGGATTGGCCCCTGCCCTCATTCGGGAAGATGGCGAATTGCCGCGAAAATTTCGCCGGCGCCATGCAAACTCCAAGGCTCGGGCCTGAGGGGCTGGCCTGGACAAGTCCAGCGTGCCATCCCCTAACGCAACCCCAGTTTTGCCGCCGTCAGCTCGCCCATGGCCGCAAGCAAGGAATAGGCGCTGGAAAACTTCGCCGCGCGCGCTTTCACCAGTTCCACCCGCGCGTTGTTGAGCTCTTGTCTGGCGTTCAGCACATCCAGGGTGGTGCGGGCGCCGGCCCTGTATTCTTCTCGCACGCCGCGCCAGGCCAGTCTTGCGGCTTCCACCCGGGCGCTCGCCGCGGAAATGAGCCGCCGCGCCGCCTGCAGGTTGTACCAGGCCATGACCACCGATTTTTGCACCTTCCGGCGGGCCACGGCCACTTGCAGGCTGGCGGCAGAAGCCTTGTGGCGCGCCTCGCGCACCGAGGCGTGCAAATATCCGCCATTGTAAATCGGCACGTCCAGGCTAAGGCCGATGTTGGCGTCGCGCGTCTTGGTGGGGCCCGTGCCCTCCACTTTCTTGCGCGTGGCCGAGAGCATCGCCTGCAAATTCAATTTTGGCAGCAGATCTCCAAAGGCCATCTCCACGGCATGCTGCGCCGCCTCCTCGCCATAGGCGGCGGCCAGAACCTGCGGATTTTGTTGCGAGGCGCGTCGCAGGGCCTCCGTCAGGCTGCGCGGCAGGTTCCTGGGAAGGCGCCGGGGAAAACGCAAGTTGCGCGGCTCAAGTCCCGTTACCTCCTCGAAGGCCGCGCGCGAATCCTCCAGCCGGGCCTGGGCCTCGGCCAGTTGCGCCCT
The DNA here is from genome assembly GCA_027024225.1 of Hyphomicrobiales bacterium. Taxonomy (GTDB): domain Bacteria; phylum Pseudomonadota; class Alphaproteobacteria; order Rhizobiales; family Aestuariivirgaceae; genus Thermopetrobacter. The sequence continues at coordinate 4,508 of JALVSR010000136.1, read as the reverse complement.
GGCGCCGGCCAGAGCCGCCTCGGCCTGCGAAACGTCCGTGCGTGTGACATCACCCACGTTGAACCGGTCGCGCGTGGCGCGCAATTGTTCCTTCAGCACCTTCAGGTTCTTGCGGCGCAGGTTCACGATTTCCTGGTCGCGGACCACGTTCATGTAAGCCAGAACCGCATCCAGCAGCACCTGCTGCTCCACCGCCAGCAGGCTCTGACGACCGGCCTTCACCCGCGCCTTGGCGGCCTTCACGCCGTAATGGGTTTTCAGGCCGTCGAAAAGAGGCTGCTGCAGGGTGATGGAAATCTGTTCCGAATCATAGTTCCGCCACTTGCCGGGCAATGGCGTGGTCTTGTTGGTGCCAATGGTGGCGGAGGCCCTGGCGTTTACCTTGGGGCGCCAGCCGGATCTCGCCTTCTCCACGCCTTCCTTCGTGGCGCGCAGGTTGGCCCGCTCTGCGGCCAGGGTGGGGTTGTTCCTATAAGCGCTTGCCAGAACGGAATGCAGGGATTGCGCCAGAACCGACGCCGGCAGCATCATGGCGAACAACAGCGCCATCATGCCGATGCCTCGCCTCACGGAAAGCGGATGAAGAGCCTTCCCCTGTCTCATTGCCTGAAGCTTCCTCCGCACGTTGCGCGCCCCCCTCGCGGCAAATGTTCCACATTTTTCCGTCCGCCATGGCCCGATGCATTCCGCGGCGCGGCAAAGGTGGCATGCCAGGGCGCATGCCGTTTTCGGATTCTAGCAGACCATCGACCCCGTTGGCACGGGGCAAGCGCATTTTCAATCACGACAATGCGTGGGCATGATTTTTTTTCAAGTCCTGTATCCCCCTGGACACACTTTTATACCCGCCTTTTACCTGAACGGGCAGAGGGCATTGCCAGAGCCGGCAACTTCGCCTATCTAAGGCAACGCAGAATGGGCTGCAGCGGCATGCCGCGCGTTCTGCATCATGAAAACAGGGCCTCGTGGCGGAGTGGTTACGCAGCGGACTGCAAATCCGTTTACCCCGGTTCGATTCCGGGCGAGGCCTCCATTCCTCTTGTTCCTTCCATCAGGCATTTCAGTATGGATGCCAGGGGCAAGCCCGGGCATGACAAGGTGAAGCAGGTTCGATTCCGGGCGAGGCCTCAATTTCCCCTTTCCATCCCTGCCCCTTTCCATTCCACAACGAGAAGGGGCCGCCGAAAAAATCGCGTGTCTCCGCCACATGCCCGCAAACTGATCCCTTCCCGCTCGATATTTTCGCTCTATCTCCTCGCCCATACCTTCACTTGGCCTCGCATTTTTCCAACAGGATGCGTGAGGCGGCGCTGGAGCCAGCCGCGGGAAAGGAATGTTTCAGGACCGCTCCTTCCAACAGCTTCACGGCGGCGATGATGTGCCTTTTCACCATCCCCGCCTCCTCGATGATCTTGCGGGAGGCCCTGGCGCTGAATGCCTTGTTGCCGTTGGTTTCCGTCGCTTCCGCCGGGAACGAATACATCTTGTCATCGAGCCACAACAGCAGCTGCGGTTTGAGCCGGTTGATGGCCGCCAGTGTCTGCGGATCGGCCCGCTCCGGCAGCATGAATAGAATTTCCACCCCTCTTTCCCTGGTGCAGACAAAGGCCAGTCCGCCTTTTTCCTCACCGGTTATCATCATGCGGACGGGATCTTCGGCAAACGGGCCTTGCGAATCCTCGTAGTACATCCAGTTGGCACGCGCCGGCGACAAGAACATCGCGAGAGCGAGGAAAACGGTGATGATCGTGCGCATTGTACACCTCCTCCTTGCACGAGCTGCCCACAGCGGCCCTGCAACATTCCCGCGGGACAATTGGAATTTCGGGATGTGCGCCGATTTCTTCAATCCTGGGTGGATGAAGAATGGCCTGGCTACGGCCAAAACATGTTGGCGTGCAACGGCTGCGGAGGTTTCACGTTTTTCCTACGCTCCCACTCGGGATTTTTCCGGCCAGTTGACCCACGTCAATGCGGGCAATGATTAACACCGCGTAACCTTTGCGCGTGTGGGGACAAAACCGGCATGTTCCGGAGAAGAGGAGAGGACTGGCCATGCAAACAAAATCGGCAGCCCGCAATATCTTCTTCGGCGGCACGATATTCTTCTTCGTGGTGTTCGTGGGCCTGGTGGCGCACAGCTACAGCTACATCGTGAACACCTCGACACCGCCGCTGAAGGATTCGGTCGTGCGCGGCAAGCTGGTGTGGGAGGAAAACGCCTGCATCAACTGCCACACCCTGCTGGGCGAAGGCGCCTATTACGCGCCGGAGCTGGGCAACGTGTGGAAGCGGTATCTCGCCAACAACGACAACGATCCCAAGGCGGCCCGCGAGGCCATCATCACGTGGATCAAGTCCATGCCCACCGGCGTTGAAGGGCGCCGCCAGATGCCGCACTTCGACCTGACGGACCAGCAATTGAACGACCTGGTCGATTTCTTCGAATGGACGAGCAAGATCAACACGCAGAACTGGCCACCCAACCTGGCCGGCTGAGGGGGAGGACTGAACCATGCTGAAATATCAGTCGCAAAAGATCGCCCTGGCCTACTTCGCGGTGGCCATGGCGCTGTTTGTCATCCAGGTGACGATGGGGCTCGTGATCGGTTACATCTACCTCTCGCCGAACACGCTGGCGGAGGTGCTGCCCTTCAATATCCTGCGCATGCTGCACACGAATTCGCTCATCGTGTGGCTCATCACCGGCTTCTTCGGCATCGCCTACTTCATCATCCCGGACGAGGCAGAGCGTGAAATCGCCAGCCCGCAGCTGGCATGGCTGCAGCTCATCATCCTGGTGGTGGGCACGCTTGGCGCGGTGCTGACCTACGTGTTCAATATCGCGCATGGCAACTGGCTGCTGGGCATGCAGGGGCGCGAGTTCCTGGAGCAGCCGCTGTGGGTGAAGGTGGGCATCGTGGTGGCGGCGCTCATCTTCCTCTACAATGTCACCATGACCTACCTGAAGGGCCGCAAGACCGCCGTGGCCAACGTGCTGCTGCTGGGCCTGTGGGGGCTGGCGCTGTTCTTCCTGTTCGCCTTCTACAACCCGTCCAACCTGGCGCTGGACAAGATGTTCTGGTGGTGGGTGGTGCACCTGTGGGTGGAAGGCGTCTGGGAGCTGATCATGGCGGGCGTGCTGGCCTACCTGATGCTGAAGCTCACCGGCGTTGACCGCGAGATGGTGGAAAAGTGGATCTACGGCCTGGCGGCGCTGTCGCTGTTCACCGGCATCCTGGGCACCGGCCACCACTATTACTGGATCGGCACGCCGGCCTACTGGCAATGGATCGGCTCGGTGTTCTCGGCCATGGAGGTCATCCCGTTCTTCGCCATGGTGCTGTTCGTCTTCACCATGGTGTGGAAGGGCCAGCGAGAACACCCCAACCAGGCCGCCCTGCTGTGGGCGCTGGGCTGCGCGGTGCTGGCCTTCTTCGGCGCCGGCATCTGGGGCTTCCTGCACACGCTCTCGCCGGTGAACTACTGGACGCACGGCACGCAGGTGACCATGTCGCACGGGCACCTGGCCTTCTTCGGGGCCTACGTGTCGCTGAACCTGGCGTTCATCACCTACGCCATGCCGTATCTCACGAACCGGCAGCCCTACAACCAGGTGCTGAACATGATCTCCTTCTGGGTCATGGCCGGCGGCATCACCTTCATGACCTTCGCGCTCACCTTCGCCGGCGCGGTGCAGACGCACCTGCAGCGCGTGCGCGGCGAGAACTTCATGGACGTGCAGGACGAACTCTACCTGTTCTTCGTCATGCGCGAGATCGCCGGCATCATCCTGGTCATCGGCGTGGCGCTTTACCTCTACTCCATCTTCGTGCCGAGGAAGGAGGAGATCATCGCGCCGGCGGCGAAGCAACCCGCCGAATGAGCCGGCTGACATCCTGAAGGCATGAAGCAGCAAGCGGAACGCGGTCCCCTGTGGGGCCGCGTTTCCACTTGGCGGCAAATATTCATGATAACGGTCAAGGAAGCGCCTCGCCCGTCCGGCTAGGCATGGCAAAAGGAACGCCTGACACGAGGAAACAACGAACGATGCAGAAGCAGCAGACCGAGCCGGATACAGGCGACACTCTTCGTGAAATTCCATGGTACCGCGAGGTGGGCAACGAGTGCGCGCTGTTCGAGCGCGCGTTTCGCTTGCGCCTGCCGCTGTTGCTCAAGGGGCCCACGGGCTGCGGCAAGACGCGCTTCGTCGCCCACATGGCCGCACGCCTGGGGCTGGATCTGCACACGGTGGCCTGCCACGACGACCTCACCGCCGCCGACCTCACGGGCCGCTACCTGCTGAAAGGCGGCGAGACGGTGTGGGTGGACGGCCCGTTGACCCGCGCGGTGCGCAATGGCGGCATCTGCTACCTCGACGAGGTTGTGGAGGCGCGCAAGGACGTGACGGTAGTGCTGCACCCGCTCACCGACGATCGGCGCATCCTGCCGCTGGAACGCACCAACGAGGAGCTGGAAGCGCCGGACGACTTCATGCTGGTGGTGTC
>JALVSR010000135.1 GCA_027024225.1 Hyphomicrobiales bacterium | reverse complement strand
AGCGCGGCCAGCATCAGCAGGATTCCCGCGCCATAAACGACAAGCGCCGCCCGCCGCACCCCCCGGCCCGAAAGAAAGGTCATGCCAAGAAAGATGACCATGGCCGGAAACAGGTAGATCACGTGACGGCGAAAGAAATGAAAGCTGTCCAGCCCGATGCGCTCGGCCACCGGCGGGCTGGCCGCCAGCGAAAAGATGATGCCCAGAATCATCAGCAGGAACACCGCGCCGATGATGCTCCAGTCAACGGAATACCACCAGCGGGCCAGCAATCCCTTGTCCCGGCGGGAAATGAGTACCGTCATGCCTTCGCCCCCGTGCCGTCAATGCCGTCATCGCCTTCGCCCGCGCCATGCTCCTTGCCGACATCCCGGCCCGAGCCGGAATCTCCCCCGGCACGCTCCTTCAGCGCCTGCACCAGCGCGCGGAAATGATCGCCCCGTTCCTCGAACGAACGGTATTGGTCAAACGAGGCGCACGCCGGCGCCAGCAGCACCACCGGGCGCGTCACATCGCCGCTTTCCCGCGCCGCCCTCGCCGCTTCGAACGCGGCCTTCACGGCCGTTTCCATGTCGTGCGAAATTTCGTGCGCCACACCTTCCTGCGCCAGCGTGTGGGCCAGCGCCTGTGCGTCCTGGCCGATGAGAAAGGCCTTGCGCACCCGGCCGAACAGCGGCTTCAGGTCAACGATGCCACCGGTTTTCGCCTGACCCCCGGCGATCCAGTAGATGTCATCGAAACTGGAAAGCGAGCGCGCCGCGGCGTCCACGTTCGTGGCCTTGGAATCGTTCACGAAAACCACGCCGTCGATGCTTCCCAGCTGCTCCATGCGGTGCGCCAGGCCGGGGAAGCTGCGAATGCCCCGTGCGATGATGTTGCCGTCGATCTTCAGCGCCCGGCACGCGGCCCAGGCGGCGCAGGCGTTCTGCCAGTTGTGCGCGCCCCTCAGCGCCGGCGCGGCGGAAAGGTCCATGCCCTTCACCGTGCGCCCGCCTTCGCGCTCTTCCAGCACGCCCGATATCGCGCAAACGCCATCATCCAGCCGTTCCTTCACGGAAATGGCCATGCGCCGCGCGGCCTCCGGCACCTGTTCGTATGCCCGGCGGCACCATTCGTCATCCACGGAAATGACCGCCGCATCACCCTCGCCCATGTTGGCGAACAGCCGCGCCTTCACCGCCGCGTAGTTCCCCATGCTCCCGTGGCGGTCCAGGTGATCGGGCGAGAGATTCAGCAACACCGCAACGTCCGGCCGGATGGTGGGGGAGAGGTCGATCTGGAACGAGCTCATCTCGATGACATAGATGCGCCCGTGCTGTGGCGCCGGCAGGTCGAACACCGCCGTGCCGATGTTGCCGCCCACTACCGTGTCATGCCCGCATGATTGCAGCACGTGACCGATGAGCGCGGTGGTGGTGGACTTGCCGTTGGTGCCGGTGATGCACACCAGCTTCGCGCCTGTCCCCGCGATCTGCCGGGCGAAGATTTCCGTATCACCGATGATCTCGATGCCGGCGCGCCACGCCTTTTCCACCGTCCAGTGCGGTCGTGGATGTGTCAGCGGCACGCCGGGGGAAAGCACCAGCGCGTCGAGGAAGGCGAAATCCACGTCATTCAGGTCAACGATGGGAATGCCGGCTTTGCGCGCCGCCTCGCGCCCGGCCTCGCGGTCGTCCCAGGCCATCACCTCCGCGCCGCCGCGCACGAGCGAGCGCGCGCAAGCCAGGCCCGAGCGCCCCAGCCCGAACAGGGCCACGCGCTTTCCCTTGAAAATATCGGCCACGAAATCGCTCATGCCGCCACCTTGCTCCAAAAGGATTCAAGCATGGTTAACGCAATGCGAATATTACCCGGTCGCAACGAGGTGGCCGGGAAACAATCCCGGTTCTTCCGGCCCCTTTCCGTCATTCCGCCGAAAGCCGGAAACTCGTGCCGCAAGGGCATGAGTCCACCGCGCGAGGCCCCGTCTTTCGCCGGGGTGACGAACACGGATTCAGCGACCGGGCGCCCTTTGCGCCTCGGCGCGGTTTCATGCAAGGCCTTCTTCCCCACCCGACCCCTCGCGATTCACGATTTGGGTGGCTGGGCGGGGGAGCGGGCCGGAGCCGCGCACTTCCGTGCAAGAACAGGCACGCTTCCCCGCCCAGCCGCCTCGTCTCCATCATATCGGGTGGCTGGGCGGGGGAGCGGGCCGGAGCCGCGCACTTCCGCGCAAATGAACAAAACCGCGCGCCTCAGCGCAGCTTCAGCGTCGCCAGGCCAATCAGCGCCAGCACCACCGCAATGATCCAGAAGCGGATGACGATGGTTTCTTCCTTCCAGCCCTTCTTCTCGAAGTGATGGTGCAGCGGCGCCATGCGGAACACCCGCTTGCCCGTGAGCTTGAAGGAAATCACCTGAACGATCACGGAAACCGCCTCCAGCACAAACAGCCCGCCGATGATGGCCAGCACCAGCTCGTGCTTGGCCGCCACGGCGAAGGCACCCAGCGCCCCGCCGAGTGCCAGCGAGCCGGTATCGCCCATGAAAATTTGCGCCGGCGGCGCGTTGTACCAGAGAAAGCCCAAGCCTGCGCCGATAATGGCGCCAGCGATGACGGCCACCTCGCCCACACCGCGCACGAAATGGATCTGCAGATAATCGGCGAATACCGCATGGCCCGCGAGATACATGATGAGCGCGAAACTGGCCGAAGCGATCATGACCGGCACGATGGCCAGTCCGTCCAGCCCGTCGGTCAGGTTCACGGCGTTGGCCGCGCCAACGATGACCACCGTTGCGAACACGTAGTAGAACCAGCCCATGTCGATGAGCAGGTCCTTGAAGAAGGGCACGGCCAGCCTGTGCGCCAGCTCCGGCGAGCCGGCGGTGGTGAACACCCACACCGCAACAAGCGCGATGATGAACTCCAGCGACAGCCGCACCTTGCCGGAAAAGCCGGCGGAAGACTGCTTGGTGACCTTCAGGTAGTCGTCGTAGAACCCGATGGTCCCATAGCCCAGCAGCACGAACAGGGTGGCCCACACGAACGGATTGGAAAGATTGCCCAGCAGCAGCACGGTAATCAGCACGCTGGCCAGTATCATCAGCCCGCCCATGGTGGGCGTGCCCTTCTTGGCGAAGTGCGTCTCCGGCCCGTCTTCGCGGATGGGCTGGCCCTTGCCCTGCCGCACCCGCAGCATGGCAATCAGCCTTGGCCCAAACATGAACACAAGGAACAACGCCAACAATACCGCCATGCCGGTGCGAAACGTGATGTAACGCAGCACGTTCAGGCCCGGCACGTCATCGCCCAACAGCAGCGCCAGATGATACAGCATGCGGCATGCTCTCCGCCGAATGAGCGCGCGCATGGTGTGCCGCGCGCAGCATATTGATGAATCGTGGGTTGCTGGCCTTTTAGGCCAGTTTTTCCTCCGGCGCAAAGTCTCGCTTCAGCGCCCGCACCAGCGCCCCCAGCTTCATGCCGTTGGAGCCCTTGAACAGGATCACGTCGCCGGGCCTGAGCATCTCGCGTAAGCGTTCCTCCAGCCGGACCGCCTCGTCCACATGCGGCCCGCGAACATGGGCGGGCACGGCATCGCGCAGGTGCGCCATTTCCGGCCCCACCGTGCACAGCACGTCCACCCGCGCCGCCTCCACCGCCTCGGCCAGTCCGGCGTGCAGATCCGCCGAGCGATCGCCCAACTCCAGCATGTCGGCCAGTACGGCGATGCGCCGCCCCTTGTCGTCCGGCTCTATCTCGCCCAGCAGGGCGAGCGCGGCGCGCATGCTGGCCGGGTTGGCGTTATAGCTCTCGTCAATCAGCAGCGCCACGCCGCCGGGCAGGTGCAGCTCGTGCCGCCGTCCGCGCCCCGCCAGCGGGCGCATGTCGCGCAAACGGTTCATCACCGGCGAAAGCTCCAGCCCCAAGGCTTCCGCCACCGCCAGCACGATAAGCGCATTGCGCGCCATGTGCTCGCCCGCCATGCCGACGACGAAGGCAACCGGCTGGCCCATCACTTCCGCTTCCACGCTCACCACGCCCTTGCGCACGTCGTTCACCGCGCGGATAAGGCGCACGTCCGCCTGCTCGCCGCCGGTGGTGATGATGCGCTCGATGCCCGCCGCGCGCGCCGCGTTCAGCAATATCTCCGCGTGCGGCGCATCCACGTTGATGACCGCCGCCCCGCCCGGCACGACGCCGGAGAAGATTTCCGCCTTCGCCCGCGCGATGCCGGCGAGATCGTCAAACGCGCCGATGTGGCTTTCCGCCACGTGCGTCACCACCGCCACGTGCGGGCGCGCCATGCCGGCGAGATCGGCGATTTCGCCGGGCGCATTCATGCCCATCTCGATGACGGCGAACTGCGCATCGCGCGGAATGCGCGCCAGCGTGATGGGCACGCCCCAGTGGTTGTTGAAGCTGCCAGGCGGCGCGTGCGCCGGTCCGATGGCGGAAAGGGCGAGTGCCAGCATTTCCTTCGTCGTCGTCTTGCCCACCGAGCCGGTAACGCCCACGACCCGCGCGCTCGTGCGCGCCCGGCCCGCACGCCCCAGTGCCCGCAGCGCCGCCAGGGTGTCTTCCACCACCAGCAGCGGCCCGGCGGCGCGCATCTCGTCATCCACCCGCGAGACCACCGCCAACCCCGCGCCACGCTTCAGGGCGTCGGCCACGAAGGCGTGCCCGTCCATGCGCACGCCGGTGATGGCGAAGAAGATCTCCCCGCCCGCGATCTCGCGCGAATCGAAGCTCACGCCCGTGAAGCCTTCCGGCGCGTCACCGATGAGCTCGCCGTCCAACGCCGCGCGCACCTCCGGCCACGTCCACAGTGGCGCCTTCACGCCGCCTTTTCCGTTTTCAGGCATTTGCGGATTTCCTCATGATCGGAAAAGGGCAGAATTTCGCCAGCCACCTCCTGCCCCGTCTCGTGTCCCTTGCCCGCCACCAGCAGGATGTCGCCCGCCCGCAACATGGCGATGGCGGCGGCGATGGCCTCCGTCCGTCCCGCGATCTCCCGCGCCTGTGGGCATCCGGCCATGACCTGCGCGCGGATGTCCGCCGGCTCTTCCGAGCGCGGGTTGTCGTCGGTAACGATGACGACATCGGCCAGTTCCGCCGCCACCTTGCCCATCTCGGGCCGCTTGCCCGCATCACGGTCGCCACCGGCGCCGAACACCACCACCAGCCGCCCCTTCACATAGGGCCGCAATGCGGAGAGCGCCTGGCGCAGGGCGTCGGGCGTGTGGGCGTAGTCCACGAACACCGGCGCGCCTTCCCGTGTGCGTCCCACCAGCTCCATGCGCCCGCGCGCCCCCTTGAGCCGCTCCAGCCCCAGCACGGCCTCTTCCTCCGGCCCGCCGGCGGCGATGACCAATCCCGCCGCGACGAGCGCGTTTTCCGCCTGGAACGTGCCCACCAGCGGCAGGAAGATGCGATATTCGCGCTTTTCTCCGCGGATGTGCAGGTGCTGGCCCAGCCCCTCCAGCCGCCGGAAGAGGATTTTCAGCTTCTCCCCCGCCTCGCCCACGCCGAACACGCACAGTCCCCGCCCGCCGGCTCGCGCCGCCACCTCCTCGGCCCGCGCGCCGTCCATGTTGATGACCGCCGCGGCGGGCGGGTTCAGCAGCTCCTCGAACAGGCGCATCTTGGCCTCGAAATAGGCGTCCATGCTGCCGTGATAGTCCAGGTGGTCGCGCGAGAGGTTGGTATAGCCCCCGGCGGTTAAGCGCACGCCGTCCATGCGGTATTGCGCCAGCCCGTGCGAGGAGGCCTCCATGGACAGGTGCGAAATGCCCCGCCGGCGCATTTTCGCCAGCACCTCGTGCAGGGTAATCACGTCCGGCGTGGTGTGCGACACGTTCAGGTCGGACAAGTCCTCCGGACCTCTCACCCCCAGCGTGCCCATGGAAGCGGCGCGAAAGCCCATGAAGGCCCATATCTGCTGTGTGAACTCCGCCACCGTGCTCTTGCCGTTGGTGCCGGTGATGGCAACGATGGTCACGGGCTGGTGCACGTAAAAGCGGGCCGCGATATGCGCCAGCGCCTGCGCCGGAATGGCCGCGCGCACCACGGCCACTCCTTCCGGCAGCGGCGGCAATTTCGCATCGTCCTTCACCAGCACCGCCCGCGCCCCGCGCTCCAGCGCATCGGGAACGAACTGCAGGCCATCATAACGTGTGCCGGGCAGCGCCGCGAAGAGATACCCCGGCCTCACCAGGCGCGAATCCAGCGCCAGCCCGGTTATGAGGATGTTGTCCGGTCCCTCGATGCGGCAGCACTTGGCCAGCGATTTCAGCGGTCGCGCCATGTGGGTTCTGGCTCTCCAAATGGTTTCTTGTCTCTGCGGCTTCCCGCAATCTTGCTCGTCATTCCGGCGAAAGCCGGAATCGCGCACCGTTCACTCCTGTGCTTGTTGCACGAGACCCCGGCTTTCGCCGGGGTGGCGTGGACAGGTTTCAGCTAATGCTTTTGCCCCAGATTCAGGCACCTTGCAACGTGCATTGATGACTGGCTCGCACCCTACCTGACCCCGGCCTGCGTCCGTTTCTGCCGTTGCGCCACCGCCGGGGGCACGTCCTGCGGCTTGCCATGCAGCTTGCGCCAGCGGGCCAGCTCCTTTTGCGCCTCCTCCGTATCCAGCTTCGGCGTCACTCCCAGTAGCGGCGCGATGCGCGCAATCACCTTGCCCGCCGTGGGCACGGCGTTCCAGCCAGAAGTGGCGAACCCGTGCGTTTCCGGCAGCGGCTGCGGGTCGTCCAGCATCACCAGCACGAGATACTTCGGGTCGTCCAGCGGAAAGGCGCCGATGAACGAGGTCAGCCGGTGATCCTTGGAATAACGCCCGTTGATGACCTTTTCCGCCGTTCCCGTCTTGCCGCCCACGCGATACCCCGGCGCCGCCGCGCGCCGCGCCGTGCCCTTGATGGCGTTCAGGCGGAACAGGTAGCGCATCTGTTGCGACGTGCGCTCGGAGATGACGCGTTTCGCCAGCGCCTTTGCGGTTCTTTCGTCGCGTTTCAGGAAGGTGGGCGGAATGAGATGGCCACCGTTAATCAGCGAGGCCACCACCATGGCCCCCTGCAGGGGCTGCACGGCAAAGCCATGGCCGAACGAGGCGGTGACGGAAGAAATGGTCGTCCACCGCCGGGGGAGCAGCGGCCGGGCGCTTTCGGGCAGCTCCGTGCGCAGCCGCTGCGTCAGCCCCACCTTCTGCAGGAACTGCCAGTGCTTTTTCAGCCCCACCTCCAGCGCCATTTTCGCCGTGCCGATATTGGAGGAATGAATGAAAATTTCCGGCACGCTCAGCCAGCGCCGCTGGGCGTGGTAGTCCCTGATCTTCGCCCGACCGATTTTCAGCGGAAAGCGCGCGTCGTATCTCTTTTCAAGCGTCGCCGTGCCTTCTTCCAGCGCCATGGCAAATGTAACGGCCTTGATGACGGAGCCAAGCTCGTAGACACCCGCCGTCATGCGATTCAGGCGATCTTTCGACAGCGCTTCCTTCCGATCCGGATCGTTGGGGTCGAAGTCCGGCAACGACACGAGGGCCAGGATTTCGCCGGTGCGCACGTCCATCACCAGCCCCCCCGCGGCGATGGCCCTGAACTTCTTCATGGCCGCGTCCAGCTCCGAGCGCAGCGCGTTCTGCACCCTTGCATCGATGGAAAGCGGTACCGGCATGGCCTCCTTGCCCGATTCCTTCACCAGCGAGGCCATGTAGAGTTTTCCGCGCGTATCCAGGAAACGCTCGATGCCGGAAAGCCCACGCTTGTCGATATCGGTGAAGCCGATGACGTGCGCCGTGAGCCGCCCCATGGGATAAACGCGCTTCTTCTCCTTCATCACCCGAATACCGGGAATGTCCAGCGCCACGATGCGGCTTTCCACTTCCGGCGTTACCTTGCGCGCGATCCACACGAACTTGCGCCGCTTGTCGGAAAGCCGCTTGCGCAATTTCGGTATGTCCAGATCGGGCAGCACCGACATCAGCGCCATCAACGCCTGATCGACATTCACCATGCGGTAAGGCTCGGCGAAGATGGATGCGCGCGGTTCGTCCGCCGCCAGCAACATGCCGTTGCGGTCGACGATGTCCGGGCGCGGAATGGAATTCTTGTGCACCACGACCTTGCGTGGGGGCGTCGCGTCCAACAGCATCAGCCAGGTGGCCTTGGCCGCCACCGCCATGAACAGCAGGCTGAAAATGGCCAGCAGGAAGCGCACCCGGGGCCGCGGCTCACGCACCAGCAGCCAGGTGGCGCGCTGTTCCGCCGCGCCACGCATGGCCCGCGTGGAGGCGCCGTCATTCGCGGCCGCCCCGGCCGCCGTCTCAGCCCGCCCGGATGGCCGCCCGTGCATGGTGGTTCGACCGCTCATTGCCCGTCCCCCGTGCCTTGCCGAATAAGTCGCGCCAGCGGATCTTCAGCCCCCGAGGGAACAACCGGCGCACGCGCACCGGGCATTGTTTCCGCCATCGCTTGCGCGTTCGCGGGCCGCGCCTCCTCCGCGGCCTGTTCCGCCGCCGCCTGGGCCGCCAGATCGTCCAGCCCGGTCCGGGCCTCCCTGTCATCCAGCCCCTGCTCATCCACGCTCCGGGCTGGACGCAAGGGCAGCATGTCCAGCGCCTTTTCCAGCGGCATCACGGCCAGCGGATCGGGTGCATGCAGGTTCAGGCGCACGCGCGCCAGGCGCTCCAACCGCA
>JALVSR010000134.1 GCA_027024225.1 Hyphomicrobiales bacterium | reverse complement strand
TTACTCGATGATCTCGCTCACCACGCCGGCGCCGACGGTGCGGCCACCCTCGCGAATGGCGAAGCGCAGGCGCTCCTCCATGGCGATCGGCGTGATCAGCTCCACCTCGAACGTCACGTTATCACCCGGCATCACCATCTCCACGCCCTCGGGCAGCGTCACCACGCCCGTCACGTCCGTGGTGCGAAAGTAGAACTGCGGACGGTAGTTGGTGAAGAACGGCGTATGACGCCCACCTTCCTCCTTCGTCAGGATGTAGGCCTCCGCCTTGAACTTCTTGTGCGGCGTAACACTGCCCGGCTCCGCCAGAACCTGCCCGCGCTCAACGGCCGTGCGCTCAATACCACGCAGCAGCGCGCCGATGTTGTCGCCCGCAACGCCCTCGTCCAGCAGCTTGCGGAACATCTCCACGCCCGTCACAACCGTCTTCTGCGTCGGGCGGATGCCAACGATCTCCACCTCGTCGCCAACGTGGATCTTGCCGCGCTCGATACGGCCCGTCACCACCGTGCCGCGACCGGAGATGGAGAACACGTCCTCGATCGGCATCAGGAACGGCTGATCGATCGGACGCTCCGGCGTCGGAATGTACTCGTCAACCGCGTTCATCAGCTCGATGATCGAGTTCTTGCCGATCTCGTCATCGCGACCCTCCAGAGCCGCCAGCGCCGAACCCTTGATGATGGGAATCTCGTCGCCCGGGAAGTCATAGGAGCTCAGAAGCTCGCGGATCTCCATCTCCACCAGCTCCAGCAGCTCCTCGTCGTCCACCTGGTCCACCTTGTTCATGTAAACCACCAGCGCCGGAACGCCCACCTGACGCGCCAGCAGAATGTGCTCGCGCGTCTGCGGCATCGGGCCGTCCGCCGCCGACACCACGAGAATCGCGCCGTCCATCTGCGCCGCGCCCGTGATCATGTTCTTCACGTAGTCCGCGTGGCCGGGGCAGTCCACGTGCGCGTAGTGCCGCTTGTCCGTCTCGTACTCCACGTGCGCGGTCGAAATCGTGATGCCGCGCTCGCGCTCCTCAGGAGCCTTGTCGATCTCGTCGAACTTCGTCTCCTGCGCCTTGCCCTGCTCGGCCAGAACCTTCGTGATCGCCGCCGTCAAGGTCGTCTTGCCGTGGTCAACGTGACCAATCGTGCCAATGTTCACGTGCGGCTTCGTGCGTTCAAACTTCTCCTTGGACATCGTCCCTTTTCCTTGCCTGTCTCGTTTGTTTGGCACCCGTGCGGCTCCGCGCCGTCGCTCCCGCGCTGCCCGCGCTCACTTTCCGGCCCCCGCGGGCGCCTTTCCGCTGGCGGTTGCGTGGAGCGGGTGAGGGGAATCGAACCCCCATCTTCAGCTTGGAAGGCTGTTGCTCTACCATTGAGCTACACCCGCATGAATGCCGGAACGGCAGGAACGAAGGGAAGCGGGTTTTCAACAACCGCGAAGCCCCTGAAAAACCACGAACACCCGCCAGCCGCGCCCGGTTGCCGTGCGCCGCTGACGGCAAGAGGAAATGGTGGAGGGGGCTGGATTCGAACCAGCGTAGGCAAAAGCCAACGGGTTTACAGCCCGTCCCCTTTAGCCACTCGGGCACCCCTCCATGCGATGTTCGCCGCGCTCCGCCCCAATCACCCAGGCCACCGCGGGCCACCAACGTGCGAGAGCGGAAACGCTCCCTGCCATGCCGGCCCGATCATGGAACATCGGCGCTGCAGGTGCATGCTATATGCGCATTGGTGCGGCACCTGTCAACATGCAATCGCACGGGCCTTTCGGCCCATCGCCAGCGACAAAGACGACCATGCTCCACGGCCGCGATCCATGATATGGTTGGCAAGACGACCCATGCGAAACCACAGGCAGGAAAGCCCCTCGCCATGGCACAGAAGGACACTCCCGGCCGGCGTTCCGCTTCCCGCCGGCATGCGAACGAGCCGCGCAACCACAAGCGAAAGGGAAAGGGAGAAAAACTTGCCCCGCCCGCACGGCGGCCCGCCGACTGTTCCTCTCCGCTGGCCGAGAACGAGGAGCTGCTCTACGGCATCCACACCGTGCGCGAGGCGCTGAACAATCCCGCCCGGCGGATCCTTCGCGCCTTCGCCACGAAGAACGCGCTGAGCAAGCTGCAGGAAGACTTCCGCACCGCCGGCATTTCGCCGGAGGTCGTGCTGCCCAAGGAGCTGACCCGCCGCCTGGGCGCCGATGCAGTGCACCAGGGGGTGCTGCTGCTGGCCGAGCCCCTGCCCGAACAGACCCTGGCCGAAGTGGCCGGCGAGGATGGCCCGCTGCTGTTGCTGGACCAGATCACCGACCCGCACAACATCGGCGCCATCTTGCGCTCGGCGGCGGCATTCTGCGTCAGCGGCGTCATCATCACCCGCCGCCACGCGCCCGCCGCCGCCACTGGCGTGCTGGCCAAGGCCGCCTCCGGCGCGTTGGAGCATGTTCCGCTCGTGCGGGTGACGAACCTGGCCCGTGCCATGGCGGAGCTGCGGCAGGATTTTGGCTACACCCTGTGGGGACTGGACAGCGACGGCGAGGCGGTGCTGGATTGCGCAACGGAGGTGCCCGAGCGCATCGCGCTGGTGCTGGGGGCGGAGGGCAAGGGGCTGCGCCTGAAGGTGCGCGAGACGTGCGACGCGATTCTCAGGCTCGACATGCCAGGCGCCATACGCTCGCTCAACGTGTCCAACGCCGCCGCCATTGCACTTTTCGCCCTGCATCAGGGACGGCTGCGCGACGGCGAAGCGTGAAGGTCCTCGCCCCCAACCGATCACTCAGGCTCCACAATTTGGGTGGTCGGGTGGGGCGAGGGCCGGTGCCGCGCACTTCAGCGCAAAAGAGAAGCCCCACGCCTTCACCCAACCACTTGCCCCCATGATATCGGGT
>JALVSR010000133.1 GCA_027024225.1 Hyphomicrobiales bacterium | reverse complement strand
CAGCTGCGTCACGCCAGGCTCATCGAGCGGGCGGAGCGCGAGGGCGAAAAGATCGCCATCGACATTCACACCGACAAGTTCACCGCCATAACCGAGATCACCGTCTACACGCCGGACTATCCGCTGCTGCTGGCCACCATCGCCGGGGCCTGCGCGGCGGCGGACGCGAACATCACTGGCGCGAAGATCTTCACCACCGGCGACGGCTGGGCGCTGGACACGGTGTTCATCCAGCGCGCCTTCGAGGATGACGCGGACGAACAACGCCGGGCGAAGCGCGTGGCGGAGATGATCGAGAAGGCGCTCACCGGCGAGGTGCGCCTGGAATCACTCCTGCGCGGCAAGAAGAAGACGCCGGAGAGGTACAAGCCCTTCCGGGTGGCGCCGCAGGTGGTCATCGACAACACCTCGTCGAACCGCTTCACCATCATCGAGGTGGAGGGGCTGGACCGCATCGGTCTGCTGCACGACCTCACCACCGCGCTGCACGACCTGAACCTGAACATCGCGTCCGCCCACATCACCACCTACGGCGAACGCGCGGTGGACGTGTTCTACGTGACCGACTTGACAGGCGCGAAGATCACCAGCGAACAGCGCCAACGGACCATTCGCCAGCGCCTGCTGAGGATCCTGCGGGAAGAAGAAGGGTTGCCCGCAGCGACGGCGTGAGCGCCATGCGCCATGCTTTCCGAAGTGGGTGAACTTACCTTCCCGGAATCAGGATGTGGCGGTTGTGTGGTCGGATATGCCTGCAACCTGTTGATGTGGCGGCGAGGAAAATTTCACATTTCGGCCAACCTTTCAGCCGCTTGCGGCCACAAATCCCGGCGATGATGAGCGCGTGGCAGAAAGCGGCCCGGCTTGAAAGGTGTGCGGTCCGGCCCGTCGGAATTGAACAAGCCCCCCAGCCCCTTCCGACGGTCGGGCCGAAGCACGGCAGAGCCGGGCCGCGCTTTTTTCACGCGCAAGGGCGGTTCATGGGGCCGGGCGCAGCACATCGCCCGGCTTCAGCCGCACATCCGCGACAGGCTCCAGATACAGGCCGCAGTCCTTGTGGCCGTAGGTGGTGAGCATCATGCGCGGAATCACCACGTCGCGCTCGCCCGTTTCCGGGTTCACCTCGGTGGCCACACAGCGGCCAATGAGCTCGCGCGCAATGAAGGCGGGCTTTCCGTTCAGCAGTATCTCGCGCCCTTCCCATTCCATCTCTTCCCATGCAGGCAGGCCGGAAACGTAGATGTTGGCGCGGAAGCGCTCCGGGTGCAGCGGCTTGCCCGCGTGGCTCTCCAGTTCCTTCAGCGTTTCCAGATTGATGAGCGAGACGAAGGGCTTCGGCACATCGAAAAAATGATGCGCCTGCGTGCCCACCACGCGCGGGCGCGTGGGCGCCAGTTCGCCCAGCCAGGCGGCCAGAAAATCCTCGATGGCGCGCCGCCCTTGTGCGGAGGCCAGCTCGCCGGCGGCCACCTCGCGGCCATCTTCGAGAAGAGCAAGACGGGTCGTTTCGGGGTCGTAACGTGCTTTCAGCCGTGCCAGCTTCGGCGTGTTCACCAGTTGCAGGAACTTGCCCTTCGGGATGTGGCGCGGCGCTTTTTCATCGAATACCGGGCCCGAACGCTCGATCGCCCACAGCCTGTCCAGCGCGAAGGGCTCGTGCGCTTTCAGCTCCATTTCCTCCAGGCGCTGGCCGGAAAGTCCCTTCACCGGCCAGCAATACAGGCTCTCGATTCTTGCCTCGCTCATCGTCCTCATCCTTTCCGTGCAGGATTTTCGCGACGCACAAACATTGATACACTCATGGCGTCAAGAACGCCCCTTGGCAACCGCGCTGCAGGGAGGCGGCCATGCCGGATACGACAAGACCGTTCGTCATCATCACCCGCAAGCTGCCCGACGCGGTGGAAACCCGCATGTGCGAGCTGTTCGAAACGCGCCTGAACGTGGACGACCATCCCTTCAGCCGCGAGGAGCTGGCCGCCGCCATGGCCGAGGCCGATGTGCTGGTGCCCACGGTGACCGACCGCATCGACGCCGATCTCATCGAACAGGCCGGCAAGCGGTTGAAGCTGATCGCCAATTTTGGCGTCGGGGTGGATCACATCGATGTGGAGGCGGCCACCGCTCACGGCATCACGGTCACCAACACGCCCGATGTGCTGACCGAGGACACCGCCGACATGACCATGGCGCTGATCCTCGCCGTCATGCGCCGGCTGGTGGAGGGCGCGGACATCATCCGCCGCGAGGGCAACCGCTGGCCGGGATGGTCGCCCACCTGGATGCTGGGGCGCCGGCTGGGTGGCAAGCGGCTGGGCATCATCGGCATGGGCCGCATCGGCCAGGCGCTGGCGCGCCGGGCGCGGGCGTTTGGCATGCAGGTGCATTATCACAACCGCCGCCGCGTGCACCCGGATATCGAGGCGGAGCTTGGCGCCACCTACTGGGAAAGCCTCGACCAGATGCTCAGCCGCATGGACGTGATCTCGGTGAATTGTCCGCACACGCCGGCCACCTATCACCTGCTATCGGCCCGGCGGCTGAAGCTCATCCAGCCGCACGCCATCATCGTGAACACGGCGCGCGGCGAGATCATCGACGAGGACGCGCTGGCGCAGATGCTGGCGGATGGGCGAATCGCCGGCGTGGGGCTGGACGTGTTCGAGCACGAGCCGGCGGTGAACCCGAAGCTGCTGGAGTGCAGGAACGCCGTGTTGCTGCCGCACATGGGATCGGCCACGCACGAGGCGCGCCACGAGATGGGCGAGAAGGTCATCGTCAACATACGCGCCTTCTGGGATGGCCACACTCCGCCCGATCAAGTGTTGCCGGAGATGCTCTGAAGGGATGAAAAAGCCCAGGGCATGGCCGCATGATGCATCGGCGAAAATGCTGTCCACTCACTCCGCCGCCTCTTGCTGGCCGTAGCCGGCGAATTTCTTCAGCACCTCGGCCATTTCCGCTTCCGTGAGGCGCTTGGGCTCTTCGCCGGTGCTTTTCGCCAGCAGATACTGTTTCGCCAGGGATTCGATCTGCTGCGCCATCAGCACCGCCTTTTCCAGCGTTTCGTCAAAGCAGATCAGCCCGTGGTTGGCCAGCATGGCGGCCTTGCGGGGGCCAAGCGCTTTCAGCATGTTCCGCGAGAGCTCT
Organism: Hyphomicrobiales bacterium; assembly: GCA_027024225.1. Lineage (GTDB taxonomy): Bacteria > Pseudomonadota > Alphaproteobacteria > Rhizobiales > Aestuariivirgaceae > Thermopetrobacter. The sequence goes on along the minus strand of JALVSR010000133.1, from coordinate 5,596 downwards.
TCGGTGCCGAAGGTGGCATAGGGCGCGCAGTCGATGATATCGCCGCCGGCCACCGCCACCATGTAGTGAAACGGCGGAATGGGCTGGCGCAGGCTGGCCAGTGCGATGACGTGGTCGGAATGGGTGTGCACCACCGCTTCCGCCTCCGGACGATTCTTGTAAATGTCACGGTGCATGCGCCATTCGCTGGAAGGTTTCCAGGCGCCCGACCATGCCCCGTCCATGTCCATGAACACCACTTGGTCGGGTGACATGTCCTCGGCCACAACGCCGGAAGGCGAGATGAGAAATCCGTCGCGGAAACGCACCGACACGTTGCCCTCCGCGCCACGGTTGAGCCCCAGCCGCTTCAGCTCGCGCATGGCCTTGCATACTGCGTGGCGCGCCTTGCTCTCCAGCACGAATTCGGTCATGACCTCTCTCCTGTTCTTTTCCCTTCTCTCTCATTCGCCTTTTCCGGAAACAGCTCACGCAGGGCTTCCCGGCTGGCGGCGCACACGCCGCGCTCGGTAATCAGGCCGGTGACATATTTCGCCGGGGTAACATCGAAGGCCGGGTTGGCCGCCGGCGTGTCGTCCGGGCAGATGGTCACCTGCGTGATGGCGCCGTCTTCCAGCCGTCCCCACACCTTGCGCACCTCGTCCTGGTCGCGCTCCTCGATGGGAATGTCGCGCCCGTCGCACAGCGTCCAGTCGATGGTCGGCGAGGGCAACGCAACGTAGAACGGCACGTCATTGTCGTGCGCGGCCAGGGCCTTCAGGTAGGTGCCGATCTTGTTGGCCACGTCGCCGCAGGCCGTGGTGCGGTCGGTGCCGACGATGACCATGTCCACCTCGCCGCGCTGCATCAGGTGGCCGCCGGCGTTGTCCACGATGAGGTGATGGGAAATGCCGTGCGAGGCCATTTCCCACGCGGTCAGGTGCGCGCCCTGGTTCCGCGGGCGGGTCTCGTCCACCCACACGTGTACGGGTATGCCTTTTTCAAACGCCTTGTAGATGGGGGCGGTGGCCGTGCCCCAATCCACGGTGGCCAGCCAGCCGGCGTTGCAGTGGGTGAGGATGTTCACCGGCTCGCCGGCGGGTTTCTTCGCGGCGATCTCCTCGATGAGCTCAAGCCCATGTTCGCCGATGGCCTCGTTGATGGCCACGTCCTCGTCGCAAATGGCCTGCGCTTCGGCCTTCGCCGCCCGCCAGCGCCCTTCCGGCGGCAGGGGGCGCAACAGGTTCAGCATGCGCTCGATGGCCCAGCGCAGGTTCACCGCCGTCGGCCGGGTGGCCAGCAGCTCTTGCGCCGCCTGTTCCATGTTGGCGTCCGAGGCATCGGCCTTCATGTCCATGGCCATGCCCCAGGCGGCGGTGGCGCCGATGAGCGGCGCGCCGCGCACCCACATGTCGCGGATGGCGGTGGCGAAATCCTCCCGCGTGCGCAAGGCCACCACGCGGAACTCGTGCGGCAGCCAGCGCTGGTCGATGATGCGCACAACGTGCGTATCCTCATCGAACCAGATGGAGCGGTAATGTGTATCCCCCACGCGCATGCGGTCGTCCTCCCTCCCTGTCCCTGTCCGCCAGCCGCGGCGGGCCATGCATGTCATTCCCCAGATGGGGGCGGACCTCGCCAATGGCAACACGTCATCTTTCGATACAGCGACGGGCGCGTGCAAGGCAACAGGCCAGCGGCTTTCCGCTCTTGCCAGCGGCGCATGCGCAAACTACTGTATTTCACAGCCTGTGCCCGAAGGGCGCGGGTCCATACCTCTGCACACCCAAAGCGGGGGCCGTATTCGGCTGTATCCTCAGGCACCGTTTGCGGGAACAACCACAGACCCATAGACCTTGAGGGAGGTTCAGACATGAAGAAATTCCTGATGGCGGCCGCGGTGGCGGCCTTCGGCCTGATGGGCGCGGCCCAGGCCGAAGACACGGTCAAGATCGGCACCGCCGGTCCGATGACTGGCCAGTATGCGAGCTTCGGCGCGCAGATGAAGGCCGGCTTCGAGATGGCCGTGAAGGACATCAACGAGACCGGTGGCGTGCTGGGCAAGAAGATCGAGGGCAAGATCTACGACGACGCCTGCGACCCCAAGCAGGCCGTGGCCGTGGCCAACAAGGCGGTGAGCGACGGCGTGGTGTTCATGGCCGGTCACTTCTGCTCCGGTTCGTCCATTCCGGCTTCGAAGGTGTACGAAGAGGAAGGCATCGTGATGATCTCGCCGGCCTCCACCAACCCGAAGCTGACCGATGAGGGCGGGCCGAACGTGTTCCGCGTGTGCGGCCGCGACGACCAGCAGGGCAAGACCGCGGCGGAGTTCATCGTCAAGGAATTCCTCAACGCGCGGGTGGCCATCTTCCACGACAAGACGGCCTACGGCAAGGGCCTAGCCGACGAGATGCGCAAGCGCTACCACGAGCTGGGCAAGAAGGAGGTGCTCTACGGCGCCTACACCGCGGGCGAGAAGGACTACTCCGCGCTGGTGTCCAAGCTCAAGCAGAACAAGATCGACATCCTCTACCTGGGCGGCTACCACACCGAGGCCGGCCTGATCGTGCGCCAGATGAGGGATCAGGGCATGAAGACCCGCCTGATGTCCGGCGACGCGCTGGTGACGCAGGAATACTGGGCCATCACCGGCCCGGCCGGCGAGGGCACGCTGATGACCTTCTCGCCCGATCCGCGCAAGAACCCGGCCGCTGCCGAAGTGGTGAAGAAGTTCGAGGCCGCGGGCATCAACCCGGAGGGCTACGTGCTGTACACCTATGCCGCCGTGCAGGCGTGGAAGCAGGCGGCCGATCAGGCCAAGACGGTTGACCCGGCCAAGGTGACCGAGGCCCTGCACAAGGGCAAGTTCAAGACCGTGCTGGGCGAGCTGTCGTTCGACGAGAAGGGCGACGTGACCCTGCCCGGTTACGTGGTCTACATCTGGCACGACGGCAAGTACATGTACTACGACGAGTACAAGAAGATGATGAGCCAGAAGAAATAAGCCGACAGGCCCTTCGCTCATCGTTGCATGCCAATGCGTGAGATGGTCCCGCCGGAAGTTTTCCGGCGGGGCCGTTTTTCCTTGCGGCGGTCTTCGCGCGCGCCTGGCAGAAGCGAAAATGGCTGGCCGGGGGGCTTGCAAAACAGCGAACTTGCGCGTATCTGTGCCGTGTCCGCGCCAGTGGTTCTTGCCGTCCAACCGGGTGGCGCAATATATTCGGCATGCGGATGAATCGTCTTCGTGGGCCGGTGTAGCTCAGTTGGTAGAGCAACGCATTCGTAATGCGTGGGTCGGCGGTTCAAGTCCGTCCACCGGCACCATTCCTTCCACATGAATCATCACGGGCCAGACCTTCGGGATGCCGGTATCGCGCATGCAGGCGCGCCAATGGGGCGCAAACCTTGACATTGCGCGCTTGCGGTGCCCAAACACTTGCAGGAAATTGCCACGCAGTCCCCATGACAATCCATGCCGGGACATCAGCGCGGATGACATATCATGAGCAGCGACACCGCACATCTCTCGCGCGATGAAGTGGCCGCCGTGCTGGCCGAGGCCCTGCCCTTCATGCAGCGCTACGCCGGGCAGACGGTGGTCATCAAGTATGGCGGCCACGCCATGGGCGACCCGGCGCTGGCCGAGAAGTTCTGCGCCGACGTGGTGCAGCTGAAGCTTTCGGGCATCAACCCGGTCATCGTGCACGGCGGCGGGCCGCAGATCGGCCGCATGCTGGAAAAGCTCGGCATCGCCTCGCGCTTCGAGGATGGGCTCAGGATCACCTGCGCGCAGACGGTGGAAGTGGCCGAAATGGTGCTTTCGGGCTCGGTCAACAAGCAGGTGGTGAACTGCATCCGCAAGATGGGCGGCAAGGCGGCGGGCATCTCCGGCAAGGACGCCAACCTGTGCACCGCGCGCAAGCTCAAGCGCAAGAAGACCGACCCCGCCTCCGGCATCGAGAAAGTTATCGATCTGGGCTATGTCGGCGAGCCGGTGAGTATGGATACCGACATCATCGACGTGCTGGCCGATTCGGACGTCATACCCGTGGTGGCGCCGATTGCCGTGTCGGAAGAGGGCGAGACGCTCAACATCAATGCCGATACCTTCGCCGGCAGCCTGGCCAAGGCGCTCAAGGCCAAGCGTTTGCTGTTGCTCACCGATGTGCAGGGCGTGCTGGACGGCGATGGCAAGCTGCTGCCCGAGCTGAGCACCGAGGAGGTGGAACGCCTCATCGATGATGGCACCATCACCGGCGGCATGATCCCCAAGGTGCGTTCCTGCGTGGAAGTGGTGGAAGGGGGCGTGGAGGGCGTGATCATCCTCGATGGCCGGGTGCCGCACGCGGTGTTGCTGGAGCTGTTCACGGCGCGTGGCGTGGGCACGCGCATCAGTCGGCGCGGTGGAGGCGAAAGCGCATGAATGGCAACTGCAACATGTTGGCCGAAAACACCCTTCCGGCGTCCGGCCGGAAGGGGGGCAAGACGTCGCTCGGTGCGCCGGGCTTCGGCCACGTGCGCGAATGGGTGTTCGACCTCGATAACACGCTCTATTGCGCCAGCTACCGGCTGTTCGACCAGATCGACAAGCGCATGGGCGAATATCTCATGCGCCTGTTCAACGTGGATCTTGCCACCGCCAGGCGTATCCAGAAGGATTACTATTATCGCTATGGCACCACCCTGCACGGGCTGCTGAAGAACAACGAGATCGCTGATCCGGACGATTATCTCGCCTTCGTGCACGATATCGATTATTCGCACATCGAGCCGGACCCGGCGCTGGATGCGGCATTGGCGGCGCTGAAGGGGCGGAAATGGGTGTTCACCAATGGCTCGCTGTCGCACGCGGAAGCCGTATTGAACCGGTTGGGCGTGCTCTCGCACATCGACGAGATCTTCGACGTGAAGGCCGCCGGCTATGTGCCCAAGCCGGCGCCGGAGGCCTTTGACGCCTTTTTCCGCAAGACCGGCATTGCGCCGCGCGTCTCGGCCATGTTCGAGGATATTGCGCGCAACCTGGAAGAGCCGCATGCGCGCGGCATGGTGACCGTGTGGGTGGATCATCCGGCCAACACGGATGCGAAACACGTGTGCGCCTGCACGCGCCAGCCGGAAGGGGGGCGGGCCGAAAAGCCGCCGCACGTGCATTATCGCACCGAGCATCTGACCACGTTTCTGAATCATGTCACCGGAGACGGTGAGCAATCAAAATCCAAGAGCAATATCAGCAACGACAGGGAACAGGCATGAGCATCGAGAACCTGCGCGAGGTCATAGAGGCCGCCTTCGAGAAGCGTGACGAGATTTCCACCGCCACCACCGGCGAGGTGCGCGAAGCGGTGGAAGAGGCGTTGAACCTGATGGACCGCGGCGAGTTGCGCGTGGCCGAGAAGATCGACGGCGAATGGCGCGTCAACGAATGGCTGAAGAAGGCGGTGCTGCTTTCCTTCCGGCTCAACGACATGGAGGTGATGGAAGGGGGGCCCGGTGGCGCGGTCTATTGGGACAAGGTGAAGCCCAAGTTCGCCGGCTGGACGGAAGAGGATTTCCGCAAGGCCGGTTTTCGCGCCGTGCCGGGCTGCGTGGTGCGCCATTCGGCCTATATCGCGCCCAA
>JALVSR010000132.1 GCA_027024225.1 Hyphomicrobiales bacterium | reverse complement strand
ACATCCGATGCCTGCCCCGCTCGCTCGCCACGTCTGCGGAAGTCAGGGCTGACAACGTCAGTGGCGGCGGTTTGGCACGGAAAGAGGTGAGAGGACATCCGATGCCTGCCCCGCTCGCTCGCCACGTCTGCGGAAGTCAGGGCTGACAACGTCAGTGGCGGCGGTTTGGCACGGAAAGAGGTGAGAGGACATCCGATGCCTGCCCCGCTCGCTCGCCACGTTTGCGGAAGTCAGGGCTGACAACGTCAGTGGCGGAGAGGGAGGGATTCGAACCCTCGGTGCCCTTGCGAGCACAACGGTTTTCGAGACCGCCCCGTTCAACCACTCCGGCACCTCTCCGCACAGGGCGCGCCGTTGCCCGGACAGATCATCGAAATGGTCGGCAACGGGCGCGCATTGAGATAGCGCAAGCATGTCCATTCAACAAGGGGGCGGGAGGCGATTTTTTCGCCTCCCCGTCTTCCCGTGGGACATTCCGAGCGGGAGTGCTCATGCCGCTTCGGCGTTGACGAACGCCCAGGCGCCATAGCCCACCACGCGGCTCTTGTCGCCGGCGGTGTCGCCGGAGTTGCGCAGGTCCAGCAACACCGGCCGCCAGTGTCGTTGGCGCGCCTCGTAGAGCAGGCCGGAAAGCGGCCGCGCGCCGCAGGCGTCCTGCGGCGTTATGTGGGTGTAATCCAGCGCTTCGATGCGCTTGGCCGTCATGGCGTCGTGCAGTTTTGCGTGATCATAGGGCTCGTAGTGCGACAGATCGGAAGAAATGATGATGGCTGTGTCATCGTCTGCCAGCATGTCGATGACTTCCGCCACCTCTTCCGGCGTGGCTTCGCCCACCACCAGCGGCAGCACCGGGACGCCGGGATAGAGTACCTGGATGAAGGGCAGTTGCACCTCCAGCGAATGCTCGCGTGCGTGTGGCACGTCGTCGATGATGACCTGCGGCAGCCGCGCGATGGCGGCACGGGCCTCGGTATCCACCGGCACCACGCCCAGCGGCGTGGCAAAGCCGTTCCACGCCGGCGCGGCAATGCCACGGAAAGGCACGGTGTGAGCCGGCCCCAGCAACAGGATGCGCTTCACCGGCCCGCGCTCGGCCAGGGCGGCGAAAGCATGTGCGGCAATGGGACCGGAGTAGCGATAGCCCGCGTGCGGGGACACCACAGCCTCCACCTCTGGCAACCGTGGCACATCGCGCGTGGCCTGCGCCAGCACGGCGCGCACGTAGCGTTCCAGCTCTTTCGGATCGGCCGGATAGAACATGCCCGCCACGGCAGGTGGACGAATTCCGCTCATGACCTTTCTCCCGTATCTTGCGTGTCTTGTTGACTGTCCTGTCGTTTTGTCGCGCCCCGTGCAAATGCTCTTCCCGTTTCCCATATATGTGATTGAACGAAGCGAGCGCAAAGGTTGTGGTGGGAGCAGGTACCATGGCGGTGAAGGAAAAAATCGAAGGTGTGCCGGCGCGCTATGGCAGGAAGCTGGAAGACGGACGCGTCGTGTGCGAGTTGTGCCCGCGCGAATGCAAGATTCACCCCGGCCAGCGCGGCCTGTGTTATGTGCGCGGGGTGACGGACAAGGGCGAGTTCGTGCTCACCACCTATGGTCGCTCGTCCGGCTTCGTGGTGGATCCCATCGAGAAGAAGCCGCTGTATCACTTCCTGCCGGGCACGCCGGTTCTGAGCTTCGGCACGGCGGGGTGCAACCTCACCTGCAAGTTCTGCCAGAACTGGCACATGTCGAAGGCCAGCCGCGACGACGTGTTACAGCGCCCCGCAACGCCGGCGACCATCGTGCGCATGGCTCAGGCCACAGGTTCGCGCTCCGTGGCGTTTACCTACAACGACCCGGTGATCTTCCTGGAATATGCCGTGGACGTGGCCAAGGCCTGCCACGAGGCGGGCATAAAGACGGTGGCGGTCACCGCCGGTTACATCAACCCGGAAGCGCGCAAGGAGTTTTTCGCCCACATGGACGCGGCGAACATCGATCTCAAGGGCTTTACCGAGAAGTTCTACCGCAAGCTGGCCTCGGGCCACCTGGAGCCGGTGCTGGACACCCTGCGTTACGTCTATCACGAGACGGACACGTGGCTGGAGATCACCACCTTGCTGATTCCGGGCTGGAACGACTCGGACGAGGAGATCTCGGCCATGTCGCGATGGATCGTGGAGCAGCTGGGGCCGGATGTGCCGCTGCACTTCTCCGCTTTCCATCCGGACTGGCGCATGCGAGACGTGCCGCCCACCCCGCCGGAGACGGTGATGAAAGCGCGCAAGCTCGCCATGGAGGCGGGGCTGAGATATGTCTATACGGGCAATATTCGCGATTCGGTGGGGCAGAACACCTATTGCCACGAATGCGGTGAGCTGCTCATCGGGCGGATGGGCTACAACCTTACCGTCTGGAACATGGTGCCCATTGGCAAGTGCCCCAACTGCGGCACGCGCTGCGCCGGCGTGTTCGAGGAAAGGCCCGGCAACTGGGGTGCGCGTTTCCTGCCCGTGGATCCGATGATGTTCTCGGTGCACGAGGAAGGATAGAAGAGAGGTCCCTGAAAAAACGGGCCGTGCCGGCCGGTCGAAAATGCCCATCTTTCGTCTGCGCGGCATTTTCGACCGGCCGGTGGCGGTTGCGGGCCAGAAGCGGGCTCCTTGAGGCCGCGTTCAGGGAATGGCCTTATTTTGATGCCATGATACGCATGAGCTATCGTGCGAATCGATCCGCGGACCGGCAAGCGTTACAGAATGACCGAACGGAAGGACCTGGACATGACCCGCAAATTCCTCGATCGCCGCATCCTGCTGGGAGCGCTGGGCGCGATTGCCCTGTTGCCCTCACTGGCCGCCGCGCCCGCACAAGCCATGACGGCGACCGAGAAGGCGCAGGTGCGTGAAGTATCGAACTTCTTCAATTCCTTCCGGACCCTGCAGGGCAGCTTCACCCAGATCAGCCCGCGCGGGCGCGTCTCCACGGGGCGCTTTTACATCGCCAAGCCCGGCAGAATGCGGTTCGAGTACACTCCGCCGCATCCACTGGTCATCGTATCCGACGGCACATGGGTGGCCATTCGCAACAATGCCAAGGACAAGGTGGATTATTATCCGCTTTCCAAGACGCCGCTGAAGATGGTGCTGGCAAGCCGCGTGGACCTGTTGCGCGATGCCAAGGTGCAAAAGGTGGAGCAGAAGGACGGCCTGCTCGTCATCACGCTGAAGGCCCACGACAAGTCCGTGCCCGGCCAGCTGCAGCTCATCTACGATCCGCAGCAGAAGGCGCTGCGCCAGTGGATGGTCATCGACGCCCAAGGACGGCGCACCACCATTTCGCTCAGCGAGTTGCAGAAGGACGTGGAGCTGAACGCCAGGCTGTTCAAGGTCAAGCGCCCCGGCAGCGGGCCTAAGCGTCGCTCCAAGAAACAGAACTTCAGCGCGGCCCGCCGCTGATGGGCGGGATGCCGGAATCCCCTCCCTCCCCCGCCTTTTTCGAGCGCAATTCACCAGGGTCGGTTGCCACGCTTGCCGGCCTTTTCCTGTTGCATTGCCATGCGCGTCCGCTCATGTTTCCATGTGTGACATCCGCTTTGGGGAGGATTGATTCCGGCGGCCGGCGGCGCGATTCGCCAGAACAAACGGGTGCAGACGGATTCAAGACGTGGCGACATGAGCGACAAGCAAACAGCATTGCCCGGCCTGCATTTCTTCTGTGCGCGAGAGGTGGAAGGTGGCGCCGGAGATGCGGCTCGACTGGGCCACAAGGGCGCGTACCTGGCGGAGATGATGAAAATCGGCCTGCCGGTGCCGCCGGGCTTCACGCTGGATGTGGATTACAGCGCCCGCATTCGTGCGCGCGGCGCGTTCGCGAGGAGTGATCTCGAGCGCCTGCGCACGGCCATCTCCTGCCTGGAAGAGGAAAGCGGGGCCACCTTCGGCGATGCGGACAATCCGCTGTTGCTGGCCGTGCGCGCCGCCACCCGCACCGCCCAGCCGGGGCTGCTGCCGGCCATTACCGACATCGGCCTTTCCCCCCGCCTTATCGAGCGGGCGGTGCGGGCGGGACATGACGAGACCTTCCTGTGGGATTGCTATCGCCGCTTTCTGCACGCTTACGGCATGCATGTGGCCCACGTGCCACACGAATTGTTCGAGGATATCCTGGAAGACTACAAGGAAAGTCTCGGAATTGCCGAAGACCACGCGCTTGCCGCCACTCACTGGCGCGAAATCGCCAGCCGTTACATGGCGCTGATCGAGACGGAAGATGGCAAGGCCCCACCGGACGATCCCCTGGAGCAGCTTGCCACGTGCGTTACGGCTGCGGCTTGCGCCTGGGATGCGCCGCAGGTGCGCGCCGCGCGCAAGCTCTACCGGATTCCGGACGACTGGGGCGCGGCCGTCACGGTGCAATGCATGGTGTTCGGCAACCGCAACGACAATTCCGCCGCAGGCGTGGCCATCACCCGCGACCCCGCCACCGGAGAGAAGATCATCAGCGGGGAATATCTGCCGCGCGCCCAGGGCGAGGACATCGTTTCGGGCCTGCGCACCCCCTGGCCCATCACCGAGCATGAACGGCGTGTTTCGGGCCTGGATCATCCCTCGCTGGAAACGGCCATGCCGGAAGCCTACGCCGCCCTGCTGAAGGTGGCCGCCAGGCTGGAAAAACATTTTCGCCGGCCCCAGAACATCGAATTCATCATCGACGATGGCAGGCTGTGGCTGGTGCAGACCTTCAATGCCCGCCTTGGTCCGGCGGCCAGCCTGCGCGTGGCGGTGGACATGGTGCGCGAGGGGCTCATCACCCGTGAGCAGGCCCTGTGCGTGGTGGACCCCGACCAGCTCGAGAAGCTTCTGCATCCGGTGCTGGAGCGCGCCGCCGGACAGACCCTGCTGGCGCGCGGGCTGGGAGCCTCGCCCGGGGCGGCCAGTGGCGAGGTGGTCATAGACGCGCAGGAAGCCGCCCACCTGGCCGCTGCCGGGCGGCCGGTCATCCTGGTGCGCATGGAAACCACGCCGGAGGACATTCCGGCACTGAAGGCCGTGCGCGGCGTGCTCACCGCTCGTGGCGGCCTCACCTCGCACGCCGCGGTCATTGCGCGGGGGTTCGGCATTCCCTGCGTGGCCGGCGTGGGGATGATGGAAATCGACGCCACCGCCGGGCTGGTGCGCATCGGCGGGAACGAGATAAGGGTGGGGGAGTGGATCACCATCGATGGAGCCAGCGGCGAGGTGTTCCGCGGCCGCATGCCCACGCGCCAACCGGAACTTTCGGGCGATTTTCACACCCTGCTGCAATGGGCCGACGAGGTGCGCCGGTTGCGCGTGCGGGCCAATGCCGATACCCCGCATGATGCCGAGGTGGCGCTGAAATTCGGCGCGGAGGGCATTGGCCTGTGCCGCACCGAACACATGATCTTTGGCACCGAGCGGCTGGCCCTGTTGCAGGAACTGTTGCTGACCACCGACAATCGACGGCGGCGCGAGGCGCTCGAGGCGTTGGCCGAAACCCACGGCGAGGATTTCATCCAGCTGTTTTCGATCATGGCCGGCAAGCCCGTCACCGTGCGCCTGCTGGATCCACCGGCGCACGAGTTTCTGCCGCGCACCCCGGCCGAGACGGAAGAGCTGGCCAAACGCCTGCGCCTGCCGCCGGAGCGGGTGCGGGCGCGGGTGGATTCCTTGCGCGAATACAACCCCATGCTGGGCCATCGCGGCATCCGCCTGGCGCTGACGGTGCCGGGGCTGGTGCGCATGCAGGTGCGCGCCATGCTGGAGGCCATGCTGCGCCTGCGGGCGCAGGGCAAGGCGCCGTCGCGGCTGGAGATCATGGCGCCATTCGTCATGGCGGCGGCGGAGATGCGCTGGCTGCACCGGCAGATCGCACAGGTGGTGGCGGAGCTGGAGCGACGCCATGAAACGGTGCCGCCATTCACCGTGGGATGCATGATCGAGATTCCCGCCGCCTGCCTGCGCGCCGACGCCCTGGCCGAAGAGGCCGCCTTCTTTTCCTTTGGCACCAACGACCTAACCCAGACCGTGCTGGGGCTGTCGCGCGATGACGCCGGGCGCTTCATTCATGTTTACCTGGAGCAGGGCCTGCTGAAGGTGGATCCCTTCGTCACGCTGGATGACGAGGCGGTGACGCCGGCCATCCGCCTGGCGGTGGAACGTGGCCGCGCCAGCCGCCGAAACCTGCAGGTGGGCGCCTGTGGCGAACACGCGGGTGATCCGCGCTCCATCAAGTTGCTGGCGCGGTGCGGGTTGGATTATGTCTCCTGCTCGCCCTACCGCATTCCCATCGCGCGGTTGGCGGCGGCGCAGGCGGCGTTGGAGATGGCGGAGACCATGGGCACGACACCACCCGCAGCGTCATGAAAAGGAATTCCGCCGCCAGATCCTGTATGCTTGACTCGCCGCATCGTCGGAGACGCATCGCCTGCGAGGATGCGTGTCATTTGGTCAGGCTGGCGAACAGCGTGGGGAGCTTTTCCGGCAGGCGGTTGATGTTGTCCACCACGGTGTAGTTCGTGGCGCCGAAAATGCGCGAGACATACATGTCCGCGTGGGGATCCAGCGTCAGGCAATAGGTGAGGATGCCCTTGCGCCGCAGCTCCTCCACCGCCTTCTTGGTGTCCATGCGGAGATACTGCGGGTCGCGCTCGTCGATGTCCGCCGGCTCGCCGTCGGTGATCAGCAGGATCAGCTTGTTCTTCTCCCCGCGCTGCATGAGCTTGTCGCCGGCGTGCCTGAGCGCCGCGCCCATGCGGGTGGAATAGCCGCCCTGCATGCCGGCCAGCCTGCTTTTCACCTCGTCGTCGAAGTGCTGGTCGAAGTCCTTGAAGCGGAAGTAGCGCACATCATGCCGGCCGTCGGAGTTGAAGCCGTGAATGGCGAAGGGGTCGCCGATGCCTTCGATGGCATAGGCGAGCAGGGCGCAGGCCTCGCGCGTGAGCTCCAGCACGGTCTTTTCCGAACCGCGCACCTTGTCGTTGGTGGACTCGGACAGGTCCAGCAGGATGGTCACGGCGAGATCGCGCCGGTTGAGCTTGTAGCGCATGGTGATGCGCGGATCCGGGTTCAGCCCGATGCGCAGCATGACCATGGCGTCAACGGCGGCGTTCAGATCCAGCACGTCGCCGTCTTCCAGCTTGCGCTCGCGCACCAGGCCCTGCGGGCGCAGGCGGTCAATGATCTGGCGCAGACGGTGGGTGATGCCGCGGTGCTCGGTGAGCACCTTGTCGATGATCTCCGGATCGCCGCGCTTGGGCCGGTGCTCGAACACGCTCACCCAGCTGGGGCGGTGCAGTTGCACCTGGTAGTCCCACTCATGGTGGTGGAACGGGCCGATGATGGGCTCCTTGCCCTCCATCTCGTTGTACGAGATGCCCATGTCCTCATAGGGGAACAGCTCGGACTGGAGCACCCATATCTCCTGCGCGTCATCACCGGCGGTTTCCACGTCCACCTCGTTGACGAACTCCATCACCGAGACGTATTTGCGCACCTGCTCCTTTTGCGGCAGGTAAACGGTAGTGTCGAGCCACTCCTCCTCATCCGTCGTCCACAACAGGCGGTTGTCGTCGCGCCAGGGCGTGCGCAGTTTCTCCAGGATGCGCAAGGAGGGCAGGTCGCGCCGCGTGGCCATGATGTCGTGCAGCGCCAGGCCGATATCGCGCGAGAGCGTGGTGTCGAGGTCGCGCTCGGGCACTTCCTCGTGGAAGCGGGCGATGACGGCATCCACCTGTTCATCACCGGTCTTCTCGTCCGGGTCCATCAGGTGACGCACCATGGCCTCGATCAACGGCATGCCGCGGTGCTCGTGCTGGTACCCGTCATCGGGCTTTGGCAAGAGGCGTTTCCACAGGTTCATCATGCCGGGAAACTCGGAACCGGCGCAGTATTCCACCCGCGCGTCTTCCGCCAGACCGATGAAGAAACGCTGTGCCGGGCTGAGCATTTCCGCATCTCCCTGCGGCGCGTTGGTATAGACGAGATGCGCGGCCATGTGCGCGGCCATGGCGCGATAGAGCTCCAGCCCCGTCACATCGCCAATGTCGTCCACCGCGTCCGGCAGATGCAGCGCGCGCGCCTCGATGTATGGGCGGAAGCCCTCCAGGTCGGCACTGGCCGGGCGCAGGAAGAAGTCGCGGCCCCAGAAGGCGCGGAGATAGAAGTTGATCTTGCGCTGCACGTCGATGAACAGGGTGCCACGCCGGTTGTCCTGCAGCACGGCGCGGGAATCCTCGGTTTTCAGGCCGAAGTAGTCCGCCTGCTTGGCGAAGTCGCGCCGGTAGGCCTCCGCGCCGAAGTCGATCCACTTGCGCAGGCCCGACAGGGTGAGTTTCGAGAGCAGCTCATCCAGCACTTCCAGCATGGGGCGCAGGCCCCGCGGCGCCTTGGCGGCGGTGCGGTGCAGCAGCTGCAGGTAACGCCGCAGCATGTCGGCGTCGCCCAGGCGGCGGGCCGCCACCGGCAGGGTGGCGAAAATGAGCGTGAGCACCGCGCCGGAAGTCATGGAGGCGAGTTTCATGACCGAGGTGACGACATCGGAGATGACATCCTCGCCCACCTCGCGCACCACTTCGGGCATTTCGTCGAGGTAGGTCACCACCAGCGCCGGCTCCTTGCGCAGGCGCGCCAGGCCACGCGCGCCCTGCAGGTATTCCTCCAGTCCCTTCGGCGACATGTAGCGCGCGGCCTCGTGCACCAAGGCGTCGAGCGTTTCCTCCAGCTCCGGCGCCGCGGCGACAAGCTCCTCGCGGTATTCGTCGATGTTCACGCTCATGGCGACCTCGATGCAGCTGTCTGCAAGCGTTTGAATTTTCTGTCATTTGGCGATGGGTGCGCCGTAGATGCGGTCTTGTCAAGGCCGCGCCTTGGGCGCGCCGCGAAGCGGTCGAAGAGCCTTGACAAGACCGCATCTACGGCAAAGGCTTTTCAGCGCCTCCCCCTCCTGGCAAGGAAAAGTGAACCGGTTCACTTTTCCTTGCCAGGAGGGGGAGGACGGCAAAAAGCTGCTTATGCCTCCCCGAAGAAGGTCTGCACGGCGGCTTCCAGCGTGTCGCGCATGTCCGGATCGTCGGTCAGCGGCTCGATGAGCGCCATCTGACAGGCCGCCGTGGGCTCGATGCCCTTGGAGATGAGCTGTCCGGCATAAATGAGCAGGCGGGTGGACATGCCCTCGTCCAGGCCGTGGCCCTTCAGGTTGCGCGAGCGCTCGGCCACCTGCACCAGCTTGCGCGCCGTGGCCTCGTCCACCCCGGCCTCGTGCGCGACGATTTCCGTCTCCACGTCGGCAGAGGGATAGTCGAAGCTCATAGCGCCGAAGCGCTGCTTGGTGGACTGCTTCAGGTCCTTCATCAGGCTCTGGTAGCCGGGGTTGTAGGAAATGACCAGCTGGAAGTCCGGGTGCGCCTTCACCAGCTCACCCTTCTTTTCCAACGGCAGCTCGCGGCGATGGTCGGTGAGCGGGTGAATGACCACCGTGGTGTCCTGCCGCGCCTCCACCACCTCGTCCAGGTAACAGATGGCGCCAATGCGCGCGGCGATGGTCAGCGGCCCGTCCTGCCAGCGGGTGCCGTTCACGTCCAGCAGGAAACGGCCCACCAGGTCGGCGGCCGTCATGTCCTCGTTGCACGCCACGGTAATCAGCGGCCGGCCCAGCTTCCAGGCCATGTATTCCACGAAGCGCGACTTGCCGCAGCCGGTGGGGCCTTTCAGCATCACCGGCATGCGCACCTCCCAGGCCGCCTCGTAGCGCTCCACCTCGTCGCCGACGGGGCGGTAGTAGGGCTCCTCGGTGATCTTGTACTGTTCGATGTCGATGTCGGTCATCTCGGTCATGGCGCAAATCTCCCATTGTGGCGCGAAACGGCGCACGCGCACCGAAGCTCGTGGTTGGTATTCAGCAAACGATCAAACGCATGAATTTTCCGAAATGTGCGTGGTCTTCGTGGAAAGGGCCGCCACTGGCGGCCCTTTCCGAACATCGTTTCGTCCGCCTTGCGTATCAGAAGCGCGGCTTGGGCAGGTCGGCGCACAGCACCGTCTCCGGCGGCGTGCCCCGGTAGACCACCATGGCGGCGGCGGCCACCTGCTTGATGTTGTCCAGGCCCACCAGCTTCACGTGATGGCCGGGGTTGGCCTTCTTGCACTCCTCGAGCTCGGCCATGATCTTGTCCACGTCGGTTTCACCGAACATGGGCAGCTTCCACATGTACCAGTAGTGGAGCTTGGCGTTTTCCGGCTCGGTGTGCTCGATCATGGGCTGCCAGCCCTGGGACACGATGTATTCCACCTGCTTGCGAATCTCTTCTTCGGTCATCTCCGGCAGGTAGGAGAAGGTGCCGTATTTGCGGCTCTTGATGTCGGAAAGCCGCGAGGGATAATCCATAACTTCGGACATGTCGTCCTCCTTGTGTGTCTGTGCGTTCGAATCCGGTCGTCTCGCCCGTGGTGGGCGCGACGCACCTTAGCGGTGCGCCACGTCCAGCTTGTCCACGGTGTCGAACTCGAACTTGATTTCCTTCCAGGTCTCCATGGCCATCTTCAGCTCAGGCGAGTGCTTGGCCGCCTTGGTGAGGATGTCCTTGCCTTCCTTCTCCAGCTCGCGGCCTTCGTTGCGCGCCTGCACGCAGGCTTCCAGCGCCACGCGGTTGGCCGCCGCACCGGCCGCGTTGCCCCACGGGTGGCCCAGCGTGCCACCGCCGAACTGCAGCACGGAGTCGTCGCCGAAGATGGAGACCAGCGCCGGCATGTGCCAGACGTGGATGCCACCGGAAGCCACCGGGAACAGGCCGCGCATCTGGCCCCAGTCCTGATCGAAGAAGATGCCGCGCGAGCGGTCTTCCTTCACGTAGCGGTCGCGCATCAGGTCGATCCAGCCCAGCGTGGCCTGGCGGTCGCCTTCCAGCTTGCCCACCACGGTGCCGGAATGCAGGTGGTCGCCACCCAGCAGGCGCAGCAGCTTGGTCAGCACGCGGAAGTTGATGCCGTGCCGCGGATGGCGGTCGATCACCGCGTGCATGGCGCGGTGCACGTGCAGCAGCATGCCGTTGTCGCGGCACCACTTGGACAGCGAGTTGTGCGCCGCCCAGCCCAGCGTGAGGTAGTCGGACATGATGATGCGCGAGCCGATCTCCTTGGCGAACTCGGCGCGCTTGAACATCTCCTCCACGTCCGGGGCCGTCACGTTCAGGTAGTGACCCTTGCGCTCGCCTGTTTCGGCCTCGGCCTTGTTGATGGCCTCCTGGGCGAACAGGAAGCGGTCACGCCAGCGCATGAACGGCTGGGAGTTGACGTTCTCGTCGTCCTTGGTGAAGTCCAGGCCGCCGCGCAGCGCCTCGTAGATGGCGCGGCCGTAGTTCTTGGCCGACAGGCCCAGCTTCGGCTTGATGGTGCAGCCCAGCAGCGGACGACCATACTTGTCCAGCTTGTCGCGCTCCACCTGGATGCCGTTGGGCGGACCATTGCAGGTGGCGACGAACCACAGCGGGAAGCGCACGTCCTCAAGGCGCAGGCTGCGCACCGCCTTGAAGCCGAACACGTTGCCGACGATGGAGGTGAACACGTTCACCACCGAGCCTTCCTCGAACAGGCCCATGGGATAGGCGATGAAGGCGTAGAAGGCCTCGTCGTCGCCGGGCACGTCCTCGATGGCATAGGCGCGGCCCTTGTAATAGTCGAGATCGGTCAGCAGGTCCGTCCACACCGTCGTCCAGGTGCCGGTGGAGGACTCCGCCGCCACCGCCGCGGCCGCTTCCTCGCGCGGCACGCCGGGCTGCGGCACCACCTTGAAGACAGCCAGGATGTCGCTGTCCTTCGGCGTGTAGTCAGGATCCCAGTAGGTCTCCTTGTATTCCTTAACGCCGGCCTCGTATTTCTTGGCCATGGTCTTCTCCTCATCAGACATTTGACGATCGTTTGCCGCTCCCCTCCCTTGCCGTGAGTGCTGGCGAATGCGGAGAGCCGGCCTCCCTGCCCCAAGCAGGTTGTGGACACCCTAACGAATCCTTGCCATAAGAAAAAATCGAAATTTTCTATCCGACCCATAGATGGAATTGCGCCCTTGCGAAAAATACATGACACGTCCTCCGCCCCGCGAATGAGCTATCGCATGGCGCAGCGCGTGACCCTGCGCCAGTTGCAGATTTTCGAGGCCGTGGCGCGGCTGGAAAGTTTCACCGCCGCGGCGAGGGAGCTGCACCTGACCCAGCCCACGGTGTCCATGCAGGTGGCCAAGCTGGCGGACGAACTGGGGCTGGAGCTGCTGGAGCAGGTGGGCCGCCGGGTGCGGCTGACTTCCGATGGCCGCAAGGTGATGCAGGCGGCCGCCGACATCCTGGCCCGCACGGAAGGCCTGCGCGAGCTGGCGCAGGAACTCAAGGGCGAGGTGCGGGGCGATTTGCGCATCGCCACCGTGACCAGCGCCGCCTACTTCCTGCCGCACATCCTGGGCGCCTTCCTCAAACGCTATCCGAGGGTTGAGCCGTTTCTTTCGGTCACCAACAGGGCACGCGTGATCGAGCTTTTGCGCACCGGTGCCGACGATCTCATCATCATGGGCCGCGCGCCGCAGGAACTGGATGTGGTGGCGCATCCGTTCCTGGACAACGAGCTGGTGGTCATCGCCCCGCCCGATCATCCGTTGAAGGAGAGGGGGGGCATTCCCCTGGCGCGGTTGGCGGAAGAACGCTTCCTGATGCGCGAGCGCGGCTCCGGCACGCGCATGGCGGTGGACAGTCTGTTCGCCGAGCACGGCCTTTCCGTGCGCCCGACCATGGAGCTGGGCTCGGCCGAGGCCATCAAGCAGGCGGTGCTGGCGGGTCTTGGCGTTTCCGTGCTACCGCGCCAGACGGTGGAGCGCGAGGCCGAAAGCGGACACCTGGTCATTCTCGACGTGGAAAACTTTCCGCTAATGCGCCAGTGGTTCGCCGTGCACCTGAAGCAGCGCAGGCTATCGCTGGTGGCGCAGCGGTTTCTGGATTATCTGCGCCACGAGTTGCCGCAACCCGATGGCGAGGCTCGCAAGACCATCAAGCGAAAGTGAAGCCCGCGGCGGTCGAAATTGGGTTAGGCTTGGACCCGATACAGTTGAATGGATTTCGCAGCCCCGCCTTCGCGGAGGGCGTGGAGAGATCGATGCCTTGGACAATGCGGAGGGCTTCTTGCGGCGGACTGGCGCCGGGATTCCCCGTTGGCTCCGAGCCTTCGAGATCATGCAGGAAAGCGCCCGCGCATTGCCGGACGGGCGGCAAAGGAACAGGAACTGGCGGCATTGCCGCCCTTGGGATCGCGCGAACATGAACAGGCCCCTATATCTTCTGCCCTCCCGCCGCCAGATGGTGCTGGCGCTCGCCACCGTCGGAATGCTGCCGGTAGCGGCAAGGCGGGTGGGCGCGATGCAAATGGCGCAATCCGCCCCGGTGCGGGTGGTGGTGGAGCTGTTCACTTCGCAGGGGTGTTCCGCCTGTCCGCCGGCCGACAGGTTGCTGGGAAAATTGTGCCAAATGCCCGGCGTGCTGGGGGTCAGCTACAACGTGGATATCTGGGACTACCTGGGCTGGCGGGATACGCTGGCGCGGCCGGAATTCACCCGTCGTCATCACCTCTATGCCCGCGCCTGGGGGCAGGAAAGCGTCTATACGCCGCAAATGGTCGTCAATGGCCGCCGCTGCCCCACCGACAAGGTGCCAGAGAAGGTTCGGGCCCTGCTGAGGAACGGCGATGGCGCGGAGGGGGGCTTGCGCGTTCCCCTGAGGCTGCACAGGCGCGAAAAGGCCCTGCGCATAGAGGTGGGGGCGGCGCCGGAGCCTTGGAGAGACGTCAACGCCACCCTGTGGCTGGTGACCATCAAGAGGCATCACAGGCAGCGCATCAGGCGCGGGGAAAACGCCGGCCGCGAGATAGTCTATCATCACGTGGCGCGCAGCATCGCGCCGGCGGGCATGTGGCATGGCGAGGCGATGGAGCTGGCACTGCCGCATGAACACGTGATGGGCGAGGAAAGCGACTTGTGCGTCGCGCTGTTGCAGCTGCAAGGACATGGCCCCATCATGGGCGCCGCGGCGCTGTAGGGCGATGATGGCGGGCCGTGGCGCGTGCACGCCTCTCCGAAACGCCCGCAGGGCCAGCATTCCCCGAGCCTTTCGCGGACCATTTGGCGCCAGGCTTTCTCCGCGCCGCCGTTGCCTGCAAAGCGCGTGCGCGCAGAACAGCGCCCGAAGCCATCCGTGTGCGTGCGGGACGTTCGGGCGCGCCATCGGACATTTGGCGTTACGGACGGGCGCCGACGGTGGATGAGGAGCGGATCATTTCACGATGACCTTGGCGCCCACCTTCACCCGCTTGTAAAGGTCGATGACATCCTCGTTGCGCATGCGAATGCAGCCCGAAGACACCGCGCGGCCGATGCTCCAGGGGGCGTTGGTGCCATGGATGCGATAGAGCGTATCCCTGTTGCCCTGGAAGAGATACAGGGCGCGCGCGCCAAGCGGGTTGTTCGGGCCGCCTTTCATCTTTTCGGGCAGCTTGCGCTTGTACTTTTTCCACTCGCGCTCGATCATCTCCTTGGGTGGATGCCAATCCGGCCACTCCTGCTTGCGGCCAATGCGGGCCTCGCCCGTCCATTGAAAGCCCGCGCGGCCCACGCCGATGCCATAGCGCTTGGCCTTGCCATTGCCCAGGATCAGGTAGAGATAACGCCGCCGGGTGTTGATGATGATGGTGCCGGGCTTTTCATCGGTGATGTAGGAAACGATGCGGGGCGCGTATTTGGCCGCGTCGAAGGTAAGTTTCCGGGGGCCGAAATTGTATTTGCGTTTCGCCTCCGCCCCGGCGGACGACACTCCCGCCATCAGCAAGGCGAGGCCGGCAAGAATGGCCATGAACAGTCTTGGAACTCTGCGTGGCACGGTCCCGTTCATTTCCCCGAATCTCCCGATTCTCCCCCTGCGATGGAGAGTGAATATACACGCCTGCGGGCGCTTCGCAACCGGAAGGAGTTGACGTTTTCGTGTGGCCTGCGGTGAGGAACGGAAGCCTGAGCGGCTCCCGTTCCCACGGGGCTTGTCCGGCCCCTGCTTCAGGCCCTGGCCTCATTCTTGAGCTTCATGGCCAGCGCCAGCGTGAGCATGCCGTGCAGGAAGGCCCAGAAGCCGACCATGTAGCCCATGGCCACGAGTGAAGCCGCAGGATACATGATCAGGAACACCGGAATGGCAAGGCCAAAAAGAATGGAGACGATGCCGGAGAGCGCCATGAGCCATTCGCCCTCGATTTCCTTGCGCAGGCGAATGGCCGCGGCCACCTCCATGACACCGGTCACGAACGACCAGATGGAAATCATGGCCCAGGTGAAGGCCACCAGCGCCACCGTGGCCACCAGCGGCATGACCAGCACCACGATGCCCGCCATAAGTCCCAGCGCGCCGCGCAACAGCATGGCCACCCAGTGTTCCTCGCGCTTGCGTGCCTTGGCGACGCCTGCGGCGATGGAGAAGATGCCGTCCGCAAAGGTGAACGCACCCCACACGAGGGTCATGGCGTAAACCGCCGAAATGGGTGCGAAGGCGGCGATGATGCCCACCAGGATCATCAACACGCCATCCAGCATCAGCCATTTCCAGTTCTTGGCCAATGCCTTCTCATCGGTTTCGTTCATCGCGCCGGATGTGGCCGACGCAGCTGTTTCAACCATTTTTCTGCTCCCTTCAATGCCAATCGTCCTTCCGAAAACCCACGCGCCATCCCATTGCCGGAAGCGCGGTGAATGCGCTCCGGGCACATGGAAGCTGGAAGCGAATTGCTTCTGCAAATGCGGAGGAATGGCGCCCGTGAATGCTCACATAAGAGCAGAAAGATGCCTTTCAACGCATAAGAGCAATTTTTTGCTCCAGATTGCCTTACACGTTGAATTTGAAGTGCATCACGTCACCGTCCTGCACCACGTAGTCCTTGCCTTCCTGGCGCAGCTTGCCGGCCTCCCGCGCGCCGGCTTCGCCGCCATGTCTGACGTAATCCTCGTATGAGATGACCTCGGCGCGGATGAAGCCGCGCTGGAAATCCGTGTGAATGACGCCCGCCGCTTCCGGCGCGGTGGCGCCGCGACGCACCGTCCAGGCGCGGGCTTCCTTCGGCCCGGCGGTGAAGAAGGTGATGAGGTCGAGCAGGGCATAGCCCTCGCGGATGAGGCGGTTCAGGCCCGGCTCTTCCAGCCCGACGGATTCGAGATATTCGCGCTGCTCCTCCTCGTCCAGTTGGGCCAGCTGCTCCTCCAGCGCGGCGGCAATGACGACCACGCGCGCGCCTTCTTCAGCCGCCTTGGCGCGCACCTTTTCCACCCACTCGTTGCCTTCGGGCAGGGAAGCCTCGTCCACGTTGCACACGTAAAGCACCGGCTTGGCGGTGAGCAGTTGCAGGCGCTTGAAGCGGGGCATGCGCTCTTCGCCGATGTCGGCCAGCCGTGCCGGGCGGCCCTCGCGCAGCAGCTCAAGTGCGGGCATGATGACCGCGAGCTCGGCCTTCGCCTCCTTGTCGCCGGTGGCGGCCTTCTTCTCCAGCATGGGCAGGCGCTTTTCGAGACTCTCCAGGTCGGCCAGCATCAGCTCGGTTTCGATGATCTCGGCATCGCGCAGCGGGTCCACGCCGCCCTCCACGTGGGTGATGTCGGCGTCCTCGAAGCAGCGCAGCACGTGAACGATGGCGTCCACCTCGCGGATGTTGGCCAGGAACTGGTTGCCCAGGCCTTCACCCTTCGAGGCGCCGCGCACGAGGCCGGCGATGTCCACGAAGGTGATGCGGGTGGGCACCACGTTGGCCGACTGCGCGATCTCGGCGATCCTGTCCAGGCGCGGATCGGGCACGGCCACCTCGCCGACGTTGGGCTCGATGGTGCAGAAGGGGTAGTTGGCCGCCTGCGCGGCGGCGGTTTTGGTGAGCGCGTTGAACAGGGTGGACTTGCCCACGTTGGGCAGGCCCACGATGCCGCATTTGAAACCCATTTTCTCAACCTTTCCGTTCGTTGCCGGGGGGTGGCGGCGCGTCCATCATCACCTTGCTGGTGAAATCCGAAAACCGGCCCTTGACCAGCAGGTCGGCGTGGCGGGCGACGGCCTCCAGCAATGGCGCCAGCCATTCCCGCTCCTGCTTCGAGAAATCGGAGAGCACGTGGCGGGTAACCGCCTCCTTGCTGCCCGGATGGCCGATGCCGATGCGCAGGCGGTGAAAATTGCCGCCGATATGGGCGATGATGGAGCGCAGGCCGTTGTGGCCCGCATGCCCCCCTCCGGTTTTCATCCGCACCCGCCCCGGCGCCAAGTCCAGCTCGTCATGGATGACGATGATATCCTCCGGGGCCAGCTTGAAGAATTTCGCGGCTTCGGCCACGGCTCGGCCGGAGTCGTTCATGAAAGTTTCGGGCTTGAGCAGCAGCACCTTCTCGCCGGCGATGACACCCTCGGCCAGCTGGCCGGAAAACTTTTTTCGCCACGGGCCAAACCCGTGCGCATCGGCGATGGCATCCACCGCCAGAAACCCGACATTGTGCCGGTTGCGGGCATGCTTTTCGCCCGGATTGCCCAGTCCGACGATGAGCTTCATGTGCATGTTCCAGCAAAAGCACCGATGCGCAACCGGCCCGGAAGGATGTTCCCGCCGGGCCGGTGATCACGCATTCCGTCTGGCGCCAGAGGTGCGAGGAGAGGATTATTCCTCCTCGCCCGTTTCTTCGGCCTCTTCGCCTTCTTCGGCCTCGGTGGTGTCGGCCACGCGGCCGGTGATGGTGGCGAGCGTGAAGTCGCGGTCCTGGATGACCGGCTCCACTCCTTCGGGCAGCTTCACGGCGGAGATGTGCAGGGAATCGCCGATGTTCAGGCCGGAGATGTCGGCCACGATCTTCTCCGGAATGTTGTCGGCGTTCACATAGACCTCCACCTCGTGGCGCACGATGTTGAGCGCGCCGCCGCGCTTCAGGCCCGGCGATTGTTCATGGCCCACGTATTCCACCGGGATTTCCACCGCGATACGCGCGCCCTTGCCCAGGCGCAGGAAATCCACGTGGATGGGAAAGTCGCGCACCGGGTCCAGTTGCACGTCGCGCGGAATGCAGCGCACTTTCTTGCCTTCCACCTCCAGGTCCACCAGTGTGGATTCGAAAGTGCCCGTGTTGACCTGCTTGAGCAGATCCACGAAGCTGACGTGGATCATTTCCGGTTCCTTGTTGTCGCCGTAGATGACGCCCGGCACGCGGCCCTGCTTGCGCAAACGGCGTGCGGCCCCCTTGCCGCCTCTTTCGCGCCGTTCGGCCTGCATCTGAATGATATTGGCCATGATTGAAACTCCTGATCAGGTTCGTGTTGCGGAACATGCGGACTGGCGCGGCGAGCTTCCTCCAGGGGTGACCGTCCCCGCCGCACGGATGCCAGCCTTCGCGTTCCGGGATGCGGGCATATAGCGCACAAGACCGCGAAAATGCAAGACACATGGCCCGCATGGGAGCGTTGCGGCATCGCGTGTGCGGGGCGTGCACCGTGACGATGCGGCATGACGCGCCTTGAGCGGCGTGATCAGCGGCGGCCGAAGCCCGGCGCGGGGGTGTCCTGTCCGGCCTCGATGATCTCGCGGCGGATGCGGCGGGAGCGCTTGAACAGCTCGTGGAGCTTGTCTCCCTCGCCCCAGCGGATGGCGCGCTGCAAGACGTGCAGATCCTCCATGAAGCGGCCCAACAGCTCCAGCACTGCCTCGCGGTTGTTGAGGAAAACGTCGCGCCACATCACGGGATCGGAGGCGGCAAGCCGCGTGAAGTCGCGAAAGCCGCCGGCGGAATACTTGATGACCTCCGATTCCGTCACTTCTTCCAGATCAGCCGCGGTGAGCACGATGTTGTAGGCGATCAGGTGCGGCAGATGCGAGGTGATGCCCAGCACCAGATCGTGATGCTCCGCCGTCATGGTGTCCACGTTGGCGCCGGCGGCCTGCCAGAAGCGCTTCAGGCGGGCGAGAGCCTCGTCATCGGTGTTTTCCAGCGGCACCAGGATGCACCAGCGGTTCTCGAACAATTCGGCAAAACCCGCGTCCGGACCGGACTGCTCGGTGCCGGCGATGGGATGACCGGGAATGAAATGCACCCCTTCCGGCACGTGCGGGGAAACATCGCGAATGACCGCGCCCTTGACCGAGCCGACGTCGGTAAGGATGGCGCCCTTCTTCAGCGCCGGGGCGATGTGTTCGGCCACCGTACCCATGGCGCCCACGGGCACATTGAGGAACACCAGGTCAGCATCCTTCACCGCTTCCGCCGCGTCCAGGTGATAGCTGTCGCACAGGCCCAGCTCCTCGGCCCGCTTGAGCGTGGCCTCGCTGCGGGTGGCGCCGGCGATGTGCCCGGCCAGGTTCTCCCGCCGCATGACGTGCGCCAGCGACGAGCCAATGAGGCCAAGGCCGACGAGCGCCACGCGGTTGAACATGGGACGGTCGTCGCGTCCTGTGTTCTGCGCGGTGGTGCCGGTGGTCTGCTTGTCCGGTGTATCGGTCATGGGCCCTCAAGAAACTTCCGCAAGGTGTCGACGAGCAGGCGGTTGGCTTCCTCCGTGCCGATGCTCATGCGCAAGGCGTTGGGAAAGCCATAGCCCGCAACGCGGCGCAGGATGAGCCCGCGCGTCTTGAGAAAGGCATCAGCGTCCGCGGCGCGCTTGCCCGGCTCGTCGGGGAAGTGGATGAGCAGGAAGTTGGCCACCGAGGGCGTGACCCGCAGCCCCAGTTTCGTCAGCTCTTCGCGCAGCCATTCGCGCCAGTGCTCGTTGTGCTCCACGGCGCGTTGCAGGTGGGCGGCGTCACGCATGGCCGCGGCCCCGGCGGCGAGCGCGGCGACGTTGACGTTGAACGGACCGCGGATGCGGTTGATGATGTCCGCCACGTGCGCGGGCGCGTACATCCAGCCGATGCGCAGGCCCGCCAGCCCATAGGCCTTCGAGAAGGTGCGGGTCATGACCACGTTGTGGCTGGAGGACACCAGTTCGATGCCCGCTTCGTAATCGTTGCGCCTGACGTATTCGGCATAGGCCGCGTCGATGACGAGCATGGTGTGTGCGGGCAGGGCGGCCTGCAGACGCTTCAGCTCGTCGATGGGAAGGTAGGTGCCGGTGGGGTTGTTGGGGTTGGCGAGATACACCAGCTTCGTGCGCTCCGTGACCTTCTCCAGGATGGCGTCCACGCTGGCGGTCAGGTTTTCCTCGCGCGCCACCACCGGTACGCCACCGGCGGCGCGGATGGCGACGGGATAGATTAGGAAGCCGTGCTCGGTGTGAATGGCCTCGTCACCCGGCGAGAGGTAGGCCTGCGCCAGCAGGGTGAGGAGTTCGTCCGAGCCGTTGCCGCAGACGATGTTGTCCGGGTTCAGGCCGTGGCGCTCGGCAATGGCCGCGCGCAGGTCGCGCGCGGTGCCGTCGGGGTATTCGGTCAGGTGCTCGGCGGCAGCGCGGAAGGCCTCCTTCGCCGCCGGAGACGGCCCCAGCGGCGACTCGTTGGAGGAGAGCTTGAATACCTTGCGCGCGCCCGCCACCTCGCTTTCGCCCGGCACGTAGGGCGTGATTTCCAGAATGGAAGGGCGCGGCCGGGGCGTGTTGTCCTGCATCTGCGTCATGGCCGGATTCGCTGTTGCGACAAGTGCATGATCAATGAACAGTCGTTGTGCGCTCAACGTCCTGTTTCGTCAAGTTTCGCTTCCGTGCCGGGCGGGGTGCGCGCCCATGTCGCCCATGTTGAGGCCCACGGTGCCGACCGGGGCGGGATGAAGCGCGGGGATGAGCGGGACGCGCTGACGCTCGCCGCGGCGGGCATAGACCTGCTTGATGGCCTGGGCCATCAGAAGGCCGGAAAAGCCGGGGAAGAGCCATTTCCCCACCTGCTCCCACGTGCCTGCCGAACCGCCCAGAAAACGCCCGCGCCAGGGCGGCATGAACAACAGCGGCGAAATGGTGGTGGGGGTGAACATGGAATCCTTGAGCAACTGCTCCAGCTGGCGGCGGGAGAAGGGGCGACCGTGGCCAAAGGGCACCCTTTCCGCCCGCGCCCATAGTCCGCTGCGGTTGGGCACGATGAACACCACGTGCCCCGACGGCGCCACCACGCGCCACAGCTCACCCATGAGTTTTTCGCGCACGGGCGTGAGCTCCAGCGCATGCACCACCAGCGCCAGATCAATGCTGGAGTCGGGCAGGGGCAGGGCGGTTTCGTCCACCAGCGCGGTGGCGGGCGGTTGCTCATGCGGCCAGATCATGGCGCCCTGATGCGCCGGCATGAAGGCGAGGGTGGCGCGCACGTGCTGGCGGTATGCATCCAGCCAGGGCGTGGCGAAACCCAGCCCCAGCACACATGCATCGGCCGGCGGACGCGGCAGAGCATTCAGGTGGCGAGAGATGACCCTGCGCACCTGTCGCCCCAGCGGGCTTGCGTAAAACTGCCGCAGTTCAATGACGTCCATATTTGCTCAACGTCCGTTTCCAGCGCGGGTTGATGTTCCTATATTACATGCCGAAGGCATTCTCCAGCTGCGGCATGACTGCGCGGCGGGGGCAACGATCACCTTCGCAACAGGGGAGCGACGGCCATGAAAGCCAATGTGGGCATCTGCGATCCGACCATCGAGCCGCAGTCGAAGTTCGATTTCCGCCTGATCCGCTGCCGCACCGACAATTATGCGGTGCTGTTTCATGATCCGGAAAGCGGCGAGACGGCGCTGGTGGACGCGCCGGAGTTCGGGCCCATCGACGCGGCGCTGCAGGAGACGGGCTGGAAGCTGACGCACATTCTGATCACCCACCACCACGCCGACCATGTGGCGGCCAACGAAGAGCTGAAGGCCAAGTATGGCGCCACCATCATCGGCCCGGAGAAGAACCGCGGGCAGATCCCCGGCTTGGACAGGGGCGTGCAGGACGGCGACAAGATCGAGTTTGGCGGAGAGATCATCGACGTGCTGGCGGTGCCGGGGCACACGCTGGGGCACGTGGCCTATTACATGTGCAATTCCAAGGTGGTGTTCACGGGCGATACGCTGTTCTCGCTGGGCTGTGGGCGCATCTTCGAGGGCGATGCCGAGACTATGTGGCATTCGCTGGACATGCTGCGGCACCTACCGGAAGACACGCTGATGTATTGTGGTCATGAGTACACGCTGAACAACGGCGAATTCGCCCTGACGGTGGAGCCGGGCAACGAGGACCTGCAGAAGCGGGTGGAGGAGGTGCGCCGGCTGCTGCGCGAGGGCAGGCCCACCATTCCGGTGAGCATGGGGCTTGAGAAGAAGACCAACCCGTTTCTCAGGCCCGATTCGTGGGAAATTCGCGACAGGCTGGACATGCACGGCGTGGAGAACTGGCGGGTGTTCGCCGCGCTGCGCGAGCGCAAGGACCACTTCTGAGCTCGAGAGGCGGCGTGAATGGAACGAGGCGGGCGGCGGGGATTATTTCTCGCCGTCCTTGAGCTTCACGCCATAGAGCTCCAGGCGGTGGTCGACGAGCTTGTAGCCCAGCTTTTCCGCGATCCTGCGCTGAAGCTCCTCGATTTCCTCGGAGGTGAACTCGATGACCTCGCCGGTATTGAGGTCGATGAGGTGGTCGTGGTGCTCCTCGCTGATGGGCTCGTAGCGGGCGCGGCCGTCGCCGAACTCGTGGCGTTGCAGAATGCCCGCCTCCTCGAACAGCTTCACGGTGCGGTAAACGGTGGCGATGGAAATGCGCGGGTCGATGGCGGTGGCGCGCCTGTGGAGCTCTTCCACATCCGGATGGTCGGTGGATTCGGCGATCACTCGTGCGATGATCCGGCGCTGATCGGTCATGCGCATGCCCTTTTCCTGGCAGGCGCGTTCGATGAAGTTCAGCGTGCTTTCCGTTTTTTCCCTTGTGTTGTCGCCGTTCATGCGTTCCCCACAAGATGCCGTGGTCACTCCTGGTTCACGGTATAGGCGTTTCCGAGGACAGGGGCAACGCACCGCCCTGCCTGATTGTGGAATTCTTATAAGAAGCAGTTCCATCTGACGCCTGCATGGCCCGCGCGACTCCTGTGCGCTCAGGGTGCGCGGCGCTGCCCCTCCATGCGCAGAAGATCATGCATGTGCACGATGCCCAAGGGGCGGTGCTGGTCATCCACGATGAACAGCACCGTGATCTTGCGCTCGTTCATGAAGCCCAGCGCCTTGCTGGCCATGTCTTCCGGGCGCATGGTCTTCGGGTTAGGCGACATGACCTCGCGGGCGGTGAGCCGCATCAGGTCGGGATGCTTCTCCATGGCGCGGCGCAAGTCGCCGTCGGTGATGATGCCTGCCAGCCGGCCTGCGTCATCGACGATGCCGGCGGCCCCGAAGCGCTTGCTCGTCATCTCCAGCAAGACCTTGTTCATCGGCGTGCGGGGCGACACCAGCGGGAGCTCGTCACCGGTATGCATGACCTCTTCCAGCGGCTTGAGCAGGGCGCCCAGGTTGCCGCCCGGGTGGAACTGGCCGAAATCTTCCGCCTGGAACTTGCGGGCGGAGAGCAAGGCCATGGCCAGGGCATCGCCCAGCGCGAGCTGCATGGTGGTGGAGGTGGTGGGCGCCAGCCCCAACGGGCAGCCCTCCTCCGCCGGCGGCAGCAGCAGCAGGTAATTGGCCGCGCGGGCCAGCGGGCTTTCGGCATTGGCGGTGACGGCCACCAGCGGAATGCGATTGCGCGTGGCGAAATGGATGATGGCCGCCAGTTCCGGCGAGCGGCCGGAGTTGGAAATGAGCAGCACCACGTCGTCACGGGTGAGCATGCCAAGATCGCCATGCGCGGCCTCCGCCGCGTGCACGAAGTGCGCCGGCGTGCCGGTGGAGGCCAGCGTTGCGGCGATCTTGCGGCCGATGTGGCCGCTCTTGCCGATGCCGGAAACGATGACGCGGCCCCTGGCGCTCCGGTTGTGGATGAGCTCCACCACCTCGTTGAAGGATTTGCGCAAGGAGCCACCCAGGGCATCGCGCAGGGCGGCCAGGCCCGCGAGCTCCCTGTCGATGGTGGCCATGCCGACACTGGCGTGGTCGTTTTCGGCGGCCTGTGCACTGCCGGTCTGTGCAGGGGTATGGGTCATGCGCCTTTCCGCCCAGGCTGATTACCAGGGAATTTCCCAGCCCTCGGCATGCCAGAAAGTGCCGGTGTTGGCCAGAGAGAGGTTGTCCATGCGCAGAATCAGCCCGCGGGCGGCGACGTCGGCCTCGATGTTGCCGCGCCCTTGCGTCATGTCGGTGCGCACGTAGCCGGGGTGCAGCGCGGCCACGGCGATGCCGCGGGGTTTCAGTTCGATGGAAAGGTTCTTCGCCGCCATGTTGGCCGCCGCCTTCGACATGCGATAGGCGTAATTGCCGCCGGAGGTGTTGTCGGACAACGAGCCGACGCGCGAGGTGACGATGCCGATACGCGAGCCCTCGCCAAAATTGTCCAGCAGTGCGCGCACCACGCGCAACGGGCCCAGCGCGTTGATGTTGTAATGCCTCAGCGCCTCATCGAAATCGAGCGTCATCAGGTTGTCGGATTTCAGTATGCCGGCGTTGTGCACCAGCGCATCAACGCGCTTGCCGCCCAGCGCCTCGGCCAGGTGCGCGGCGCCTTCATCAGTGGCCACGTCCACGCCTTCCACCACGTTGACGCCGGCTTGTTCCAGCGCCGCCAGCTCCGGCGTGACGCTCCGGGCGGTGGCCGTTACCTCATCGCCGCGTTCGGCGAGCTGGCGCGCCATCTCCAGCCCTATGCCACGTGATGCGCCGACGATTACCCAGTGGGCCATGAGCGTTCATCCTCCCTTGTTCATTCGCCTGCCGATCCGTCCCGTCGCCGGCCACGCTCCGCTTCCGCAAGGGCCTTCTCGTGTGCCTGCACGCAGGCGTCATCGAAACAGCAAAAGATCACCCGCTCCAACCGGTGCGATTCATTGGCCAGGAAGTTGCGCACGGTGTTCACGGCAATGCGTGCGGCACGCTCTTTCGGAAAGCCGTAGACGCCGGTGGAGATGGCAGGAAAGGCTATCGTGCGCACGCCGTGTTCGGCGGCCAGTTTCAGTGCATGCCGGTAGGCGGAGGCGAGCAGCTTATCCTCGTTCGCATCACCTCCGCGCCAGACGGGGCCGACGGCGTGGATCACCCATTTCGCCGGAAGCCGATAGCCTTTCGTGATGCGCGCCTCGCCGGTGGGGCAGCCGCCGAGGGTGCGCGTTTCCTCCAGCAGTTCAGGCCCGGCGGCGCGGTGAATGGCCCCGTCCACCCCGCCGCCGCCCAGCAGGCTTTCGTTGGCGGCGTTGACAATGGCATCCACTTCCAGTTTCGTAATATCGCCCTTGCAGATCTCCAGCCGGGTCATGGAGCAGACCTTTCCCTGGTTCGCGGAAAAATCACGTCCATACACGTTGCGGCGCAACCTCGCTTACGGAATATCTTGCCAGCATGACCGAAAAGAGCAAGTCGCCCGAGTTCGACGCATGGCCCCTGCTTGGGGTGGACGACTGTTCGTGCGCCCATGTCCTGCACGAGCCGGAAGGCGGCTGGCGTGCGCCCATCATCTACAGTTCGCCGCATTCGGGGCGGTGTTATCCGGCCAATTTCGTGCGTGAGGCAGCGGTGCCGCTGTCGCGACTCAGGGCGTCGGAGGATTTCGCGGTGGATCTCCTGTTCGCCGCGGCGCCGAAACATGGCAGCCCCCTGTTGGCGGCGCAGCGGCCGCGGGTGTGGCTGGACCTGAACCGTGCAGCGGGAGAACTGACGGCGGAGATGTTCGACGCGCCGGCCCCGGACTGGGCGCAGACCGACACGGAGCGGGCGCGCGCGGGGCTGGGCGTGATCCCGCAGTTCATCAGCGAAGGGCAGGGCATTTACACCCGCCCGCTGCGCTGGGACGAGGCGAAGGAGCGGATCGAGGGCTACTGGCGGCCCTATCACGAGGCCTTGCGCGGGCTGCTGGAACAGGCGCGTGAACGCTTTGGCACGGCGGTGCTGATCGACTGTCATTCCATGCCGGAATCGGCGGCGCGGGCCATGACGCCGCTTTCGTTGCGCCAGCCGGACATCATCCTGGGCGATGGCGAGGGCACTTCCTGTGATGCGCTGCTGACGGATACGCTGGAACGGCTGTTTCGCCAGGCGGGGCTGAACGTGCGGCGCAATCGCGTCTATACCGGGGGCTATATCACCCGCCATTACGGACTGGAAGGATTTGGCGCGCACGCCGTTCAGATAGAGATCAACCGGCGGCTCTACACCAAGCCGTTCGCCTATGAACTGACGGACGACTTCCTGCGGTTGCGCCAGCTCATCACGCGCATCATCGCGCGCCTGCCAGAGCTGCTCGCGCCCTTGTGGGAGCGCGGCGGACGGGCGCAGCCGTTGGCGGCGGAGTAGGGAGCATGTCATCCTCTTTGCGCTCCGGTTCTTCACCATTGATGCCGGATGCCATGCCGTTTGACACCGAACTGCTGCGGCAAAGGCGGCAGCGGGGGCGATTCGCGCCGGATTTTCTGGAGGAACTGGCGGGCGAGGAGTTGTTGGCGCGGCTGGGTGATCTGCTGGCCGACGAGAAAGAGGCGGCCATCGATGCAGAAATGACCGCGCCGGTGCTGGTGACGGGGCCGGACTGGCTGGCGCGGCAGGTGGGGGGCATGTTGCCACGGGCGAAGGTGGTGCGGGCGGACTGGCTTGCGCCGCGCCATGCTTCGGAAGCCGCTGGGTCGGATCTGCGGGCGGTGGTGGTGGAAGATCATGCGCGGCTGCCATTTGCCGATGACACGTTCGGGCTTGTGGTGCACCTGTTCGACATGGCGCTGGTGAACGATCTGCCGCGGGCGCTGATGGAGCTGAAACGTTCGCTGCGGCCGGGTGGGGTGGTTTTGCTGGTCATGCCGGGTGGCGATACCCTGCGCGAGCTGCGCACGGCCTGGCGGGCGGCGGAGCTGGAATTTGCGCCGCGACGCGAGCCGGGCTGGCGGGTGGCGCCGTTCGTGGAGTTGCGCAAGCTGGCGCAGGTGGCGGGCATGGCGGGCCTGCGCGAGGTGGTGACGGACGTGGAGCGCCTGTGCGTGCGCCATGCCGATGCGCTGAAGCTGATGGAGGAGCTGCGCGCGTTCGGCTGGAGCAACCCGCTGCGCGCCCGGCCGCGGATGCCGGTTTCGCGTGGGCTGCTGGCCCGTGCGGCGGCCCATTACGAGACGCGTTTCGCCGACAATGACGGGCGCGTGCGCGCCACCTTCGAGCTGATTTACCTGAGCGCGCGGGCAGGCTAGGGCAGGCGGGCAGGACATGCGGCTGTTTCACGCTTTTTCCGGCCAGTCGGGGCGGCGCATCTGTTGCAGGCGCGAAACGGTACGCTCGAACATGCCGCGCAAGGGCCCTTCGCGGTAGATGTCCGGCGGTTCGCCGGCGGCGGTGGCGAACAGCCGCACGCGGTTGTCGTAGAGCGCGTCCACCAGATGGATAAAGCGCAGCGCCTCGTTGCGCTCTTCCGGCCCCAGCATGGGAATGCGCGAAATGAACAGGGTGGGAAAGCGCCTGGCGATGGCGATGTAATCTCCCGCTCCCAGCGGCCGCTCGCACAAGTCGGCGAAGGTGAAGCGCGCCGCCTTGCTCGTCGCCTCCGGCACCAGCAGCGTGCGCCCGCCCAGCTCCAGCCTTTTCGGCCGTGGTTGCTCATCGCCAATGACGGTGAGCCACATGTTCTCGAACATTTCCTCGATGCGTGGCGTCAGCGGCGACATCCAGCGCCGCTGAAGCACCTGGCCGCGCAAGCGATGATCTTCTCCCGCCATCAGGGGCACGATATCCGCATGCGCCAGCAGCAGCTCGATGAACGGCTCGAACAGGCTGCGGTTCAGGCCATTCTTGTAGAGCTCCTCCGGCGGCGTGTTGGAGGTCGCCACCAGCACCGCTCCCAGCCGGAACAAGTGGCCGAACAAGCGCGCGAGAATCATGGCATCGGTGATGTCGCGCACGTCGAACTCGTCCACGCCGATGAGCCATCCACCGTTCAGGATTTCCCGCGCGGCCTGCTCCACCGGGTCGATGTCCTCCCACAGCTCGCCGCGGGCCTGTTTTTCGCGGATGGACTTGATGAGCGCATGCACGTGCTGCATGAAGGCGTCGAAGTGCCAGCGCTGACGCTGTTCTTCCGGCACCGGGGCGTTTTCAAAAAACAAGTCCATCAGCATGGTCTTGCCGCGTCCCGGCGGGCCGTGGAGATAGATGCCGCGCGGCGGATTGGCGGGCTTGCGGCCGAACAGGCGAGCAAGCAGCCCCGGCTTCGGCGGCTCGTAATCGCGCAGCCGTTCGGCCAGCGCGTCCAGCCGTTCGGCGGCGGCGCGCTGTTGCGCATCGGGCGCAATCTCGCCCGTTTCCACCAGTTTACCGTATGCGGCAAGCACCGGGCCGGTCATGAAATTGGCCCCTTCGTGAACGAGCGGGTCAGAGCAAATCAGAGCAATTCGAAAAGGCCGAGGCGGGAGAGGAGCTCGGGCATGGGTTCGCCCGAATCCGTCCAGCCTCGCAGACGATAGTATTCGGGCAGCATCTCGTCCAGATGGCTCACCTCGCCCTTGTGCACGCCGGCGTCCGCCGGTTCGGCGAGCACGCGGCTGGGCAGCGTATCGTCGGCGCCGGTGAAGCCGGCGCGCAGGTTGAACAGGCGCTCGAGATTGAAGATGCGCTCGCCGGCGCGCAGGAGGTGCGCCTGCGAATAGTGAATGCCGGTGGCGTGAGAAGCCAATTCGGCCAGCGTCTGCAGGTCCACCTGCGGGGTGATGAAGGAACACACCCCGAGGCTGTCGATGGCGGCCTTGGCATCCTGGGTCTGTTTCACCACCTTCGGCTTGACCTTCGGGTCGCCGGTGGAAAAGTCGCTGCGGTAGGGACTGGCGCGCAAATGACACGCGCCGCGCGGCGATGTGGCGTAGGCCAGCCCCATGCCCTGCATGGCGCGCGGGTCGTAGCCGGGAAACTCCTGTCCCTTCACCTGCATGGCCAGCTGCGGGTGGCCATGGCGCGCGCACAGCCGGGCCGAACCTTCCGCCAGCGCATCGCCGAAGCCTTCGCGCCGGGCGGTGGCCAGCGCCATTTCCGCCAGCGCCTCGGCATCGCCGAACGTCAGCGGTCTGCCGGTTTCGGCTTCCGTGATGGCGCCGCGGTCGAACAGCTCCATGGCGGCGGCCAGGGTGACGCCGAAGGAAATGGGGTCCATGCCCTCCTCGTTGCACACCTGGAAGGCGAAGGTGCAAGCGTCGAGATCGTCCACCCCCACCATGGCGCCCAGCGCGTAGGCTCCCTCGTATTCCAGCCCGGCGTTGGGCGTCTTGTATTGATCGCCGTATTTCAGCGTGAAGTGGTCGGGCTGGATTTGCGCAATGCGCCCGCAGCCGATGGGGCAGGCGAAACAGGCCTTGCGGCCGACGAGATTCGGTTTGCGCCCCGGCGCGGGCGGGCGCCGCATGGCCTCGGCGGAAATGTTCTCGCAGCCGTCGAAACTCGTGTGCCGGGCGTTTTCGGTCGGCAGCGCGCCGAACGAGCAGGTAACACGCATCATGCCCTGCGTGCCGTCCACCGCCAGGGAGCGCATGCCGGACATGTCCATGATGCGCCGGTTGAGGTCAGTAGCCAGCGCGGTGAATTTTTCAGGTTTTGCCAGCCGCACGCCCTTCGTGCCGCGCACCACCACCGCCTTGAGCCTTTTCGCTCCCATCACCGCGCCGACGCCGGTGCGCCCGGCGGCGCGGTCGCGGTCGTTCATGACGGCGGCGAAGCGCACAAGATTCTCTCCGGCGCGGCCTAAGCCGGCGATGCGCACGTCGTGCCCGTGGCGCTCCTTCAGGCGCTCTTCCGCCGTCCAGAAGCTCTCGCCCCACAGCCCGGCGGCATCGCGGATTTCCACCCGGTCATCGTCGATGAACAGGTAAACGGGCCGTTCCGCGGCGCCGGTGAACAACAGCGCGTCGTATCCGGCGAAACGCAGGGCCGGGCCGAAATGCCCGCCGGCGTTGGAGCACGCGATGGTGCCGGTGAGCGGCCCGCGCGTCATGACGGCGTAACGCCCGCCCGTGGGCACATTGGTGCCGGTGAGCGGCCCGGTGATGAACAACAGCGGGTTTTCGGGCAAGAGCGGCTCGGCCTCGAAGGCCCGAAGCTTCCACAGCAGGCGCGTGCCCAGGCCGCGTCCGCCAACATAGTCGGCTTGCCAGGCCTGTGGCAGTTCCTCCACGCTGACGTGGCCGGCGGTCAGATCGACCCGCAGCATCCGGAAAGGGTGGGTTGGCATGGGCCCTTTTCCCGCACGAATATTCGAGCTCTTCAGAGATTCTACTCGCTTTCGGGAGAAGGCCAAATGAGGAAATACAGGGCGATGGCGAAAGCCACGATGGACGCCGCCAGCAGCCACGACTTCCAGTATGCAAGCGCAAACTGCACGCCCAGGTAGGCCGCGCCCGCCAGCCCCACCAGCAGGGCGATGCGCAGCCCCATGCTCTCGCGCGGATCCTTCTTCCTGTTTCGGGACATCCGTTTTTCCCAATCCGCCATGGGTGCAAGGGTTCAGAGGTTCAAGGCTCCGCAGTGTGCGTCATCAGCAATGCTTTTCAGCGCTTCTCACCGGCATTTCATCGCACAGATCCGCTTGGAGAAAATATTCGGGCCATCGTCCGGGGGCAAGAAACCAGCGCCATTTTTGGGAAGCGGCGTTGAGGATATCGCGCCTGAGCCCGGGTTCATGAAGCCATGAATTGTCGTTGGAGCGGGGATGGTTTTTTCAGTGTGGCTGCGCCGCCGCTGCCGCCTGCCCCGCTTTTGTGCGGGCGTCCTTCAGGGCCGGCAGCACCTTTTCCTGCCATGCACGGGGGTTCAGCGGGCCGATGTACTTGTAGATGATCACCCCGCGTTCATCGATGAAGAAACTCTCCGGAATGCCATAGACGCCGAAATCGATGCCCACGCGCCCCTTCAGATCCACACCGATGCGCTCGTAAGGGTTGCCATGACGGTTGAGCCAGGCCAGCGACTTTTGTGGCTCGTCCTTGTAGGAAATGCCGTAGATGGGCATGACCCTGCGTCTTGCCAGCTCCATCAGGAACGGATGCTCGTCCAGGCAGCCGGTGCACCAGGAGGCGAAAAAGCTGACCATCTTCACGCCCGGCACCTTTTTCAGATCGTCGGAGGAAAGGCCGGGCACCGGCTTGCCGTCGGGCGTGCGCGTTCCCTCGAGGGGTGGCAGCTGGAAGGCGGGGACCGGCTTGCCGATGAGCACGGAGGGAATTTCGCGCGGTTTGCCGAATATCAGGCCCCAGACGAAAAAGCCCACAATCACGGCGAAGGCCAGCAATGGAAGAGCCACTTTCAGCAGGCTCGCGAGGCCGCCGGCTTCTTCATCGTCCATCGTGGAACCCGGTTCGGGAACATGCGGGTTTGTCATGGGGCTTCATGTCCTTCCACCAGTTCAACCCTTGCCGGCTTTTGCCCGGTGCCGGCGGTGCGGGCCGGGGCGCGGCGGCTGGCGCCCTGCGCCTCCAGTTCGGCCAGGCGTTTCTTCACCATTCGCATGCGCACCAGGATAATGCCGATGAGCATGGCCAACAGCACGAAGGCCACGCCATAGGACGCCAGCACATAGCCAATATGTTTCGCCGCGAAATCCATGAGTTCAAATCTCGTTGTTGCCCCTGTTCGACAATGCGCCGCACCGGATGCATTGCTGGTTACAGCCTGGCCCCGGCCTGGGCAAGCTCCATTTGCCGCGCCCGACGGGCCAGCACCTCCGCCCGCAGGGCATACAGCAGCAGGGTGACGAACAGCAGGGCATATCCGGCCATGTTCCACAACAGCGGCGTGAGGATGCTGCTGTCAATCGCCGGGCCATCCGCGCGCAGCAGCGAGGCCGGCTGATGCAGCGTGTTCCACCATTCCACCGAAAACTTGATGATGGGAATGTTGATGACGCCCACCAGCGCCACGATGCCCGCCACGCGCGCGGCGCGGTGTGGCTCTTCCACCGCCTGCCACACGGCGATGTAACCCAAGTAGAGCAGAAACAGCACGAACATGGAGGTCAGCCGGGCGTCCCACACCCACCAGGTGCCCCACATGGGCTTGCCCCACAGCGCGCCGGTAGACAGCGAGATGAGGGTGAACACCGCGCCGATGGGCGCGGCCACCTTCGCCGCGGCATCGGCCAGCGGGTGACGCAACACGAAGCCCAGCGCATGGGCCACGGCCATGAATATGTAAATGCCCATGGCCAGGGAGGACGCCGGCACGTGCACGAACATGATGCGCACCGTCTCGCCCTGCTGATAGTCGGGTGGCGCCACCACGAGGCCCAGATACAGGCCATAGCCAAGCACCAGCACCGTCAGCGCCACCAGCCAGGGCTGCACCCTTTGCTGGAATCGCAAGAAACGGTTGGGGTTGGCCAAATAGTTGAACATGACACGCGCACCCTTCCCTCGTTCTGCCCGCTACAAGCTCTATCGCATGACATGGGAAGGGGCAACTTACGAATCGGACAGCCGGACGACCACCGGCTGGAGCGCGCGGTGCGTGGTGTCTTTCCGCCACGATTTGTGAAAATTCCTTTCATGGGCGACAATGGCGGCATGGAAAACGCGCGTTCATCTTCGCCCATCGACGCTGGCGCGTCCCGGGTGCGCGCCGCGTTTCGCGACCAGGCGCGGATCTGTGAGGATCTCGGGTCGCGTTTCACCGCTCGCGTGTTGCGCATCCTCGCGCGCATCCTGACCTCGCGCACGGCCTTTGGCGCGCGCATTCTTCGCTGGCCAGGCAACCCCGAGGCCACCGCCGATGCCCTGGCCCTGCGTGCCGCCGGCGCCCTGCACGCGCTGGCGCGTGGCGGTCGTACCCCGGCGCTGGCCGCCCTTTATCCGCCACGCGCCGCCCCCGACGATGTCGCGGATGGCGACCTCGAGCGTGTCCTGGCTCAAGCCATCGAGGCACATGACGCGGAACTGACCGCCTGGCTGGACAATCCGCCGCAAACCAACGAGGTCGCGCGGGCGGCGCTGCTGTATCCGGGCATGATGACCATCGCCCGGCGCACGTCCCTGCCGCTGGCGATTTTCGAGATCGGCGCCAGCGCCGGGCTCAACCTCGTGCTCGACCGCTACGCCTACCGGCTGGGTGCGTGGCGGGGTGGCGATCGTTCATCGCCCCTGTTGCTGAAGCCGCGCGCGTGGGTGTGCCGGCGCATTCGCCCCACCGTC
Organism: Hyphomicrobiales bacterium; assembly: GCA_027024225.1. Taxonomy (GTDB): domain Bacteria; phylum Pseudomonadota; class Alphaproteobacteria; order Rhizobiales; family Aestuariivirgaceae; genus Thermopetrobacter. Next base: position 29,547 of record JALVSR010000132.1, on the reverse strand, counting down.
GCCCCCGGCCAGGCACGGGTGCTGTTCCATTCCCTGGTCCTCACCTACCTGCCGGAAGCGGATCGCGCGGCGATTCGCGAACACATGGAGGACGTCGGCCGGCAGGCCACGCCCGGCGCTCCGCTCGCGTGGCTGGCCTGCGAGTTGGATGATGGCGCGCGAATGCGTTTGCGGTTGCGCCTGTGGCCCGGCGGCGAGCAGACACTCCTCGCCGAGGCCGACGCCCACGGACGCGCGGTATGGTGGCGGGCCGAGGCGGCCTGAAGGCCTCCCGTTCGTGATCGTGGGCTCAGGTGGCGGAAGCCAACCGCCGGATCATGTAGGAAAGGATGCCGTCGTTGCGGTAGTAGTCCAGCTCGTCCTCCGTATCGATGCGGCAGAGCACCTCGATGGTCTTCTGCGTGCCATCCGGGTAGACGATGCGCACGGGCAGCGTGGCGCCGGGCGCGAGCCTCTCCTTCAGCCCCTCGATATTGATGACTTCCGCGCCGGTCAGCCCCAGGACCTTTCGGTTTTCGCCTTCCTTGAACTGCAACGGCAGCACCCCCATGCCGATGAGGTTGGAGCGGTGAATGCGCTCAAAGCTCTCGGCAATGACCGCCCGCACGCCCAGCAGCTTCGGCCCCTTCGCCGCCCAGTCGCGGGAGGAACCGGTGCCGTATTCCTTGCCCGCGATCACCACCAGCGGCACGCCTTCCTCGCGGTAACGCATGGCGGCGTCGAAAATGGTCATGCGCTCACCGGAGGGATAGTGCACCGTCCAGCCGCCGCGCACGTCCGGCGTCATCTCGTTCTGCAGGCGGATGTTGGCGAACGTGCCGCGCATCATCACCTCGTGGTTGCCGCGCCGGGCACCGTAGGAGTTGAAGTCTTTCGGCTCCACCCCGTGCTCGATGAGATACCTGCCGGCGGGGCTGTCCACCGGAATGGCCCCGGCCGGCGAGATGTGGTCGGTGGTGATGGAGTCGCCGAACAGGCCGAGGATGCGCGCGCCGGTGATGTCGGACACCTCCGGCACCTCCAGCGACATGCCGTCGAAGTATGGCGGGCGGCGGATGTAAGTGGAATTCGGATCCCACTGGTAGGTCTGGCCCGCCCCGGCGTCGATTTTTTGCCACTCCTCGTCACCAGAGAACACGTCCGCGTAACGCTCGACGAACTCGTCGCGGCTGATGGCCTGACGCAAGCAGTCGCGGATTTCGGCCTGCGAAGGCCAGATGTCCTTCAGATACACGGGGTTGCCATCGGCATCCTCGCCCAGCGGCTCGCTGGCCAGATCCACATCCAACGTGCCGGCGATGGCATAGGCCACCACCAGCGGCGGCGAGGCCAGCCAGTTGGCCTTCACCAGCGGGTTCACCCGGCCCTCGAAGTTGCGGTTGCCGGAGAGCACGGAACAGACGGCAAGGTCATGTTCCTCGATGGCCTTCGTCACCGGCTCGGGCAGTGGGCCGGAGTTGCCGATGCAGGTGGTGCAGCCATAGGCCACCACGGCGAAGCCCAGCGCCTCGAGGTCATCCAGCAGGCTCGCGCGCTCGAGATAGTCGCGCACCACTTGCGAGCCAGGCGCCAGGGAGGTCTTCACCCACGGCTTCACCGAAAGGCCCCTTTCGCGCGCCTTCTGCGCCAGCAGGCCGGCGGCCAGCATGACATTGGGGTTGGAGGTGTTGGTGCACGACGTGATGGCGGCGATCACCACGTCGCCGTGCCCAAGGTCGAAGTCCGCCCCCGGCGCCGGCACGCGCTTTTCCGCCTCTTCGGCCTTGCCGTATTCCTTCTCCAGCGCAATGCGCCAGGCCTTTTTCGCCTGCCTGAGCGGCACCCTGTCCTGCGGGCGCTTCGGGCCGGCGATGGAAGGCTCCACGGTAGAGATATCCAGCGTGAGCTTTTTCGTGAACTCCGGCGCGGGCGTTTGCGCATCGCGCCACATGCCCTGCTCCTTCGCGTAGGCCTCCACCAGGTCGATGAGTTCTTGCGGGCGTCCGGTGGTGTGCAGGTAGTCCAGCGTCTCCCGCGAGACGGGGAAAAAGCCGCAGGTGGCGCCGTATTCGGGGGCCATGTTGGCGATGGTCGCCTGGTCTTCCAGCGTCAGGTGGCTCAGACCCTCGCCGCAGAACTCCACGAACTTGCCCACCACGCCCTCGCGGCGCAGCATCTCGGTGATGGTCAGCACGAGATCGGTGGCGGTCACGCCTTCCGCCAGCTCGCCGGTCAGCTCCACGCCCACCACCTCCGGGATGAGCATGGAGATGGGCTGGCCCAGCATCACCGCCTCGGCCTCGATGCCGCCCACGCCCCAGCCCAGCACGCCAAGGCCGTTGATCATGGTGGTGTGGCTGTCCGTGCCCACCACCGTGTCGGGGAAGGCCACCACCTCGCCGTCGTCGTCTTTCGTCCACACCACGCGGGCGAGGTATTCCAGGTTCACCTGGTGCACGATGCCCGTCTCGGGCGGCACCACGGAGAAGTTGGAAAACGCCTGCTGGCCCCATTTCAGGAACTTGTAGCGCTCCATGTTGCGCTCGTATTCGCGCTTGCGGTTGAACTCCAGCGCATCCGGCGAGCCGAACCTGTCCACCATCACCGAATGGTCGATGACGAGATCCACCGGGTTGAGCGGGTTGATCTTCGCCGCGTCACCGCCCAGCTCCTTCATGGCGTCGCGCATGGCGGCGAGATCCACCACCGCCGGCACGCCGGTGAAGTCCTGCATCAGCACCCGCGCCGGGGAAAAGGCGATCTCGCGCCTTGCCGCGCCCTTGTCGGTCAGCCAGCCGGCCATGGCGCGGATGTCGTCGGCCTTCACCGTGCGGCCGTCCTCGAAACGCAGCAGGTTCTCCAGCAGCACCTTCAGCGACACCGGCAGGCGCGCAATGCCGGTAAGCCCCTGCTCCTCCGCCGCCTGCAATGAATAAAAGGCGTATTCCCTGTCTCCCACCTTCAGGGTGCGCTTCACGTCAAAGCCCTGCGTCATGAATGTCTCCCGTCTCATTCGGCTCGTTGCAGGCCATCAACCACCGCCGCCGGCAGGGGCGCGGCCTTCGGCTTCCGCAACCTGTGAACGAAAATGATGCGCCTCTTTTAGCAGTCCTGCCGACTTTTGCCAGCCTTGCCAGTGCTGTTATGGTGACGAGAGTCCTTTCCGCACGCGCCGAAAAGACGTTTTCTCGCGCAGCGGTATCCATCGCTATTGTCGAGAACATCAACACGAGGCCTGCCCATGCAGCTCTGGACAGAGGTGATCCTGCCCGCCTTCGCCACCTTGTTCGTCATCATCGATCCGCTGGGGCTCACACCGATTTTTCTCGCCCTCACGCAAGGGCAGCCACACACGATACAGCGCCAGGTGGCCACCCGCGCGGTGCTGCTGGCGGTGGCCATTCTGCTGTTGTTCGCCTTTTTCGGCGAGGCCATCCTGCGGCTGTTCGGCATCACCATCCCGGCTTTTCGCATCGCCGGCGGCATCCTGCTGTTTCTCATCGCGCTGGAGATGCTGTTCGAGAAGCGGGCGGAACGGCGCAGGCGGACGCTGCGCAAGGACCAGCCGGCATCCACCGAAGCCGAGCTTGCGGACGGCCAGGACATCTGGGTGTTTCCGCTGGGCATTCCACTGATCGCCGGCCCCGGCGCCATCACCTCCATCATCCTGCTCATGGGCCATGCGCGTGGCGATGTGGCCGCACAAGCGGCCATCCTCGCCACCCTGTTGGCGGTGTTGGCGATCACCTGGGCGCTGTTCTTCGCCGCCTCGCACGCCGGGCGCCTGCTGAGCGACACGGCCGTGCGGGCCATTTCACGCCTGCTGGGCATCATCCTGGCGGCGCTGGCGGTGCAGTTCGTGATCACGGGGGTCGTGGCCGTGCTGAAGGACTTCGCCATCATGTCGTGACGGCGGGCGATGCCGCGTGCGTGCGCCATGAACGCGATGAACGCGATCCCGGTTTCACGGGCCGGATCACGCCCGGTGGGGAATTCACAGGCCGGTGGAGCCGAAACCGCCCTCGGCGCGGGATGTGGGAGCCAGCTCCGTCACTTCCAGCCACTCCACCCGCGCCACCGGCGCCACCACCAGCTGGGCGATGCGCATGCCGCGCGCGATGACGAAGGGTTCGGAACCGTGGTTGATGAGAATGACGCCGATTTCGCCGCGATAATCGGCATCGATGGTGCCGGGGCTGTTCAGACAGGTGATGCCATGTTTCAGCGCCAGGCCGGAGCGTGGACGCACCTGCGCCTCGAAACCCGCCGGCAGGGCGATGTGCAGGCCGGTGGAAACCAGCGCGCGCGCGCCGGGCTTCAGCTCAAGAGGAGTGTCGGAAGGCACGGCGGCGTGCAGATCCATGCCGGCGGCCAGCGCCGTGCCGTAGGACGGCAGGGGCAGATCGACCGCGTGCGGGGCGCGCCTTATCTTTACCCGCACTGCCGGCGTCGTGCTCATGATGCCGCCTGATCCCCTTCTCCGGCCGCGCCGGCGTCATCGTCTTCGGCGTGATGCAGCACTTCCTTGCGCACGATGTTGCCCTTCTCGTCCAGCTCGTAGAGAATCGGCACGCCGGTTTCCAGTTCCAGCTTCAGCACTTCTTCCGGCGTCAGCTTCTCCAGCCACATGATGATGGCGCGCAAGCTGTTGCCATGGGCCGAAACCAGCACGTTCTCACCCGCTTCCACCTTGGGCAGGATGTATTTCTCGAAGTAGGGGACGGCGCGCTCGGCGGTGTCCTTCAGGCTCTCGCCGCCGGGCGGGCGCACGTCGTAGGAGCGGCGCCAGATGTGCACCTGTTCCTCGCCCCACTTGCGGCGCGCCTCGTCCTTGTTCATGCCCACCAGGTTGCCGTAGTCGCGCTCGTTCAGCGCCTTGTCCTCGGTCACGGGGATATCCGTCTGGCCGAGATCCTCGAGGATGATCTTCAATGTTCGCTGGGCGCGTTTCAGCGCCGAGGTGAAGGCCTCGTCGAACTTCAGTCCGCGCTCCTTCAGCGCTTGCGCCGCCTTGTGCGCCTCCCGCACTCCCAGCTCGGTCAGGTCCACATCGGCCCAGCCGGTGAACAGGTTCTTCTCGTTCCATTCGCTCTGGCCATGGCGCACCAGCACCAGCGTGCCTGTCATGTGTCCGGTTCTCCTCAAGGTTCTACAAGTCGGCCAGTCCCAGGACGTCCAGCATGGAATACAGGCCGGGCTTCTTGTCCTGCGCCCAGATGGCGGCCTTCACCGCCCCGCGGGCGAAGATCTCCCGTGAGCCGGCCTTGTGCGCCAGCTCGATGCGTTCCTCCGGCCCGGCGAAGATGACCGCATGATCTCCCACCACGGTGCCGCCGCGCAGGGTGGCGAAGCCGATGGCGCCTTCCTCGCGTGGGCCGGTGTGGCCGTGCCGGCACCAGACAGCCTTTTCCTCCAGGTCGATGCCGCGTCCTTCGGCAGCGGCGCGGCCCAGCATGAGCGCGGTGCCGGAAGGGGCGTCCACCTTGTGCCGATGGTGCATCTCGACGATCTCGATATCGAATTCCTCGCCCAGCAGGGCGGCCACCTTGCGCGTGAGCGCCACCAGCAGGTTCACGCCCAGGCTCATGTTGCCGGCCTTGACGATGGGCGCGTGCCGCGCGGCGGCCTCGAAGGCCCTTTCGTCTTCGGCGGAAAAACCGGTGGTCCCCACCACGTGCACGATGCGCGCCTGCGCGGCCAACTCGGCCAGGTATATCGAGGTGGCTGGCGTGGTGAAATCGATGATGCCGTCCACCCGACTCAGCAGCCCCGGCGGATCGTCGGAAATGGCGACGCCGATGGCACCCACACCTGCCAGCTCGCCCATGTCGCGGCCGATGAACGGAGAGCCCTTCGCCTCCAGGCCGCCAGCCACCTCCACGCCCCCGGTCTCCAGCAGGACCTTCGTGATGGCGCGCCCCATGCGTCCGGCCGCCCCCGCCACCGCCAGCTTGAGGTTGCTCATGGGCACGTTCCCGTCGTTCGCAAAGACCGCCCGCGGACATGTGCAGGCACACATGGGCCGGGGGGCCTTGGTTCCCCTCGTTGTCAGGGGTCATAGCAGCACCACGCGCGGCTGAAAAGATGTGCCAGCCCATCGTCCGCCAAGAAATTGGCGCATTGGGCGTTCCGTTTGTTGGCGTGGGACGGCGCCGTGACATGACGCTGGCGCAAGGGGGGCATGTGGGGCACATTTTTTGCTGGAAATCCGCACGGTGCTTGCGGTATAAGGCGCGGCATCGCAATCATGCAACGTGCAACGGATGTGTCCTGCGCGCGAATCGCACCGGCCGGCGCATTCTGTTCGAAGCGGGCGCGGGGCAGGTGTTTCACCCGGCGCGCAACATGCCAACGAGATGGAGCTGAACCATGGCCGTTCCGAAAAAGAAGGTTACCCGTTCGCGCATCGGCAAGCGCCGCGGCGGGCATCGCAAGGAAACCGTGACCTGGGTGGAAGACAAGCAGACCGGCGAGCTGCGCCGGCCGCATCACATCGACCTGAAGACGGGCATGTATCGCGGCCGTCAGGTGCTGCCGCCAAAGGATGAATACTGATCCGGGGTGCACGGATCCGAGCGTCGAGATGACCAGTGAGAAATGAACGACAAGGCCGTTCCGGCGCGCTCCGGAGCGGCTCTTTTCATGTCCGGGCGCCAATCTGGCGCAGCGCGCGCCGAATTGCCTGGCGGGGCTTGCGTTTTTCCTGTTGTCCATGGGCGGGCGTGGGGTTATAGCTGACTCGAGCCGGTGGCGGAATGTCGCACCCCTTCGGCATTCTTCGCCACGTTATCCATTCCGCACCGAAAGCATTGTCAGAAGACGGCAACGGCGGCAAAACTTCCACCAGGCACCGGAAATTTCCAAGCCGGAAACATCGGCGGGACAACCATTACATCAGGAACAGGACGGCAGGACATCATGGCTCGCAAGAAAATCGCGCTCATCGGCGCCGGCATGATCGGCGGCACGCTGGCCCACCTCATCGGCCTGAAGGAGCTCGGCGACGTGGTCGTCTTCGACATCGCGGAAGGCCTGCCGCAGGGCAAGGCGCTGGACATCGCCGAAAGCTCGCCGGTGGAGGGCTTCGACATCCGGCTGAAGGGTACCAACGAATATGCCGACATCGCCGGGGCGGACGTGGTCATCGTCACCGCCGGCGTGCCGCGCAAGCCCGGCATGAGCCGCGATGACCTCCTCGAGATCAACCTGAAGGTCATGGCCCAGGTGGGCGCGGGGATAGCCAAGTATGCGCCGGATGCCTTCGTCATCTGCGTCACCAACCCGCTGGACGTGATGGTGTGGGCGCTGCAGAAATACTCCGGTCTGCCGACGCAGCAGGTGGTGGGCATGGCGGGCGTGCTGGACTCGGCCCGCTTCCGCTACTTCATCGCGGAAGAGCTGAACGTGTCGGTGAAGGACGTGACCGCCTTCGTGCTGGGCGGGCATGGCGACACCATGGTGCCATTGGCGCGCTATTCCACCGTGGCGGGCATTCCGCTGCCCGACCTTGCGAAGATGGGCTGGATCACGGAAGAGCGCATCGAGCAGATCGTGCAGCGGGTGCGCGACGGCGGGGCGGAAATCGTCGGATTGCTCAAGACCGGCTCGGCCTACTACGCGCCCGCTTCTTCCGCCATCGCCATGGCCGAGAGTTATCTCAAGGATTACCGCCGCATTCTGCCCTGCGCCGCTTACGTGAACGGCGAATACGGCGTGAAGGGGCTGTATGTGGGCGTGCCCGTCATCATCGGTGCGAACGGCGTGGAGAAGGTGGTGGAAATCGAACTGAACGATGATGAAAAGGCCGCCTTCGGCAAGTCGGTGGAGCACGTGGAGAAGCTCATCGAGGCGGCCAAGTCCATCGCGCCCGATCTGGCCTGAGACGCCCTCGCCGCACGGTGAGGAGAGAACGATCAGCCCGTGAGCAGCCGGAGAAGCCCATGAACATCCACGAATACCAGGCCAAGGAAATTCTCGCAGCCTTCGGCGCGCCGGTGCCGCGGGGCAGGCCGGCCTTTTCGGTCGATGAGGCCGTGGCCGTGGCCGAGGAGCTGGGCGGGCCCGTGTGGGTGGTGAAGGCGCAGATCCACGCCGGCGGCCGCGGCAAGGCTGGTGGGGTGAAGGTCTGCCGCTCCATCGACGAGGTGCGCGCGGCGGCGGAAGAGCTGCTGGGCAAGGTGCTGGTGACGCCGCAGACGGGGCCGAAAGGCAAGCGGGTGCGCAAGCTGCTCGTGGAGGAGGGGCTGAACATCGCGCAGGAGCTCTATCTTTCCTGCCTGGTGGATCGTTCCAGCTCGCGCGTGGCCTTCATCGCCTCGCAGGCGGGTGGCATGGACATCGAAGAGGTGGCGGCGGCGACGCCGGAGAAGATCTTCACCATCACCATCGATCCCGCCTTCGGTTACAGCCCGTACGTGGGGCGGGTGATTGCCGCCAAGCTGGGCCTGCGCGGGGACCTGGCGAAGAAATGCACCCGCCTGGTGGGCGCGCTGTATCGCGCCTTCACCGAGAAGGACATGAGCCTGTTGGAGATCAACCCGCTGGTGGTGACGGCGGAGGGCGAGATCGTCTGCCTGGACGCCAAGGTGAACTTCGACGACAACGGCCTGTTCCGTCACGCGGAGGTGGTGGAGCTGCGCGACGTGGAGGAGGAAGACCCGCGCGAGCGCGAGGCGGCGGAATACGGGCTCAGCTACATCGCGTTGGATGGCAACATCGGCTGCATGGTCAACGGCGCGGGGCTGGCCATGGCCACCATGGACATCATCAAGCTGCACGGCGGGGAGCCGGCGAATTTTCTCGACGTCGGCGGCGGCGCCTCGGCCGAGAAGGTGGCCGCCGCGTTCAAGATCCTCACCGCGGACGAGAACGTGCAGGCGATCCTGGTGAACATCTTCGGCGGCATCATGCGCTGCGACGTCATCGCCGAGGGCGTGGTGACGGCGGTGCGCGAGACGGGGCTTTCCGTGCCGCTGGTGGTGCGGCTTGAGGGCACGAACGTGGACAAGGGCCGGGCCATCCTGGACGCCTCGGGGCTGAACATCATCTCGGCCGATGACCTGGACGATGCGGCGGAAAAGGCCGTGCAGGCGGCGCGCGAAGCCCAAGGCGCGGCAAGGGCTTGAAGGCGGATGCAGGGAGTGTGAGACATGGCCATACTGGTTGACGAGAACACCCGCGTCATCTGCCAGGGCATCACCGGCGCGCAGGGCACCTTCCACACCGAGCAGGCCATCGCCTACGGCACGAAGATGGTCGGCGGCGTGACGCCCGGCAAGGGCGGCATGCGCCACCTTGACCTGCCGGTGTTCGACACCGTGCGCGAGGCGCGGGAGGAAACGGGCGCTGACGCCACCGTCATCTACGTGCCGGCGGCATTCGCGGCGGATGCCATCGTCGAGGCCATCGAGGCGGAAATGCCGCTCATCGTGTGCATCACCGAGGGCATCCCGGTGCTGGACATGGTGCGCGTGAAACGCGCGCTTGATGGCTCGAAGTCCCGCCTCATCGGGCCCAACTGCCCCGGCATCATCACGCCCGAAGCGTGCAAGATCGGCATCATGCCCGGTTACATCCACAAGCGCGGCTCGGTGGGCATCGTCTCGCGCTCCGGCACGCTCACCTACGAGGCGGTCAAACAGACCACCGACGTGGGCCTGGGCCAGAGCACCTGCATCGGCATCGGCGGCGATCCGGTGAAGGGCATGGACTTCATCGACTGCCTGGAGCTGTTCTACGAGGACGAGGAGACGGAGCAGATCGTGCTCATCGGAGAGATCGGCGGCACCTCGGAGGAAGAAGCGGCGGAATACATCCGCCAGCGCAACGGGGAAAAGCCGGTGGTGGCCTATGTCGCGGGCATCACCGCGCCGCCGGGGCGGCGCATGGGGCACGCGGGCGCCATCATCTCCGGCGGCAAGGGCACGGCGGAAGACAAGATAAGGGCGCTGGAAAATGCCGGCGTGCACGTGGTGCGCTCGCCGGCGCGCATCGGCCAGGCGGTGGCCGAGCTGGCGCGCGCGAGCACATAGGACATCAACGCGGAACGGGTTCACGGGCTCGTTATTGGACGCAGGTTCCGAACATCCCACATCCTGCCGGAAAGGAGCGGTATCATGACTTCCGGCATTTCCTTCGCTTCCACACCTTCCAACCCATCCACCAACGCAACCTTCCTTCAGGCAGGAGGACCGGCCCCTTGCGGCCGGTTTGAACAGCCATGGCCCTGACACTGGATGACCTGATGGCGCGCCTGGCGGCCCTTTCAGGGGCGGAGCCGGAATATGTCGAATCCCTCTATCTGCGCTGGCTGAAAAACCCGCAGTCGGTGGAGCCGGAATGGCAGGAGCTTTTCGCCGCCGTGCACGATGACGCGGAAGCGGTGGAAAAGGATGTGCGTGGGCCTTCGTGGGCGCGCGCGGATTGGCCGCCGCAACCCGCCGATGAGCTCATCGCCGCGCTGGACTATGACTTTGCGCGGCTGGAAGAGGAGATGGCGCAGAAGCTGAAGGCGGCGGGCGAAAGGCGCGGCGAATTCTGTCCACCGGAGGAGCTGAAGGCGCGGGCGCGGGATTCGGTACGCGCGCTCATGCTCATTCGCGCCTACCGCGTGCGCGGACACCTGATCGCCGACCTCGATCCGCTGCGCCTGCGCGAGCCGCCGCCGCACCCGGAGCTGCGCCCGGAAACCTATGGTTTCGTCACGCCCGAGGACCGCAAGCGGCTCATCTATCTGGACGGCGTGCTGGGGCTGGAGTGGGGCACCATCGACGATGTGCTGGCCATTCTGCGCCGCACCTACTGCGGGCACATCGGCTGGGAGTTCATGCACATCGCCGACCCGCAGCAGAAGGGCTGGATACAGGAGCGCATCGAGGGCCCGGACAAGGAAATCGAGTTCACCAGCATCGGCAAGAAGACCATCCTCGAACGCCTTGTGGAGGCCGAAGAGTTCGAACGCTTCCTGCACCGCAAGTACATTGGCACCAAGCGCTTTTCGGTGGAGGGGGCGGAAAGCATCATCCCCGCGCTCGAGCAGGTCATCAAGCGTGGCGGCCAGCTTGGCGTGCGCACCATCACCATGGGAATGGCGCACCGCGGGCGGCTGAACGTGCTGGCCAATGTGCTGGGCAAGCCCTATCGCGCCATTTTCAGCGAGTTCGCCGGCACCATCGCGCCGGAAGACGAGGTGGAGAGCACCGGCGACGTGAAATACCACCTGGGCGCCTCCGCCGACCGCACCTTCGACAACAACACGGTGCATATCTCGCTGCTGTCCAATCCTTCGCACCTGGAGGCGGTGGATCCGGTGGTGCTGGGCCGCGCCCGCGCCCTGCAGGACCTGTGCGACGACGTGGAGCGCACGCATGTCATGCCGCTGTTGCTGCATGGCGATGCGGCCTTTGCCGGACAAGGCGTGGTGGCGGAGTGTTTTGCCCTGTCCGATGTCTCCGGCCACCGTTTCGGCGGCTCGGTGCATTTCATCATCAACAACCAGATCGGTTTCACCACCTCGCCCATCTGGGGCCGTTCCTCGCCCTATCCGTCGGACGTGGCGAAAATGGTGGGCGCGCCCATCATTCACGTCAACGGCGACGACCCGGAGGCGGTGGTGTTCGCCGCGCGGGTGGCGACGGAATTTCGCCAGACCTTCCACAAACCGGTGGTGGTGGACATGTTCTGCTACCGCCGCCACGGCCACAACGAGGCCGACGAGCCGGCCTTCACCCAGCCGCTGATGTATCGACGCATCGCCGAGCACCCCACGGTGGTGGAAATCTATGCGCGGAAGCTCATCGAAGAGGGGCTGGTGACGGAAGAAGAGGTGCATGCCATGCAGCGGCGCTTCCGCGCGCAGCTGGAACGTGAGTTCGAGGCGGCGGAAAGCTGGCAATACAAGGCGCACGAACCGGGCGGGCTGTGGCATGGCTACAAGCCGCCCAGCACGGCCAGCGTGGACGACCCGCGACCGGGGCAGACGGGCGTGAGCGAGCGGCGCTTGCGCCAGGTGGGCGAGGCCATCACCCGGGTGCCGGAGGGGTTTCATGTGCATCCCACGCTCAGGCGCATCATCGACGCGCGGCGCAGGGCCATCGAGGAAGGCGAGCGCATCGACTGGGCCACGGCCGAACAGCTGGCGCTGGGCGTGCTTCTGCTGGAGGGCTACCGCGTGCGCCTGACCGGTCAGGACGTGCGCCGCGGCACCTTCTCGCAGCGCCACGCGGTGTGGATCGACCAGCAGACGGACGAAGCCTATGTGCCGCTGAACCACATCGACCCGAACCAGCCGCAGAGGGCCGATTTCATCGACTCCATCCTGTCGGAAGAGGCGGTGCTGGGCTTCGAATATGGCTATTCCACCGCCTGGCCGGGCGTGCTGGTCATGTGGGAGGCGCAGTTTGGTGATTTCGCCAATGGCGCACAGGTGATGTTCGACCAGTTCATTTCCGCCGCCGAGCGCAAGTGGAACCGCATGAGCGGCATTACCTGCCTGTTGCCGCATGGCTACGAGGGACAGGGGCCGGAGCATTCCTCCGCCCGCATGGAGCGTTTTCTGCAGCTGTGCGCGCAGGACAACATGCAGGTGGCGAACTGCACCACGCCTGCCAACTATTTCCACATCCTCAGGCGGCAGATGAAGCGCGACTTCCGAAAACCGCTCATCCTGTTCACGCCCAAGTCGCTGCTGCGCCATCCGCTGGCCACCTCGTCGCTGGCGGAAATGGGGCCGGACACACGCTTCTGCCGGGTGCTGCGCGACGATGCCGAGCGCCGGCCTGAGAGCACCTCGGTGGAGCTGGTGGCCGATGAGCGGATCCGCCGTGTCATCCTGTGCACCGGCAAGGTCTATTACGACCTGTTCGCCGCCCGCGAACAGCGCGGCATCGACGACATCTACCTGTTGCGCGTGGAACAGCTCTATCCCTTCCCGCATCGGCTGCTGCTGGAGGAGCTGCAGCGATTTTCACGTTCGGCGGAATTCGTCTGGGTGCAGGAGGAGCCGCGCAACATGGGTGCGTGGAGCTTCGTGCAGGAGCACCTGGAATGGGTGCTCACCACCCTGGAGGCGAAACAGCACCGTCCGGCCTATGTGGGCCGTCCGGCATCGGCCTCTCCGGCTACGGGCTATTACCGCAAGCACCTGCAGGAGCAGCAGCGGCTGCTGGAGCAGGCGCTGGGCGATGAGCCCATCGTCGGGCGGGCGTGGGGTTCCAACATATTCTGACAATCAGGAGAGCCCGAATCATGAGCGTGGAAGTGAAAGTGCCGTCGCTGGGCGAATCGGTGAACAGCGCCACCATCGGCCGCTGGCTGAAGCGGCCGGGCGAAGCGGTGGAAGAAGGCGAGCCATTGGTGGAACTGGAAACCGACAAGGTGGCGGTGGAGGTGCCCGCCCCCGCTCCCGGTGTGCTGGCCGAGGTGCTGGCGGAGGAAGGGGTGGATGTGCAGGTGGGCGCGGTGATTGCGCGCATCGAGGAAGGCGCGGCGAACGCGAGGAAGCCCGCTGAAGGGCCGGAGGAGGCCGCGAAAAAGACGGCGGAACCGGAGCGGCGCCCTTCGGAAAAGGCCAAGGCGGTCAAGGCGGACAAGGTGGAGGCCAGGGCGGAAGCAGGGCCCGAAGCCGAAATGGCAACCGCGGCCGAGGCCCCGCCAGCAAAGGCGCGCATTTCGCGGCAGGAGGCGCTGGAGCAGATGCTCAAGCCCGCCACCCCGGCCGCGGCCGCGGCGGCCGCAGTGGCCGCGGCGGGTCCGGCGGCCGGCGCCGTCTCCGGGGGCGCGGTGCAGACCGGGCTGACCCCGCCGCCGGCGGAGGTGGTGCAGGCGCCGCGCCACGTGCCGCCGGAAGATGCCGCGCGCGAGGAGCGGGTGAAGATGTCGCGCCTGCGCATGACCATCGCGCGCCGGCTGAAGGAGGCGCAGAACACCGCCGCCATGCTCACCACCTTCAACGAGGTGGACATGAGCGAGATCATCAACCTGCGCAATGCCTACAAGGAGCTGTTCCAGCGCAAGCACGGGGTGAAGCTGGGGTTCATGAGCTTCTTCGTGCGCGCGGTCACGCAGGCATTGAAGGAAATTCCGCAGCTGAATGCCGAGATTTACGGCGATGAGATCATCTACAAGAATTACTATCACATCGGCGTGGCGGTGGGCACGGAAAAGGGGCTGGTGGTGCCGGTGGTGCGCGAGGCCGACACGCTCTCCCTGGCCGAGATCGAAAAGGCCATCGGCGACTTCGCCGCGCGGGCACGGGCCGGCACCCTGAAGCTGGAGGAAATGACCGGCGGCACCTTCACCATCACCAACGGCGGCGTCTATGGCTCGCTCATGTCCACGCCCATTCTCAACCTTCCGCAGACGGGAATATTGGGCATGCACAAGATCATGCAGCGGCCGGTGGTGATGCCGGACGGTTCCATCGAGGCGCGCCCCATGATGTACCTGGCGCTGACCTATGATCATCGGCTGGTGGACGGGCGCGAGGCCGTGACCTTCCTGGTGCGGGTGAAGGAGTTTCTGGAGGATCCGAAACGGCTGATCCTGGACCTGTGAGGCCAGGGCAGGGGCGGAAAGCGGCCGTGGCCCAGGAGGGAGGAAGCGGTGGCGCAGGTGAAGATTTGCGGACTGACGGAGCCGGAAGCGGCGCGCGCGGCGGTGCGGGCCGGGGCCGATTTCATCGGCCTGGTCTTCTATCCACCCTCTCCGCGTCACGTGTCGCTGTCACGGGCGGCGGAGCTGGCGGCGCTCGTTCGTGACGAGAGCGCCGGCGCCACCAGGGTGGTGGCCCTGGTGGTGGATGCGCCGGATGCGGAGCTGCGCGCCATCGCAAAGGCCGTGCGGCCCGATTTCATCCAGGCGCATGGCGCCGAATCGCCCTCCCGGCTGCGCGAGATCGCCGACATGACGGGCTGCGCCATGATCCGCGCCTTTCGGCTGAAGGGGCCGGACGACCTGCGGCAGGTGGTCGATTTCGCCGATGTCATCGCCTTTCCGCTGTTCGATGCCTGGCATGACCCGGGAAAGGCCGACCTGCCCGGCGGCATGGGCAAGAGCTTCGACTGGCGCTGGCTGCGGGGATATGACGGCCCCTTCATGCTGGCGGGCGGCCTGACGCCGGAAAACGTCGCCGAGGCCATCGCCGCGACGGGGGCGCCGATGGTGGACGTCTCCTCCGGCGTGGAGCGCGAACGCGGGGTGAAGGACGCGGAAAGGATCGCGCGGTTCATCGCGGCGGCGAAGGGCGTTTGATGGAATGGCCGGGCTTCCGTCATCGCGGGGCGAGGCGGCGCGCGCCCTGTTCGGTCAGCACCCAGTCCAGTCGTTCGTCCGTTTCCAGGGCGGGAATGGCTTGCAGCTCCTGCCCGGCATAGGCGCAGCCGATGGCCGTTGGCGTATCCGGCCGTCCTCGCCTCTCCGCCCGCAGGCGCGCCAGGGTACGGTCGTAATATCCACCCCCGTAGCCCAGCCGATGGCCCGCGCGGTCGAAGGCCGCCAATGGCACCAGCACCACGTCCGGCACCAGCTCCGCGGATGTGGGGGGCGGCACCGGGATGCCATAGGCGCCGGGCAGCAGATGCATGTCCGGCCGCCAGCGACGAAAAATCAGCGGCGCATTTTCCTCCGCCACCACGGGCAGGGCGACGTCATGCCCGCGTTCGGCCAGCGCGCGCAACAGCGGCATGATGTCCGGCTCGCCGCGCACCGGCACGTAACCGGCGATCACCGCCGGCGCCGGCCGCAACGAGGCCAGCAGCCGCAGCCCGTGCTCACGGATGCTTGCGGCCGCGGATGGTCCCAGGTCGCGGGCCAGGCGCTCGCGCCGCCGCAGGGATTCCCGGCGCAGCTCGGCCCGCCGTCGTCGCAAGTCTTCCATGCGTTCCGGGCCCGTCGCCATGTCTTCATTCCTTCCGTGGCGTTTTTCGCGTGGTGGTCGCATCACGCGGCAGGCCCATGGGCTCACCCATTCCGGCGCGAGGGGAGCCGAACACGCGCCATGAAGGGGGCTTCGCGTTCGGCAACCGGCGCACCGCCTGGATCTCTGTCGTTTCAGGCCTTTTTCCCTCTGCCCTGTCCTTTTTTCCCGCCCTTGCCCTTCTTGCGGGGCTTGCCGCGCGGGGTGGGGGCGGGCCAGCTCTCTTCCGGTTGCTCGATGGCGGAAGCCGAGGCCTGTGCCACCGGGCCCTCCATGGCCGTCATGAGCTGGTCGCGCAGGCGCTTCACCTCGTCGCGCAGGCGCGCGGCTTCCTCGAACTCCAGGTTGGCCGCGGCCTCGTACATGCGCTTTTCCAGCTCCTCGATGACCTCTTCCAGCGACTTGCCGGCCAGCGCGCCCCTTTCCGTCGCCGGCCCGGCCTTGATGGTCACGTGGTCGGCCTCCCATGGCGTTTCGATGATGTCGTCGATGCTGCGTTTCACCGACTCCGGCGTGATGCCGTGTTCCTCGTTCCACGCAAGCTGCTTCTTGCGGCGGCGCTCGGTTTCCTCGATGGCGCGTTTCAGCGAGCCGGTCATGGTGTCGGCATAGCAGATGACGCGGCCTTCCACGTTGCGCGCGGCACGGCCAAAGGTCTGGATGAGCGATGTTTCGGAGCGTAGGAAACCCTCCTTGTCGGCATCCAGGATGGCCACCAGCGCGCATTCGGGAATATCCAGCCCCTCGCGCAGCAGGTTGATGCCCACCAGCACGTCGAACACCCCCAGCCGCAGGTCGCGGATGATCTCGATGCGCTCGATGGTGTCTACGTCGGAGTGCATGTAGCGCACGCGTAGGCCCTGCTCGTGCATGAACTCGGTGAGATCCTCCGCCATGCGCTTGGTTAGCACCGTCACCAGCGCGCGATACCCTTGCGCGGCCACCTCGCGGCACTCGGCGATGAGGTCTTCCACCTGGTTGGCGCAGGGGCGCACGATGACTTCCGGATCCACCAGCCCCGTGGGGCGGATGACCTGCTCCACGAACTCGCCGCCGGTCTGTTCAAGCTCCCACGGCCCCGGCGTGGCGGAGACGAAGATGGTCTGCGGGCGCAGCATGTCCCATTCCTCGAAGCGCAGCGGCCGGTTGTCCACGCAGCTCGGCAGGCGGAAGCCGAACTCCGCCAGCGTGGCCTTGCGGTTGTAGTCGCCGCGGAACATGCCGCCCAGCTGGGGCACGGTGACGTGGCTTTCGTCCACGAACAGGATGGCGTTTTCGGGGAGATACTCGAACAGGGTGGGGGGCGGCTCGCCGGGACGGCGGCCGGTGAGGTAGCGCGAGTAGTTCTCAATCCCCTTGCAGCTGCCGGTGGCCAGCATCATCTCGATGTCGAACAGGGTGCGCTGCTCCAGCCTTTGGGCCTCCAGCACGCGACCTGCGGCGAGGAACTCCTCCACCCGTTCGCGCAGCTCGGCCTTGATCTTCTGCACGGCCTGCTCCAGCGTCGGCTTGGGCGTGACGTAGTGCGAGTTGGCGTAGATGCGCACCTGCTCCAGCTTCGCCGTGCGCTTGCCGGTGAGCGGGTCGAACTCGACGATCTCCTCGATCTCGTCGCCGAACATGGAGATGCGCCAGCCGCGCTCCTCCAGGTGCGAGGGCCAAACCTCGATGATGTCGCCCCGAACCCGGAACGTGCCGCGGATGAAGTTGGCGTCGTTGCGTTCGTATTGCAGCGCCACCAGGTCGGCCACGATCCGCTTCTGCTCGATGAACTGCCCCACGTGCAGCGGCAGCGCCGTGGCGGCATAGGTTTCCACGTCGCCAAGGCCATAGATGCAGGAGACGGAGGCCACCACGATCACGTCATCGCGCTCCAGCAGCGCGCGCGTGGCCGAGTGCCTCATGCGGTCGATCTGTTCGTTTATCGCGCTGTCCTTTTCGATGTAGGTGTCCGTCTTCGGCACGTAGGCCTCGGGCTGGTAGTAGTCGTAGTAGGAGACGAAATATTCCACCGCGTTGTCGGGGAAGAAGCTCTTGAACTCGCCATAGAGCTGGGCGGCCAATGTCTTGTTGGGGGCCAGGATCAGCGCCGGGCGCTGGGTGGCCTCGATGATCTTGGCCATGGTGAAGGTCTTGCCCGATCCGGTCACGCCCAGCAGCACCTGATTGCGCCGGTTCTCGTTCAGCCCCTGCACCAGCGCCTCGATGGCGGCGGGCTGGTCGCCCTTCGGCTCGAACTCGGAAACCAGGCGAAAGGGCCGCCCGCCTTCGGTCTTCGGCGGCTTGCGAAACGTGTAGGGCGAAAAATCAGGGCAGAAGGGCTCGGGCGGGCGCAAGGACTTCAGCGCCTCCTGCCCCGCCTTCGCGCGCGCCAGAGCGTCGTCCGGCGTCAGCGGCGGCGCCGGCGTTTCCTCCATGCCCAGCGGGCGGATGGCGCCCTGTGTCCTGCTGTGTCCCATGCGGGGGATATAAGAATCATCGGGGGGCAATTGCAATCATCCATACGCCGCATGGCGCAAATCCGCCTTGTTACGCCAGGGCATTCGCTGTCGTGGTCGGCGGGGATGACGTCGTGGCCATCCCCTTGACATTTGGCCGGCTGGCAAAAGAATGGTGGCAAGATGTCCTTTCGCGGGCGGGCCGCTGCGCCGGTTGGCCGAAAGTATTGGCGGACTTGCCATCGATCTCTGGCCTGCTTCTCGGTGTCGAATACAACTCCTGGAAATCCCTTGAATTCCTTCACGAAAGCATGAGGGCGGAATCATGAACAGGAAGGCCTCCGCCGGAAGTTATTTCCACGTGCACCTGGTGTCCGACACCACTGGTGAGGGGCTGCGCCAGTTGCTGGACAAGGCCTTGCTGTTCTTTCCCGGCCATCAGCCCTTGGTGCATCAGCATGTGCTGGTGCGTGCGCCGGCGGAAATGAAGGCCGTGCTGGAGCGGCTGGAGGAAGAACCCGGGCTGGTGCTGCACGCCATCAGCAACCCGGAGCAGCGCCAGCGGCTGGAGCACTTCTGTCGCGAACAGGGCCTGCCCTGCCTGGGCGTGCTGGATCCGCTGGTGGAAATGCTCTCGGCCTACCTGAACACGCACGAGAAGCTGGTGAAAAGCCCCCGCCCGGCGTTGGACGAACATTATTTCGCCCGCATGCGGGCGCTGGATTATGCCATGATGCATGACGACGGGCAGAACGCCGATACATTGGACGAGGCGGACATCATCCTCATCGGGCTGTCGCGCACCTCGAAAACCCCCACGAGCATCTACCTGGCCAACCAGGGCTATCGCACCGCCAATATTCCCTTCATAAGCGTGGAAAGCCTGCCGAAGGAGCTGTTTCGGCTGAAGGAGCCGCTCATCGTGGGGCTGGTGGCCACAACCCGGGCCTTGTCCGGTCTGCGGCGCAACCGGCTGGACGACATCGGCGCGGAAGACGTGCGCAACTATGCGGAGCGACGCGCCATCGCCTCGGAAGTGGCGGCGCTGAAGAAGCTGTGCGCTCGGCATGGCTGGCCGGTTATCGACGTCACACGCCGCGCGGTGGAAGAGACCGCGGCGATGATCATCAACATGTTGGAGCGCAAGCGCGCCACCGAACTGGAAAAAGGCTGAACGGCCACCTGGGAAATGTGTTGGAGGAAGCCTGGCGCGTCAGCCGCCGGTAACGGGCGGAAAGAAGGCCACCTCGCGCGCATTTTTCAATGGTGTGTCGAGGTTCGCGTGCGCCTGATCTACCGCCACACGCAGAACGTTTTCATCCGCCAGCGCCTCGGCGTGGGCCGCGTCCAGTGAACGCAGCCAGCGCAACAGGTCGCCCACCGTGCGCACTTCCGGCGGCGGGGTCAGCTCTTCTTCCTGACGCCCCAGTTTTTCGCGCACCCAGGCAAAGTACAGAAGTTTCATCTCGATACCTCTTGCCGTTGGCGGAAGCATCCGTAGCAGGGTCGATGGCTCGGCCACCGGGCGATGTCATGAGAATATCATGCAAAATGGGAGGAAAAACAAGGGCGGAACCTTGCGAGAAAAATTGCGAACCTCACACATGATTGGAAAGGTATCGACTGGCGGCCGTCATGGGCGCACGCTGCGGATTTGCGCATCAGTCGCGCAGCACACTCACCTGTGCGCCCGGCTGCCCGTGCTCGGCCAGCAGGCGGGTGATTTCCTGCTCCAGGGTTGCCACGGTCAGGCCCGCAGCCTTGAGGCGGCCAAAGTCGCCAAAGGAAATTTCGCCGTTGGCGTCGATGGTATAGGTGCGAGAGAGATCGTCCTTGCCGAATACGACGATGCGCAAGGTATCGCCGTTTTGCAGTGTTTCTCCGGCGGGATTGTGGAACGAGGAGGTGTCGGGAATGGCCGGAACGGGATCCACCGATGTCGCGCATCCGCCCAACGCGAGCGCGCCAAACATCGCAAGCATGGCACAGGCAGCCTTCATGCGGAAACGCAGCATCTGTTCCCCCTGGTTCCCCTCTCCCCGGCCGCATGTATATTGCCACCGAATGGGCCCGCGTGCAAGGGCGAAGGTCCGTATCATCCGTTCGACATGGCGACCGCGAGTGTGAAGCATCTTCAGGACGCGTTCTCGGGCGGTCGCCTGCGCATCACCATGGCACCACAATGCAACAGGGTTTTTTAATAAAAAGTGAATTCGCCCCAGGTGAGCGCGGGCCGTCATTCGAGCACGTAGGTGCCCAGCAGGTGCCACAGCAGGTATAGCGCGAAGGCATAGCCCAGCGCCCGGCCCACGCGCGGGCCCCATACTTCCGGCCAGTCATGCGGCTCCTGCGCGTTCCGCCGCGCCTCCGCCTCCGTGCCGGGCAGACCGGCGCCGCCGGTGAGCTTTTCCGTCTGCTCGCCGGTGCGGCGCAACATCTCCGCCATGCGCTGGCGGGTTTCGGCCTCCACGTCCTGATCTGGCGGTCTTTCTGCATCATTTTGCCTTGTGGAAGACCCGGACATGTGCGACTCCCGCGCAATCAACCATTTGGTGAGGTTTCCAGCCTATTAATGGAATGTTGAAAATGAGGCCACAATGGGGGCAAGACAAGACATGTCCGTTTCTGTCGTGCGCGAAAAACATGCAGCGAGGAAATCCACCTGCCGTCACCTGCCTTATGCGCAGGACATCAGCGGCTGCCTGGCCGGCAGCATCGGCCCCAACGGGCTCTCCCGCGTGGAAATGGACAAGGCGCTGAGCGCCGCACAGGAAGCGCTCAAGCGTCTGCGCGAGGAATATCACGCAGGAAAAGCGCCGGTGCTTTCCATTGTGCACCGCGATGACGACCTGGTGCAAATCCGCCTCGCCGCGCAAAAGTTCGCCGCCGGGGCGAAAGATATCGTGCTGTTCGGCATCGGCGGCTCGGCCCTGGCGCCGCGCACGCTGCGTCAGCTCTCGCGCTTCCTGCACGGGGGTGATCAGTCCGCCCCGGCCTTTCATGTGATGGACAACCCGGAAACGCCGTGGATGGAGCGCTTCATCAGCCGGCTCGACCTGGAGGGCTTGCGGTTTCTCGTCATTTCCAAGTCCGGCTCCACGGCGGAAACGCTCATGCAATGCCTGTGGGCCATCGATTACCTGCAGGTGCACGGCCTGGGCTCCTCGCTGGCGCAGCGCATGCTCATCATCACCGAGCCGGGTGATGCGCGCCACAACCCGCTGCTGCGCATCGCCGGCTTGCATGGCATTCTGGTGATGGATCATCCCCCCGACATCGGCGGGCGGTTCGCCGCCTTTTCCATCGTCGGGATGCTGCCGGCCAGCCTGCTGGGGCTGGACACGGCGCGGCTGCGCGCCTCGGCCGCCAGGGTGCTGGACCTGACGCTGGCGGAAGATACCCCGCCGGAAAACAACCCGCCGCTGATGGGCGCGGCGCTACATGCGGGGTTTCTGAACGCCGGGCAGCTGAAGGCCGTCATCATGATGCCCTACACCAGCCAGCTCAGCTTGTTCACCGCCTGGTGGCGGCAGCTGTGGGCGGAAAGTTTAGGGAAACAGGGCAAGGGGCCGCTGCCCGTCAGCGCCACCGGCCCGCTGGATCAGCATTCGCAGCTGCAACTGTTCCTGGATGGACCGAACGACAAGCTGTTTTCCATCGTCATGCCGGAAACGGCCGGCTTGGGATATCGCGCACCGGCGGTGCTGGCGGACGATGCGGACGAGCGCCTGAGCTGCCTGGGCGGCCACACCATCGGCGATTTGACCGACTGCGAACAGCGCGCCACGGTGGAGAGCCTCATGCGCAAGGGCCGGCCCGTGCGCACCTTTCGTTTCCATGAATTGAACGAAGAATTTCTGGGTGCGATGTTCATGCATTTCATGCTGGAAACCATCCTCACCGGCTATGTGCTGGGCATCGACCCCTACGATCAGCCGGCGGTGGAGTTTTCCAAGAAGATCACCCGCGACCTGCTGCGCAAACTTCCCGTGCCGCAGCTGTAGGATGTGTTGGGCCCTCTTCCTCCGCCCAACCACGGGATTCTTCATGCACGGAAGTGCACGGCGCCAGCCCTCGCCCCCTCCCGGCCACCCAAATTGTGAAGCCAAGTGGCCGGGAGGGGGCGAGGGCTTTTTCATGAGAGGCAGGTGGTCGGCAGGGAAACGGGCCGGTGCGACGCGCTTCAGTGCAAATCAGACCTTCCGAAACAGCAGATAGGCCGGCGTGCGCCCCTCGCGCAGGGCCTTCCGCTCATACCGCGTGCCGGGCCAGCCGGCGGGTGGTTCGCGCCAGTCGGCCGGACACTCGGCCAGCCACTCGAAGCCGCCATGCCGGCGCACGTGCGCAAGCGTCCAGCGCACGTAGTCGGGAATGTCGCTGGCAAAAAAGAAAATGCCGCCCGGCTCAAGTATGCGGTGAATGTGCTCGAGATTCTCTTGGTTCACAAAGCGGCGCTTGTGGTGCCGCT
Organism: Hyphomicrobiales bacterium; assembly: GCA_027024225.1. Taxonomy (GTDB): domain Bacteria; phylum Pseudomonadota; class Alphaproteobacteria; order Rhizobiales; family Aestuariivirgaceae; genus Thermopetrobacter. The sequence continues at coordinate 6,749 of JALVSR010000132.1, read as the reverse complement.
TCTTCGGCCACGGATCGGGATAGAGCAGCCACGCTTCGGCGATGGTTTCATCGCCGATGAGCGGCAGCAGGGCGCGGGCGTCGCCATCCCATATGCGCACGTTGTCAAGGCGGTTGTCCTCGATGGCCGCCAGCATCTTGGCCACGCCATTGATGAATGGCTCCGCGCCGATGAAGCCCCACTGGGGGTGCGCGAGCGCCTGGTGCGCCAGGTGCTCTCCGCCACCGAAGCCGATTTCCAGCACCACGCGTTCCACTGGCTTGTCGAACAATTTCACCGGCGTGCGCAGTCGCTCCGGTGGTTCATGGCGCAGGGAAACCTTCGGCAGCAGCTCTTCCATCAGCCGCTGCTGGCGTGGCTTCAGGGGGCGCGACTTGCGCCGACCGTAAAAGCGCAAGTCGTGCCCGTGCGTTTCCCGGTTATCGGTTTTTTCGTCGCTCATGGCGCCGCAATATTGGCAATGACGCCGCCAATAGCAAGGCGGCAATTCCATTCTGCGCCATAACGCGCCGCAAGCGGCTTTATTGCATGGGCATGTTTCATTACAGTGCGGCCGAAAACATGGAATTCACGCCAGACCTGACGGAGGGGAACCATGCCTCTGGTGAACATGAAGGACATGCTCAAGCATGCGCACGAGAACCGTTATGCCGTGGGCGCGTTCGACCTCGTGTCGCTGGACTTCCTGGAAGGCATCATGGCGGCGGCGGAGGAAATGCGCGCGCCGGTCATCCTGAGCCTGGCGGAATCGCATTTCGAATACTACGATTTCGAGCTCATCATGCACGCCACCGTGGCCGCGGCGAAGCGCGCCAGCGTGCCGGTGGCTATTCACCTCGACCATGGTGAAAGCCTGGAATCGGTCATCACCGGCATCCGGCTGGGATGCAACGGCGTGATGGTGGACGCCTCGCACCACCCGTTCGAGGAAAACGCGCGCATCACGAAAGAGGTGGCGGACGTGGCGCACGCGGTGGGCGTGCCGGTGGAAGGCGAGCTGGGCTACGTGCCGGGCGTGGAAGGCGAGGACGCGGAAAAGCATCCCGGCGAGATTCGCTACACCACGCCGGAGGAGGCGGCGCGCTTCGTCGAGGAAACGGGGGTGGATTTCCTCGCCGTGTCCATCGGCACGGTGCACGGGCGGATGAAGGGCAAACCGAAGCTGGACTTCGACCGCCTGGCGGAAATCAACGCGCGCCTGGGCATCCCGCTGGTCATCCATGGCGGCACGGGGCTGTCGGACGAACAGTTCCGCAAGCTCATCGAGAACGGTGTCACCAAGATCAACTACTACACCGCGCTGTCGGACGCCGCCGCACGGGTGATGTATGACAACGCGGCGAAACAGGTGAAAGGCTATACCGCGCTGGTGAAGGGTGTGCGCGAGGCCATCGCGGAGGAATGCAGGCGCATGATCCGCCTGTGGGGCAGCGAGAACCGCGCCGAGGAGGTGTTGCAGTCCGCCCGCCCGTGGCGCAATGTCATGCATGTCATCGAATACAACGTGGAGGGTCTGGACGAGGAGGGCGCGGCGCAACTGCGCGCGAAGGGCCGGGAGGTATTGTCGAGGATCCCCGGCGTCATGGCGGTGGAAACCGGCGTGGCCATCCAGCCGGAAGATCCGCAATATCGCTACGTGTGGCTGGTGCGCTTCTGTCAGCCGGAGGTGATTGCCCATTATCGCGACCATCCCGTTCATGTGGAGTATGCCGACAAGCACTTCCGGCCCGTGGCCGGCAACCGCATCACCATCGATTTCGAGCTGGACGAATGACAAGGCCGACACAGGCCATCCCTTGCCGGCCCGACGTCGGCGCTGGCTACCATCCTGAAATGACACGGAGGCCCCGGCCATGAGCGACCAACATGACGTTCTCATCATCGGAGCGGGCCCGGGCGGCTATGTTTGCGCCATTCGCTGCGCGCAGCTGGGGCTGAAGGTGGCGGTGGTGGAAAGGCGTCCGGCGCTGGGCGGCACCTGTCTCAACGTGGGGTGCATTCCGTCCAAGGCGCTGCTGCATGTCTCGGAGCGTTTTCATGAGGCGCGGGAGCATTTCTCCACCTTCGGCATCGTCGGCTGCGCGCCCCGCGTGGATGTGGCGCAGATGATGGCTTTCAAGGCGCAGGTGGTGGAGGCCAATGTGCAAGGGCTGGCCGCCCTGTTCAAGAAAAACGGCATCACGCTCGTGCCCGGCACGGCGCGCATCATCGCTCCCGATGCGGTGGAGGTGGTGGATACGCCCGGCGAAGAACCGATCATCCACAATGCCGGGGCCATCGTGATCGCCACTGGCTCCGCCCCGGCCCTGCTGCCCGGCGCGGAGGTGGATGGCGAATACGTGGTTACCTCCACCGAAGCGCTTTCCTTCGAGGCCGTGCCCACCTCCCTGGCGGTCATCGGTGGCGGCGTCATCGGGCTGGAGCTGGGCTCGGTGTGGCGCCGGCTGGGGGCGGAGGTGACGGTCATTGAATACGATGACATGATCCTGCCAGGCTGGGATATCGACGTTCGCAAGACCTTGCAGCGGGAGCTCAAGAAAATCGGCATCAAGTTCTTCCCTGGTCATGCCGTCACCCACGCCGGCGCAGACAATGGCGCGGCACGTGTGGAAATGGAAAGGCGCAAGGATGGCGCCACGCAAACCCTGCGTGCGGAGCGCGTGTTGCTGGCCACTGGCCGGGTGCCGTTTACCGATGGTCTGGGGCTGGAGGACGTGGGCATTGTGCCGGATGAACGCGGCTTCATTCCCGTCAACGAGGCCTTCGAGACGAGCGTGAGGAGCATCTACGCCATTGGCGATGTCATTGGCCAGTCCATGCTGGCGCACAAGGCGGAGGAGGAAGGCTATGCCCTGGCCGAGCTGCTGGCGGGGCAGGAGGTGGCGGTGAACTACGCGCTCATTCCATCGGTGCTTTACACCGCGCCGGAGGCGGCCAGCGTGGGCTTCACCGAGGATGAGCTGAAAGAGGCAGGCGTGGCCTGCGTGAAGGGTGTGTTCCACTTCCGCGGCAATGGCCGGGCGCGGGCCATGCATGCCACCGCCGGGTTCGTGAAAATCCTCGCCGCCAAGGAGACGGGGCGGGTGCTTGGTGCGCATGTCCTCGGCCCCATGGCGGGCGAGATGATCCACGAGCTGGCCGCCTTCATGCAAACGGGCGGCACGGCGCGGCAGCTCGCCCACATGTGCCACGCGCATCCCACGCTGTCGGAAGCCGTGCGCGAAGCCGCACTTGCCTGCTTCGACAAGCCGTTGCACGCCTGAAGCAATCTTGAAGCTTCAACACTCTCCGGCGTTTCGTAATGAAACAAGCGGGTTAACGCGGGCCGTCCTTGTCGCTTCGGCATGAATCACCATTGTTGCCTTGCGCGCGCCGGGCCACCAGATATGGCGTGAACAAAGGTAGAATTTATTGGAATCAGCGATTCGGACACTGCTTGTTCGCAGGAGGTTTGAATCGTAATCTCGCCATGCTTTCGCCGCCTGCGGCGCGTTAGGAAAGCGTCAGGAAAGCGCTCCACGGATGTTCCGCCTGTTAACCCTTTCCGCGTCCGTTTCGCGCCGTGCGCAAGTTTGCCCTTGGGCCATGCGCCGAATGCGTGCGCAAGATGTTGCGGCGAATGGCGCGAACAAAGATGGAAAACGCACAGGGTCGGTGATTCGATTTCGCAATGTTCAAGTTTGTTTCAAATGTTAACAAAACCGTGTCCGTCGGTTGCATCCTTGGAGCCGGCGCGCCACATTGCCCGAAACCGCAACCTCGCTGACCATGAACCCGATGCGCAGCAAACGAGTCATCGCCCTGCTGGGGCCCACCAACACCGGCAAGACGCACATGGCGGTGGAGCGCATGCTCACGTTCCCCACCGGCATGATCGGCCTGCCGCTGCGATTGCTGGCGCGCGAGATCTACGACCGGCTGGTGGCCCGCGTCGGCGCCATGCAGGTGGCGCTGATAACGGGCGAGGAAAAAATCTGGCCCGAGCGTGCGCGCTACTACGTGTGCACGGTGGAGGCCATGCCGCTGTCCATCCCCGTGGACTGCATGGTCATCGACGAGGTGCAGCTGGCGGCGGACTTCGAGCGCGGGCACGTGTTCACCGACCGCATCCTGCACGCGCGCGGGCGTGACGAGACGTGGCTGCTGGGCGCGGAAACCATGAAGCCGCTGCTGAAGAGCCTGTTGCCGAACGTGGAGTTCCGCTCCCGCCCGCGGCTTTCCAGCCTCACCTATGCGGGGCCGAAGAAGCTCACGCGCTTGCCCCCGCGCAGCGCCATCGTCGCGTTTTCCGCCGACATGGTTTATTCCGTGGCCGAGCTCATCCGCCGCACGCGCGGGGGCGCGGCGGTGGTCATGGGCGCGCTCTCCCCGCGCACACGCAACGCGCAAGTGGCGCTGTATCAGTCCGGCGAGGTGGACTACCTCGTGGCCACGGATGCCATCGGCATGGGGCTGAACATGGACATCGAGCACGTGGCCTTCGCCGCCACGCGCAAGTTCGACGGCTTCCGCTTCCGGGAACTCACCATGCCGGAGCTGGCGCAGATTGCGGGCCGCGCCGGACGGTATCTGAACGACGGCACTTTCGGCGTTACCGCGCATGCCGAGCCGTTCGACGAGGAAACCGTGCTGGCGCTGGAGGAACACCGCTTTCCACCGGTGCGCCACGTGCAATGGCGCAACCGCAACCTGAACTTCCGCTCCGTCGATCACCTGCTGGCATCTTTGCGCGCCACGCCCAACCGCGAGGGGCTCATGCGCGCGCCCATGGCGGCGGATGTGGCGGCGCTGGAGCTGCTTACGCGCAACGAGGAGGTCATGGCGCTGGCCGATTCTCCGGAAACGGTGGAGCTGCTGTGGGAGGTGTGCCAGATACCCGATTATCGCAACATCACCGGGGCGGATCACGCCCACCTGGTGGCGCAGATCTTCCGTTTTCTCCGCGGGCCGGAAGGGGTGATTGACGAGGACTGGCTGGCGCGCCAGGTGGCGCGGTGCGACAAGCCGGAGGGCGACATTGACACCTTGTCAAATCGCATCGCCCATGTGAGAACATGGACATTCGTGGCCAACCGTTCGCGCTGGCTGAAAGACGCCGAATACTGGCGCGGGCGCACGCGGGAGGTGGAAGACAGGCTCTCGGACGCCCTGCACGAGCGGCTGACCAACCGGTTCATCGACCGGCAGACATCCGTATTGCTGAAGAAACTGCGGGAGAAGGACATCCTCATGTCGAGCGTGGATGACGAAGGCAACGTGGAGGTGGAAGGCGCACACGTGGGGCGCGTAGAGGGCCTGCGCTTCTTCCCCGACGGCGCGGCGCAAACGGGCGAACACGCCAGGGCCTGGAACACGGCCGCGCAGAAGGCCGTGGCGCGCGAGCTTTCCGACCGGGCGCAGGCCATCATGGCCGCACCCGATGGCGACTTCACGCTCGACGCCGAGGGCAGGGTGTTGTGGAAGGGTCATGCGATCGGCCGGCTCAGGCCCGGCGCGGATATCCTGCGCCCGAAGGTGGAGGTGCTGGCCGACGAGGCGCTGGCGGGCGCGGAGCGCGACATGGTGCTCAAGCGGCTCGAGAAATTCGTCTCGCGCCACTTGCAGGAGCTGCTCAGCCCCCTCTACGCGCTGGCCGAGGGAGGTGACGGCGGCGAGGAAGGCGAGGCCATTACCGGGCTTGCGCGCGGGCTGGCCTTTCGGCTGGTGGAGGCGCTGGGCGTGTTGCCGCGCGAGGACGTGGCCGAGGACGTGAAGCAGTTGGATCAGGACATGCGCGCGCCCTTGCGCAAGCACGGGGTGCGCTTTGGCGCCTATCACATCTTCATCCCGGCGCTGCTGAAGCCCGCGCCGACGCAGGCGCGGCTGCTGTTGTGGAAGCTGTGGCAGGAGCAGCAGGGCGGGGAGATGAAGGACGTGCCGCCTCCGCCGGCCAACGGGCTGACCTCCGTGCCGGTGGACGAGAACTGGCCGGAGGGCTATGCGCTGGTGGCCGGTTACCGGCCGTGCAAGCGCCGGGCGGTGCGCGTGGACATGCTGGAGCGGTTGGGCGACATGATCCGCGACCGCGTGTTCTGGAAGCCGCGCTTCACCGGCGAGGAGCGGCCCGAGGGCTCGGTTGAGGGCGGCGGCTTCATGGTCATTCCCGACATGATGTCGCTGGTGGGCTGCTCCGGCGAGGACTTTGCCGCCGTTCTGGAGACGCTGGGCTACAAGCCCGAGCACCGCAAGGTGAAGATGGAGAAAAAGGCGGAAGAGGCGAAGACGGAGGAAGCCGCGACGGAGGCGGAAAAGCTCACCGGGGAAGCGAAGGCGGAGGCCGAGGAGGCGGAAAAGTCCGCCGAAGAGAGCAAAACCGCTTCGGCCGCTGAAGCCACCGAAGCGGCCCAACCTGCTGAAACGCCCGAAGCGGTTGAAGCCGGCGAGGCCGCTTCCGTCGCGGCTGAGGCGAAAGCCGAAGAGACAGTGGCGGCGGAGCCGGAGGAGGTGGAGATCGTGGTCTGGTGGCCGGATGGCACCGGGCCGTTCCGCTGCAAGAAAAAGGCCGCGCCCAGGGGCAAGGCACCGGGCGCGCGGCGCGGCAAGCCCGCGAAGGGCAGGGGCGGAAAGGGTGGCAAGCCCCCGCACAAGGGGGGTGGGAGGCCCGCGCCGCGCAAGAAGGAGCGCGCGCCCGACCCCGACTCGCCCTTCGCCGTGCTGGCGAAATTGAAGGAACAGAAGTAATATCCATTGGTAAAATACCGCCCTCCGCC